>NZ_CM001165.1:2901944-3261944 GCF_000213055.1 Streptomyces sp. Tu6071 | reverse complement strand
CTCAAGCGTACCGCCGAAGTCGTGTCATTGCAGCGTGAACGTCCCCAACGGAGGCTGTGATGGGTAGGGGAGCGTCGTGTGCCGGGTGAAGCTGCCGCGTAAGCGAGTGGTGGACGGTTCACGAGTGAGAATGCAGGCATGAGTAGCGATTCACACGTGAGAAACGTGTGCGCCGATTGACTAAGGGTTCCTGGGTCAAGCTGATCTGCCCAGGGTAAGTCGGGACCTAAGGCGAGGCCGACAGGCGTAGTCGATGGATAACCGGTTGATATTCCGGTACCCGCTGTGAAGCGTCAAACATTGAATCCAGTGATGCTAAGCCCGTGAAGCCGCCCTGATCTCTTCGGAGTTGAGGGGAGTGGTGGAGCCGGTGACCCAGGCTGGTAGTAGGTGAGTGATGGGGTGACGCAGGAAGGTAGTCCATCCCGGGCGGTGGTTGTCCCGGGGTAAGGGTGTAGGACGTTGGGTAGGTAAATCCGCCTGGCACATAGTCTGAGACCTGATGCCGAGCCGATTGTGGTGAAGTGGATGATCCTATGCTGTCGAGAAAAGCCTCTAGCGAGTTTCATGGCGGCCCGTACCCTAAACCGACTCAGGTGGTCTGGTAGAGAATACCGAGGCGTTCGGGTGAACTATGGTTAAGGAACTCGGCAAAATGCCCCCGTAACTTCGGGAGAAGGGGGGCCACGCTTGGTGATCACTTTTGCAGTGTGAGCTGGGGGTGGCCGCAGAGACCAGCGAGAAGCGACTGTTTACTAAAAACACAGGTCCGTGCGAAGCCGTAAGGCGATGTATACGGACTGACGCCTGCCCGGTGCTGGAACGTTAAGGGGACCGGTTAGCTGACTTTCGGGTTGGCGAAGCTGAGAACTTAAGCGCCAGTAAACGGCGGTGGTAACTATAACCATCCTAAGGTAGCGAAATTCCTTGTCGGGTAAGTTCCGACCTGCACGAATGGCGTAACGACTTCTCGACTGTCTCAACCATAGGCCCGGTGAAATTGCATTACGAGTAAAGATGCTCGTTTCGCGCAGCAGGACGGAAAGACCCCGGGACCTTTACTACAGTTTGATATTGGTGTTCGGTTCGGCTTGTGTAGGATAGGTGGGAGACTGTGAAGCGGCCACGCCAGTGGTTGTGGAGTCGTTGTTGAAATACCACTCTGGTCGTGCTGGATGTCTAACCCGGGTCCGTGATCCGGATCGGGGACAGTGTCTGATGGGTAGTTTAACTGGGGCGGTTGCCTCCTAAAGAGTAACGGAGGCGCCCAAAGGTTCCCTCAGCCTGGTTGGTAATCAGGTGGTGAGTGTAAGTGCACAAGGGAGCTTGACTGTGAGACCGACGGGTCGAGCAGGGACGAAAGTCGGGACTAGTGATCCGGCGGTGGCTTGTGGAAGCGCCGTCGCTCAACGGATAAAAGGTACCCCGGGGATAACAGGCTGATCTTCCCCAAGAGTCCATATCGACGGGATGGTTTGGCACCTCGATGTCGGCTCGTCGCATCCTGGGGCTGGAGTCGGTCCCAAGGGTTGGGCTGTTCGCCCATTAAAGCGGTACGCGAGCTGGGTTTAGAACGTCGTGAGACAGTTCGGTCCCTATCCGCTGTGCGCGTAGGAATATTGAGAAGGGCTGTCCCTAGTACGAGAGGACCGGGACGGACGAACCTCTGGTGTGCCAGTTGTTCTGCCAAGGGCATGGCTGGTTGGCTACGTTCGGGAGGGATAACCGCTGAAAGCATCTAAGCGGGAAGCCTGCTTCGAGATGAGTATTCCCACCTCCTTGAGAGGGTAAGGCTCCCAGTAGACGACTGGGTTGATAGGCCGGATATGGAAGCCCTGTAAGGGGTGGAGTTGACCGGTACTAATAGGCCGAGGGCTTGTCCTCAGTTGCTCGCGTCCACTGTGTTGGTTCTGAAACCACGAACAATCACATGCTGCCCCCGCACTAGCGGTGTGGCGGGGTGGTTGACGGTTTTATAGTGTTTCGGTGGTCATAGCGCGTGGGAAACGCCCGGTTACATTCCGAACCCGGAAGCTAAGCTGCGTAGCGCCGATGGTACTGCAAGGGGGACCTTGTGGGAGAGTAGGACGCCGCCGAACAATTATTGTGGGGAAGCCCCGCACCATTCACTTGGTGCGGGGCTTTTTCGCGTTCACGGCCCTGTATTCCGGGCCGGGCTATTGTCGGAGCCATGCGCTACGACCTGGTCATCTTCGACAACGACGGCGTTCTCGTGGACAGCGAGCCGCTGTCCAACACGGTGCTCGCCGCGTACCTCACGGAACTCGGCCACCCCACCACGTACGAGGACTCCCTCCGGGACTACATGGGCGGCGCCCTGCACCGGGTGCACGACACCATCCTCGAACGGACCGGGCAGCGGCTCCCCGAGAGCTTCGACACCGACTTCCACGCACGGGTCTTCGCGGCCTTCGCGCGCGAGCTGAAGCCCGTCGACGGCATCGGCGACGTCCTCGCGTGGCTGAAGGAGAGCGGGACGCCGTACTGCGTCGCCTCGTCCGGCAGCCACGAGCGCATCCGCTTCGGGCACGGCGTCACAGGGCTCGACCGCTGGTTCCCCGAGGACCGCGTCTTCAGCGCCGAGGACGTCGGCCGCGGAAAGCCGGCACCCGACCTCTTCCTGCACGCAGCCGACGTGATGGGGGTGCCCCCGGAGCGGTGCGCGGTCGTCGAGGACAGCCCGCTCGGGGTCCAGGCCGCCCGCGCCGCCGGGATGGACGTGTACGGATTTACCGCCATGACCCCGGCGGCCGGGCTCGGCCCCGTCACGGCCGGTTTCGCGAGCATGGCCGAACTCCCCGATTTGCTCAGCTGATTGGCCTACCGACTGGTAGCGAGGGCGCCTACGCTCCCGCCATGACCGCTCCCGCCACCATCGACGCACGCCTCCGGCACGGCAGAGTCGCGCTCGCCCTGAGCTTCTTCGTGCAGGGCGCGGCCTTCGCGCTGCTCGTCACCCGTATCCCCGCCGTCCAGGACAGGTACGGGATATCCGACGGGCTCCTGCCCGTCTTCCTCGCCGCGGTCCCCGTGCTCGCCGGGGCCGGGAGCGTCGTCACCGAACAGCTGGTCAAGCGGGTGCGGCCCAGCCAGGTGCTGCGCTGGTCGCAGCCCCTCGCGCTGCTCGCCCTCCTCGGCGTCGGCTACGGCGACGGCATGGTGGTCCTCGCCCTCGTCCTCGCCGTCTTCGGGCTCGGCGTCGGCGCGCTCGACGCCTCGATGAACATGCTCGGCGTCAGCCTCCAGCGGGCCTACGGCCGCAGCATCATGCTCGGCTTCCACGCCGTCTACAGCCTCGGCGGCATCCTCGGCGCCTCGCTCGCCTGGGCCGGCGCGCACTGGCACCTCTCGCTCGGCGTCTCGTACCTCCCGCTCGTCGCCGTCACCGTCCCCGCCGCCCTCATCGGCAGCCGGTGGTACGCGGACGCGCGCAAGGGGACTCCCCCGCCGCAGGACCAGGAGCGGGCGCAGGGCTCCGGTGTCGTCTTCCGGATGCTCCTCCCGCTCTGCCTCGTCATGACCTTCGCGTACATCGGCGACTCGACGGTCTCCAACTGGAGCGCCAAGTATCTCCAGGACGTCCTCGGCAGCTCGGAGCAGCTCTCGACCGTCCCCTACAACGTGTACATGGTCACGACGCTCATCGGCCGGGGGCTCGGGGACTTCGGGGTGCGGCGCTTCGGGCCCGTCGTGGTCGTCCGGGCCGGTGCCGTGCTCGCCGCGACCGGCTTCGGGGTCGTGGCGCTCGCGCCCGGCGCCTGGGTCGGAATGCTGGGGTTCACGCTCCTCGGGCTCGGGTTGTGCGTCCTCGTACCGCAGACCTTCGCCGCCGCCGGGCGGATGTTCCCGCACGCCTCGGACGCGGCCGTCGCGCGGCTCAACATCTTCAACTACGTCGGATTCCTCGTCGGCTCCCCGCTCGTCGGGGCGCTCGGCGACACCTGGAACTACCGGGGCGCGATGATCGTGCCGCTCGTCCTCGTCCTCCTCACGCTGGGGTACGCGCGTTCCTTCGCGCCCGCGCCCGCCCGGTACGGTGACGGGCATGAGCGGCCTCGCGCACTTGATGTGGGATGACGGCGTCACCGCGTACGACTTCGGCGACGGTCACCCGATGGACCCCGTACGGCTCGACCTGACCCGCAAGCTCGTCGCGGGTCTCGGTGTCGACGCCGCGCTCAAGGTCGTCGCGGCGCCGCCCGCGGGGGAGTCGACGCTGCGGCTCGTCCACCGCGAGGACTACATCGCGGCGGTGAAGGCCGCGTCCGCCGACCCGGAGCACGCCGACCAACGGTACGGGCTCGGCACCGTCGACGACTGGGCGTTCGCCGGGATGCACGAGGTGTCCGCGCTCATCGCCGGGCAGTCCGTGGCCGCCGCCGAGGCACTGTGGCGCGGGGACACCGCGCACGCCGTGAACTTCACCGGCGGCCTGCACCACGCGATGCCCGCCGCCGCCTCCGGGTTCTGCGTCTACAACGACGCGGCGCTCGCCGTCGCGCGGCTGCTCGAACTGGGCGCCGAGCGGGTCGCGTACGTCGACACCGACGTGCACCACGGGGACGGCGTCGAGGCCGCCTTCTGGTCCGATCCCCGCGTCCTCACCATCTCCGTCCACGAGCACCCGCGGACCCTCTTCCCGAACTCCGGCTGGCCGCAGGAGACGGGCGCCGAGGACGCGGAGGGTACGGCGGCGAATCTCCCGCTGCCCGCCGGGACCGGGGACGCGGGCTGGCTGCGCGCCTTCCACGCCGTCGTGCCCGAACTGCTCGCGGGCTTCGACCCGCAGTTCCTCGTCACCCAGCACGGCACCGACACCCACTTCGAGGACCCGCTCGCGCACCTCGCCGTCTCGCTCGACGCGCAGCGCGCCGTGCAGTCCGCGTGCCACGACCTCGCGCACACGTACGCGGGGGGACGCTGGCTCGCGCTCGGCGGCGGTGGCTACGCGGTCGCCGACGTCGTGCCCCGCTCGTGGACGCACCTCACCGCGATCGCCGCGCACCGGCCCGTCGAACCGCTCGCGGCCGTACCGGAGGCGTGGCGGCAGCAGGTGTACGCCGCGACACGGCAGCAGGCGCCGTACCGGATGACGGACGGCCGCTGGCCCGTGCGGTGGCAGCCGTGGGAGGAGGGCTACGACCCGGCGGACCGCATCGATCAGGCGATCATCGCGACGCGGAAGTCCGTCTTCCCCTTGCGGGGACTGCTTCCGTAAGGCCCGGAACGGCCCTCCGGCGCACAACTCCTACGCCCAACGCCCGATCCCCCGCTGGCCACTCCGCCCCACCCGCCTCCCCACGCCCGCGCACCGATGTGTCGACAAAACGACCCGCTTCCCGCTACGCAGCCCCCCGTCGCCTACGTTTTCCCGCTTCTCCCCGGCCCTTCGGCGCCCTCATCCCGCGCCGGGCGCGAGCCGGGCGTGAGCCCCCCGCCGGGGCCTCCTGGGACGGACCGGCTCACGGGGGGCGGACGAGACGGGAGCCGTGGCGGTGCGCGGCGGGAGGGGCGGGGTCGCGGTGCAGGTCAGCTCCGTCGTGGGGCGGCGGAGCAGGGGGGCGCGCGTGGCCCGGCCCTGGCTGCGGTGCGGGGGAGGGGCGGGTGGCTTTTCGCGTTCCGCTTGGTGGTGCCGTGCGGACCGGGTACTACCGGCCGATTACTCGTTATGTACTCAATCCGGCGTGTCTGTCACGGTAAACAGAGGATGCCTGCTCCTCTTCCCCACTCGCATCACCCGCCCCTAATCTGGGGAGTGAGCGCTCAGCGACGAGGAGTCACCGGAGGGGAAGCCGGTGCGCGTCCGAGCGGAAGGTACAGGTGTAGTGATGGCCACTGCTGACGAGCGTCCTCTCAACGAGGTCCAGTTCCTGACCGTCGCCGAGGTCGCCTCGGTGATGCGAGTGTCGAAGATGACCGTGTACCGCCTGGTGCACAGCGGTCATCTGCCCGCCATCCGGGTCGGAAGGTCCTTCCGGGTCCCCGAGCAGGCGGTGCACGAGTACCTCCGCGAGTCCTACGTGGGGGTGGAGACCGCCTGAGCCGGCTGCCCGCCCGCCCGGGAACCGGTGCTCAGCCGGGTCCCGGGCAGGGGGGTCGCCCTCGATTTAGGGCTCGGAGCGGGTGGCGGGTAGGCTGGGCCGACGTAGGTCGTGTGGGCCCATGCAGCCCCGCACCAAGTGCCCCCGCCAGTTGCGGGGGTGTTCCGAGTAGTGAGCGAGGGTTGTTGTGGGCTCTGTCATCAAGAAGCGGCGCAAGCGGATGGCCAAGAAGAAGCACCGCAAGCTGCTGAAGCGTACGCGCGTCCAGCGTCGTAACAAGAAGTGAGCCCTTCCCCGCGAGAGCGGGGCGCTCCACCGCGGCCCTCCCCCGGTCACCACCGGGGGAGGGCCGCGGTTCTTTACGCGAGCCGGTCCGCGACGGCACGGGGCTGAGACCGCTCCCGTTCCGCGGCGGTACGGGCCGAGACCGCTCCCCGCCCCGGGCCCCCCGCCCGCTACCGTGGGCCCCATCGGCGTACGCCACGGAAGGGCGGCGGATCGCGTGGGCAGTGTCGTGCTGGTGACGGGGGCCGGGCGCAGGCTCGGGGCGCGGTTCGTACGGGCCGTGCAGGAGGACCCGGCGGTGGACCGGGTCGTCGCGGTGGACGCCGCCGCGCCCGCGCAGCCGCTCGGGCGGGCGCAGTTCGTCCGCGCCGACCTGCGGCAGCCCGTCATCGCGCGGGTGCTCGCCGAGCACGCCGTCGACACCGTCGTGCACCTCGACGTGACCGGGACGGCGCCCGGGGTGCCGCGCGCCGGCGTCAAGGAGACCAACGTCATCGGGAGCCTCCAGCTCCTCGGCGCCTGCCAGAAGTCCCGGTGGGTGCGCCGCCTCGTCGTGAAGTCCTCGACCGCCGTGTACGGTTCGGCCGCCCGCGATCCCGCCGTCGTCGACGAGGCGGGTCCGCACCACGCCCCGCCGCACAGCGGCTTCGCGAAGGACGTCGGCGAAGTCGAGAACTACGTACGGGGCTTCGCCCGGCGCCGCCCCGATGTCGCGGTCGGCGTGCTCCGCTTCGCGGGCATCCTCGGCCCCGGCGCCGAATCGCCTTTCGCCGCCTACTTCGCGCTGCCCGTGCTGCCGACCGTGCTCGGGCACGATCCCCGGCTCCAGTTCGTTCACGAGGACGACGCGCTCGCGGTCCTGCGGCTCCTCGCCTGCCTGCCCGAGAGCGCTTCGGCGCGCGGCAACGGCACGTACAACGTCGCGGGCGAGGGGGTGCTGCTGCTCTCGCAGTGCGCGCGGCGGCTCGGGCGGCCCACGGTGGCGCTGCTGCCGCCCGTCGCGCGCTGGGCGGGTGCCGCGCTGCGCGGCGCGGGGCTCGGGGACTTCTCGCCCGAACAGTGGCGGATGCTCACCCACGGCAGGGTCGTGGCCACCGACCGGCTCCGCGAGGACCTCGGCTTCACCCCGGCGTACGGGACGGCCGAGACCTTCGCCGACTACGTGCGCGCCCGCGGCCCCGGGCTGCTCCCGCCCGCGCTCGTGGGCGCCGTCGTGGACCGCCTCGCCCAGCTCCGTACCCCCTGAATTCACCGCGACCGAAGGAGTCCCGCCCCATGGCCGACGCGAAAGTGATCCCGTTCGACGACGATCGCGCCCGCGAGCGGCGCGGCGAGCGGCGGGACGGCGGCGAGGCGGAGGTGCGCGAACTGCCGGGCGCGGCGCGCGAGGAGGCGGGGGCCGGGCCGGAGTGGGAGCGGCGGCTCGCGGGCGGGCTCGCCTTCCTGCGGCGGCGGCTCACGGGCGCGTACGAGGTCGACGACTTCGGGTACGACGCCGAGCTGACCGAGGGCGTGCTCCTGGAGGCGCTGCGGCCCCTGTACGAGAAGTACTTCCGCGTCGAGGTGAAGGGCCTGGAGCACGTCCCGGCCGACGGAGCCGCGCTGCTCGTCGCGAACCACTCGGGGACGTTGCCGCTCGACGGGCTCATGCTCCAGGTCGCGCTCCACGACGAGCACCCGGCGGCCCGGCGGCTGCGGCTGCTCGCCGCCGACCTCGTCTTCCGGCTCCCCGTCGTCGGCGAGCTGGCGCGCAAGGCCGGGCACACGCTCGCGTGCGCCGAGGACGCCGAGCGGTTGCTCGGCGCGGGCGAGCTGGTCGGGGTGATGCCGGAGGGGTTCAAGGGGCTCGGGAAGCCGTTCGCCGAGCGGTACAAGCTCCAGCGCTTCGGGCGCGGCGGCTTCGTCGCGACGGCGCTGCGGGCCGGGGCGCCGATCGTGCCGTGCGCGATCGTCGGCGCCGAGGAGATCTACCCCATGGTCGGCAACGCGAAGACCCTCGCGCGCCTCTTCAACCTCCCGTACTTCCCCGTCACGCCGACCTTCCCGTGGCTCGGGCCGCTCGGCGCGCTGCCGCTCCCGACGAAGTGGACCATCGAGTTCGGCGAACCGCTCGACACCTCCGGCCACCCGCCGAACGCCGCCGAGGACCCCATGCTCGTCTTCAACCTCACGGACCAGGTGCGCGAGCGGATTCAGCACATGCTGTACGAGGCGCTGGTGCGGCGGCGCTCGGTGTTCTTCTGACGGCCTGTCCGCTACGGGAGCGGGGCCGCGCCCCGTGGAAGGCGCGGCCCCGCTCCCGTACCACCGCTCGCGCGCTACGAGTCGTCCTCCACTCCGAGGCCGAGGCCCGGGAGGACTCCCGGCAGGAGCGGGGGCAGGGTGATGTCCGGGACCGGGTCGGGTGCGCGGTCCCGGTCGCCGCCCGTGCCGCCCTGGGTGCCCTTCGAGGCCCCGCCGCCGGTGCCGTCCGGGGACGAGGCGCCGGTCGGGGGCTTGAGGGGGTCGAGGAGGCGCCCGGCGTCGCCGAGGAGGCCGTCGTCGTCCTGGGCGTGTCCGGAGGGCGCGGGCGAGGTGCCGCGCGCCTCGTCCTGGGCGGGTGTCTCGCGCGAGGCCCCGTCCTTGCCGTCCCCCGTGTCCTTGTCGCGCTCGCGGGCGTGCGGGGAGGCGCTGTCGCGGTCGCCCGAGGTCGGGGAGCCCGGCTGCTCGGGGGTGCCGGGCTTCGCGGCCGGGGTGTGCGGCAGCAGCGGGGTGACCTCGCTCTCCATCGCGTCGAACACCGAGGTGACCTCGTCGCTGACGTCGACGAACTGGACCGGCAGCCGGCCGCGGAGCTGGTCCCATGCCTCGCGGTGGGTGCCCGCGAAGGAGGAGAGGGCCTGGAGGTGACCGAGGGAGTGGTCGGCCTCGTACGCCTTGCTGAGCAGCCGGTGGCCCTCGCCCGCGTCGTACTTGACGCCGTTGAGCGCGCGGCGGATCTCGCCGAGGTGCTCGTGGTCGAGGCGGCCCGCGCTGCCCCGGTCCATGAGTCTGCGGGCCTCGGAGAGCCGCGTCCCCGCCTGGTCGAGGAGCAGTTGCCCGCGATCGGCGTCGTCCCCGGCCATGCCGAGCCTGAGGTCCTCCATCCCGCGCTTGAGCCCGTAGAGCGAGTCACCCGGCAGGGCGTCGCCGCTCGCCGCCGCGACCCCGCCGAAGGCCCCCGCGGCGACACTCACCGTGAGGCCCCCTGCGGCGAGCCGCTTGGAGAGGCGCGTGCGGGGTTTGAGCTTGCTGAGCGGGTTCGCCCGGTGGGCGCCCTTGCGGGAGCGCTGACCGGGCACCGAAGGGCGTGGGCTGTCCAGGCCCGGCACGGTGCCCTCGCGGAGCATGGTCTCCATCGCGGCGACCAGTCGGGCCCGCTGGACCACCTTCACCTCGGGGTCCAGCACGGGCGGTGGCAGGGCGCCGAGTCCGCCGGCGAGTGCGAGCATCCGGCTCGGCTCGTCCGTGCGGTCCCGTTGCTCCGGTGCGGTGCCCTGCTGTGCCGCGAGGCCCTGTGCGGGCCGCTCGTCCAGGGCCTGGGCGAAGGCGTTCGCCCGCCGGTGCGCCGAGACGTTCGCGATCACTGGCGGCACCTCCTCTCGTCATGACGATCGGCTCCCCGGAAGGTCCTGGTGGGGGCCGCCCCGAAGCGGGGGCGGCGTGACCGGAGGGAGCCTGCGTCCGGGACAACGACGGGCTTGGGGGCGGGGTTACGGACGGGTGACGAAGATGCGGGGAGTGTGTCCGTACGTGTCCGTCCGGGCGCGTTGCGTGAGGGCGCGTCGCTCGTGCGACCGCCCTCGGTGGCGCCGTCTCGTTCAGCGGGCGTCCTCCGGGAGGAGGCGGGCGAGGGTGCGGACCGCCCGGTACTGGAGGGTCTTGATCGCGCCCTCGTTCTTGCCCATGACGCGGGCCGTCTCCGCGACGGAGAGGCCCTGCAGGAAGCGCAGGGTCACGCACTCCTGCTGCTGGGGGTTGAGGCGGCGCACGGCGTCGAGGAGGGCGGCGTTGGAGAGGGATTCGAGGACGGAGTCCTCCGGGCTGCGCTCGACCTCGTTGGCGTCGAGCATCTCGCCCGTCGTGACCTCGAGGCGGAAGCGGCTGGACTTGAAGTGGTCGGCGACGAGGTTGCGGGCGATCGTCACGAGCCAGGCGCCGAAGTCGCGGCCCTGCCAGGTGAAGGTGCCGATCCGGCGCAGGGCGCGCAGGAAGGTCTCGCTCGTGAGGTCCTCGGCCGTCGCCTTCCCGCCGACGCGGTAGTAGATGTAGCGGTAGACCGTGTCGCTGTACTGGTCGTAGAGGCGGCCGAAGGCGTCGGCCTCGCCGCTCTGCGCCCTTTCGACAAGATCCATCATGCGGGCGCTGTCGCTGTCCGCGGCAGGCCGGCGGTGGGTGGTGGTGGCCGCGGCGGACCTGCCGCGTCTGCCGACGGCCGTACTCGACTCGGCCAGGGCGTAGCACGGTCGAGCGGGCGCGGGCGTGGCGAACACGGGTGTGGCGTACGCGGTGGGGACGAAACCGCGCAGGCGGTCGACTACCGAGGCGCGGAGAGCGGCCAGGCCCGCGGCGTCAACCCCGACGTGTGGGTACACGGGACTCCCAGAGGCAGAGCTTCCATCACGTGCACTCCGGCTCCTCGTCCCCGTACCGCTCGGGCTCATGTTCACTCGGCGTACTGGAGGCAGGGGGCCGTCATGCGTTTGAGGAGAATAACGCTTCGTGCAGGCGGCGCTACACCGAGTTGCCCAAATCGCCGCTTGCGTCGCTTCTCTTATGGAGTCACGAGCTTTGGTGATCGCTCAAAAGCCCTGTTGGTGACCGTTTTTGCGCGAAGACTTCCGAGTGCGTGTCGCGGGGACACGGGTGCCCGGAATCGGGACTACCGGGCGCCTCGACGGGGTATGGCTGAACCTCGGGCCCTGGCGCCGAGCTTCACGCAGAGTGAGGTGAGGGGTCTGACGTGCCGCTTCGTGGCGTGCGCGGTCAGTGACGGCGGCGGTGGATCGCCACCGCCGCGGCCGTGCCGCCCGCCACCGCGCCGAGTCCGGCGGCTGCGGGGACGCCGATCCTGGCCGCCTTGCGGCCGGTCCGGTAATCACGCAGCCGCCACTCGTGGGCGCGGGCATATCTGCGCAGTTTCGCGTCAGGATTGATCGCGTACGGATGTCCGACGAGCGAGAGCATCGGGACGTCGTTGTACGAGTCGCTGTACGCCGCGCAGCGCGCGAGGTCGAGCCCCTCGGCCGCCGCCAGGGCCCGTACCGCCTCCGCCTTCGCCGGGCCGTGCAGCGGCTCGCCCACGAGGCGCCCCGTGTAGACGCCGCCGACCGACTCGGCGACCGTGCCGAGCGCGCCGGTCAGGCCGAGGCGGCGGGCGATGATCGTCGCCGTCTCGACGGGCGCGGCCGTCACGAGCCACACCTTCTGGCCCGCGTCGAGGTGGGCCTGGGCGAGGGCACGGGTGCCGGGCCAGATGCGGTCGGCGAGGTACTCGTCGTAGATCTCCTCGCCGATCGTCGTGAGTTCCGCCACGCGGCGGCCCTTGACGATCGAGAGGGCGCTGTCCTGCGCGTCCTGCATGTGCGCCGGGTCCTCGACGCCCGCGATCCTGAACCACGCCTGCTGCCAGGCGAAGCGCGCGAGTTCGCGGCGCTCGAAGAAGTGCCGCTTGTAGAGGCCCTTGCCGAAGTGGAAGAGGGCCGCGCCCTGCATGACGGTGTTGTCGAGGTCGAAGAAGGCGGCGGCGCGGGTGTCCCCCGCGACCGGGAACTCGGGCTCGGGGACGCCTCCCGCGGACTCGCTCTCGCTCTTCCGCGCGGCCTCGGCCGCGGCCTCGCCCGCCAGGACGCTGCGGGCGGTGGCGGGGCGCCTGCGGGGGGTGAGCCATCCGGGAGCGGCCATGCGGTCGAGCATAACGAGTCGGCGGGAACGGCGGCGTACGGGAAGCGGGCGCCGGGGGGACGCGGGGGCGGCGGTGCGGTGCGGTGCCGGGGCGGCCGGCCGGTGCGGCGCGGGGGCGGCCGGGCGGGGCGGAGAATGGTCCGTATGACTGGACGACTCTTCGGCCGTCGCAGGCCCGCCGCCGAACGGACCGTGACGCTCATCGCCAAGCCCGACTGCCACTTGTGCGAGGACGCGGAGCGCGTTGTGGCCGCCGTGTGCGGGGAGCTGGGGGTGGCGTGGGAGGCGAAGGACATCACGCGCGACGAGGCGCTGTACCGGGAGTACTGGGAGCAGGTGCCGGTCGTCCTGGTGGACGGGGAGCAGCACACGTTCTGGAAGGTGGACCCGGACCGCTTGCGCAAGGCGTTGCGCTAGGCGCGGGCGGGGGGCGTTCGGGGGCTTCGCCCCGGGCCCCGCTCCTCAAACGCCGGAGGGGCTCAAATGCTCCAGGTACCATCGAATCGCAGGCTGCGGGGGCGTTGCGCATTCGGAAAGAGGTGTCGGGCTTGTTCCCGCACGGTCGCTCGCGCCCCGCGCGAAGTGGTTCCCCGGTGGGGGGTTTCGGCCACGTGACCCCGGTCACTTTGGCCGGACAAAACGGACACCATCTTTGTGCACGCGTTCACAAAGACATAGCCTGCTGGCGACGGGGCGGTCCTGGGACAACTGACCGCCCAGAGCCCCGCTCTACCCGCAGGAGCACCGTGGCAACTGGCCGAACTCACCGACCGGCGACCCGCAGCCGAGGAATTCCCGAGGCCACCGTCGCCCGTCTTCCGCTGTACCTCCGCGCACTCAACGCACTCTCCGAGCGCTCGGTTCCCACGGTCTCCTCCGAGGAGCTGGCCGCGGCGGCCGGGGTCAACTCCGCGAAGCTGCGCAAGGACTTCTCGTACCTCGGTTCCTACGGGACCCGCGGCGTGGGCTACGACGTCGAGTACCTCGTCTACCAGATCTCGCGCGAGCTGGGCCTCACGCAGGACTGGCCGATCGTCCTCGTCGGCATCGGCAACCTCGGCGCCGCGCTCGCCAATTACGGCGGCTTCGCCTCGCGCGGCTTCCGGGTCGCGGCGCTCGTCGACGCCGACCCGGCGCTCGCCGGGAAGCCCGTCGCGGGCATCCCCGTCCAGCACATCGACACGCTGGAGACGGTCATCCGCGAGCAGCACGTCTCGATCGGGGTCATCGCGACCCCCGCCGGGGCCGCGCAGCAGGTCTGCGACCGGCTCGTCGGGGCCGGTGTCACCTCGATCCTCAACTTCGCCCCCACGGTCCTCGCCGTGCCGGACGGCGTCGACGTGCGCAAGGTCGACCTCTCCATCGAACTCCAGATCCTCGCCTTCCACGAGCAGCGCAAGGCCGGTGAGGAGAACCTCGCCGAGGAGAGCGCCGTGCGGAACGCGCCGACCACCGCCGTCAGCGGCGTCGCGGCGAAGGAGACCCCCGCCGAGCGCGCCGCTCGCGCCGGGGACGGCCCGGGACCGGAGGGTGACCTGCCCGCCGTGATGCGGGCATGAGTCTCCTCGTCGTCGGGCTCAGCCACCGCAGCGCCCCCGTGAGCGTCCTGGAACGCGCCGCGCTCACCGCGGACGCGCAGGCCAAGCTCCTCCAGGACACCCTCGCCACCGAACCGGCCGCCGAGGCCGCGGTCCTCGCCACGTGCAACCGCATCGAGCTGTACGCGGACGTCGACAAGTTCCACGCGGGCGTCGCCGAACTCTCCACGCTCCTCGCCCGGCACGCGGGCGCGGGGCTCGAAGAGCTGACCCCGTACCTCTACGTGCACTACGAGGACCGCGCCGTCCACCACCTCTTCTCGGTGGCCTGCGGACTGGACTCGATGGTCGTGGGCGAGGGGCAGATCCTCGGGCAGATCAAGGACGCCCTCGCGCGCTCCCAGGAGCTGCACACCGCGGGCCGGCTCCTCAACGACCTCTTCCAGTCCGCGCTCCGCGTCGGCAAGCGCGCCCACAGCGAGACGGGCATCGACCGCGCGGGCCAGTCCCTCGTGAGCTTCGGTCTCGAACAGCTCGCCGAGAACGCCCCCTCCGGGGACGGCGCCGCGGACGCCCCCTCCGACAGCGGCACCTCCGTCGAGGACTGGGCGAAGGGCAAGCGCGCGCTCGTCATCGGCGCGGGCTCGATGTCCTCGCTCGCCGCCGCCACGCTCGCGCGGGCCGGCGTCGCCGAGATCGCCGTCGCCAACCGCACCCGCTCACGCGCCGAGCGGCTCGTCGAGATCCTCGGCCAGCCGGGCGGTACGGGCGTCGCCGCGCGCGCCCTGCCGATCGGCGAGGCCACCGACGAACTGCCCCGCGCGGACATCGTCGTCTCGTGCACGGGCGCGACCGGACTCGTCCTGCCCGCCCAGGCCATCGAGGAGGCCACCGCGGGCCGTGCCGCGCGCCCGCTCGCCCTCCTCGACCTCGCCATGCCGCGCGACATCGACGCGGCGGCGCACCGCCTCGACCACGTCCACCTCGTCGACATCGAGTCGCTCGCCGCCGCCAGCGCCGACGCGCCCATGGCCGCCGACGTGGAGCGCGTGCAGCACATCGTCGCCCAGGAGGTGGACGCCTTCGGCGCCGCCCAGCGGGCCGCGCACATCACGCCCACCGTGGTGGCCCTGCGCACCATGGCCGCCGACGTGGTGGCCGCCGAGACGGCGCGCCTGCACGGGCGCCTCCCCGGCCTCGGCGAGCGCGAGTTCGCCGAGATCACCCAGACCGTGCGCCGCGTCGTGGACAAGCTCCTGCACGCGCCGACGGTGCGGGTGAAGCAGCTCGCCAGCGAGCCCGGCGGTGCCGGGTACGCGGACGCGCTGCGCACCCTCTTCGACCTCGACCCGCAGACGGTGGCCGCCGTCAGCCGGGCCGACGCGAGCAGTACAGACGACCCGAATCGAGGGCGGTCATGACCGACAAGCCACTCCGGCTCGGCACCAGGCGCAGCAAGCTCGCCATGGCGCAGTCCGGGCTCGTGGCCGATGCCGTGCGCGAGGCGACGGGCCGTTCCGTCGAGCTCGTGGAGATCACGACGTACGGCGACACCTCGCGCGAGCACCTCGCGCGCATCGGAGGTACGGGGGTCTTCGTCACCGCGCTGCGCGACGCGCTGCTGCGCGGTGACGTGGACTTCGCCGTGCACTCCCTGAAGGACCTGCCGACCGCACAGCCCGAAGGGCTCGCGCTCGCCGCGGTCCCGCGACGCGAGGACCCCCGGGACGCGCTCATCGCGCGCGACGGGCTCACCCTGGAGCGACTGCCGCGGGGCGCGCGGATCGGGACCGGCTCGCCGCGCCGCATGGCGCAGCTCAACGCCCACGCCCGCGCGCACGGGCTCGACATCGAGACGGTGCCGATCCGCGGCAACGTCGACACGAGGATCAACTTCGTCCGGGACGGTGAGCTGGACGCGGTGGTTCTCGCCGCGGCCGGGCTCAACCGGCTCGGCAGGGGCGGTGAGGTCACCGCGTACCTCGCGTCCGACACCGTCCTGCCCGCGCCCGGGCAGGGAGCGCTCGCCGTCGAGTGCCCCCCGGGGCCGCTCGCCGAGGCGCTCGCACGGCTCGACGACCCGCGCACGCGGGCCGCCGTGACCGCCGAGCGGGCGCTGCTCGCGGCGCTCGAAGCAGGGTGCAGCGCACCCGTGGGCGCGCTCGCCGACTTCACCGGCGCACCGCAGGACCAGGCCGCCCAGCGGCAGACCACCGAAATGCGCCTGCGAGGTGTCGTCGGCTCGACCGACGGCTCCGAGCTGGTGCAGCTGACCACCACCGGTCACGTGCCCTCCACGCAAGCGGAGGCCGAGGCGCTCGGCGCGGAACTCGCCGCCGAGATGCTGGCGAAGGGCGCGGCCGGTCTGATGGGGGAGCGAGCACGATGAGCCCCACCACCTCCGCCCTTGCCGCCGTCGCCACCGAGGCGCCCCACGGGCATGTCACCTTTCTGGGCGCGGGTCCCGGCGACCCCGGCCTGCTCACCCTGCGGGCCGTGGAAGCACTGGCCGCAGCCGATGTGCTGATCGCCGAGCCCCGGGTGCTCGACGTCGTCCGGGCGCACGCGCGCGGCGACGCGGACGCACCCCTGCTGACCGACGAGGCGTCAACCGAGCCCGGAACCCCGGGAGTCGGCGACGCCGTCAATCTTGTCATGGAGGCCGCGCGGGGCGGCAGGCGGGTCGTCCGAGCCGTCTCGGGCGATCCCGGTCTCGACACCGACACGGCCGCCGAGATGCTCGCCTGCGCCGCCGAGGGCATCCCCTTCGAGGTCGTCCCCGGCATCGCCGCCGCCGTCGGGGTCCCGGCCTACGCCGGGGTTCCGCTGCGCGACGCGCAGGGCACGGACGTACGGTTCGTGGACGCCGCCTCCGCCTCCGAGCGCTGCTGGACCGAGGTCGGGCAGAGCGACGGCACCGTCGTCGTCACCACGACCCTGGAGACCGTCGCGCGCGCGGCCGGTGAGCTGGTGAGCGCCGGGCGCAAGCCCGACACCCCCATCTCGCTCACCGTCGCGGGCACGACGACCCGGCAGCGGACCTGGACGGCGACGCTCGCCTCCGTGGGCCAGGTGCTCAAGCAGGCGAAGGTGCTGCCCTCGCCCGAGGGCGCGCAGCCCGTCATAGCGGTGGTCGGGGAGCGTTCCGCCCCTGCGCTGCGCGATCAGCTCGCCTGGTTCGAGTCCAAGCCGCTCTTCGGCTGGAAGGTCCTGGTGCCGCGCACGAAGGAGCAGTCCCGCGCGCTCTCCGACCAGCTCCGCTCCTACGGCGCCGTGCCGCACGAGGTCCCGACGATCGCCGTCGAGCCGCCCCGTACGCCGCAGCAGATGGAACGCGCCGTGAAGGGCCTCGTCACGGGGCGCTACGAGTGGATCGCGTTCACCTCGGTCAACGCCGTCAAGGCGGTGCGGGAGAAGTTCGAGGAGTACGGGCTCGACGCGCGCGCCTTCGCGGGGATCAAGGTCGCCGCGGTCGGCGAGCAGACCGCCAGGGCGCTCATCGCCTTCGGCGTGAAGCCCGACCTCACCCCGAGCGGCGAGCAGTCGGCCGCCGGTCTCCTGGAGGACTGGCCCCCGTACGACCCGGTCTTCGACCCGATCGACCGCGTCTTCCTGCCGCGCGCCGACATCGCCACCGAGACCCTCGTGGCCGGGCTCATCGAGCTGGGCTGGGAGGTCGACGACGTCACCGCGTACCGCACCGTGCGCGCCTCGCCGCCCCCGGCCGAGACGCGTGAGGCGATCAAGGGCGGCGGCTTCGACGCGGTCCTGTTCACCTCCTCCAGCACCGTCCGCAACCTCGTCGGCATCGCGGGCAAGCCGCACAACGTCACCGTCATCGCCTGCATCGGCCCGGCGACGGCGAAGACGGCCGAGGAGCACGGGCTGCGGGTGGACGTCATGGCCCCCGAGCCCTCCGCGCTCAAGCTCGCCGCCGCGCTCGCGGACTTCGGCACGCGGCGCCGGCTCGCCGCGGTCGACGCGGGCGAGCAGGTGACCCGGCCGAGCGAGCGGCGCCCCGGCGCGCGCAGGCGGCGCAGCGCCACGTCATGACTCCGCGTGTTTCCCGTAAAGGTGGTTCGAGTATGAGCGAGTACGGCGACGGTTTCCCCGGCATCCGGCCGCGTCGGCTCCGTACGAACGCGACGATGCGCCGCATGGTCGCGGAGACGCGGCTCGACCCGGCGGACTTCATCCTTCCGGCGTTCGTGCGGGAGGGCATCGACGAGCCCGTCGCGATCGAGACGATGCCGGGCGTCGTGCAGCACACCCGCGACACCCTCCGCAAGGCGGCCGTCGAGGCGGCCGAGGCGGGCGTCTCGGGGATCATGCTCTTCGGCGTGCCGGAGGAGGCGAAGAAGGACGCGGTGGGGACGGCGGGGACCGACCCGGACGGCATCCTCCAGCAGGCCCTGCGCGATGTGCGCGCCGAGGTCGGCGACGAGCTGCTCGTCATGTCGGACCTGTGCCTCGACGAGTTCACCGACCACGGGCACTGCGGCGTCCTCGACGCGCGGGGGCGCGTCGACAACGACGCGACGCTGGAGCGGTACGCGGAGATGGCGCAGGTCCAGGCCGACGCGGGCGCGCACGTCGTGGGCCCGAGCGGCATGATGGACGGCCAGGTCGGCGTCATCCGCGACGCGCTCGACCAGACGGGCCACGAGGACGTGGCGATCCTCGCCTACACGGCGAAGTACGCCTCCGCGTTCTACGGCCCGTTCCGCGAGGCCGTCGGCTCCTCGCTGACGGGCGACCGCAAGACGTACCAGCAGGACCCCGCGAACCTCCGCGAGTCCCTGCGCGAACTCGCCCTGGACCTCCAGGAGGGCGCGGACATGGTCATGGTCAAGCCCGCGGGCCCCTACCTCGACGTCCTCGCGAAGGTCGCCGAGTCGGTGGACGTCCCGGTCGTGGCGTACCAGATCTCCGGCGAGTACGCGATGATCGAGGCGGCGGCGCAGCGCGGCTGGATCGACCGCGAGGCCGCCATCCGCGAGTCCCTCGTCGGCATCCGCCGCGCGGGCGCCCGCAACGTGCTGACGTACTGGGCGGTGGAGGTGGCACGGGCGCTGCGGTGACACGCGCGCGTGCCGGGTTCCGGCGCGGGCCCCTGCTCCCGGAGTTCCGGGGCGGGGGCTTTCGTGTGCCCGAGGGTTATTCGTGTGCGCGGGGGCGGGGACTGGTCTTTGCTGGGGGCTTCGGGCCTCGGGCTTCGGGAGGAGCGGCGTGAGGGAAGAGGAATGGCCGGTGGTGCCGGTCGAGACGCTGTGCCGGGTGTGCGGCAACGAGATCGGCACCGAGGAGTACCCGAGCTGGGACCGCTACGGGGCGCCCCGCTACGTCATCTGCGACTGCTGCGGCATCGAGAGCGGTGTCGGTGACGACGCGGTGGCCGGTACGTGGGAGGGGACCGCGCATCTCCAGTCCCAGCGCGGGATGTGGGTCACCGCGAGGGGCGCGGCCTGGGAGGACCCGGCCGAACGCCCCGCGGACTGGGACCTCGTGGCGTGCATGGTGCGGGTTTCCGCCGGATACCGCACCCCGCCCCCGCCCGCCGCCGATCCCGCGCGGCTGCGGGCCGCGTGGGAGGCGCGGAAGGACGGCGGTACGGAGACGGTGTGCCGGGTCTGCGGCTTCGCCGGGGGCGGGGCGCGCTGGCGCGAAGGGGTGCCGACGGGGGCGCGGTGCCCGTGCTGCGGGGTGGAGGCGGGGGTGGACGACGTACCGCTCACCGGGACATGGCGGGACGAGGAGCGGGTGTGCGCGCGGCGCGGGTGGTGGCTCGCGAACGGCGGCCGGTGGGCCGTTCCGGCCGCCCGCCCGGCGGACTGGGACGTCCTGCGGCAGCTCGCCGATGTGCCCGAGGAGTGGCACTGGCGCGGTGGGCGGGCGGTCTGACGCGAGCGGGGAGGGGCGCGCTGCACGAGCCGGACGAGTGGGCGGGCGGCCCCGGTAGGCAATCGGCGCGGCTCCCCGCCATGTGGCGTCGATGTGGGGCCCGCCCCGCCCCCCCGCGATTGCGGTAAACGGCTGCGGAGCCGGAGCGCACCTGGTATGCCCATAGCCATGGCTGCTGATCTCGCGACGAGGCGACTGGTGTTGCATCCCCTGACCGTGGCGGAGGCCGAGCAGATCGCGGCGGGGGTGCCGGGGGTGGGGCCCGGGGCCGTGCCGTGGGGGGAGGGGTATCCGGGGCACACCTCGCGGGTGGGGGCCCTGCATTACCTGGAGATGCTGGAGAAGTACGGGTATCCGGCGGAGTTTCCCGCGTACGAGATACGGCGGCGGGCGGACGGGGCGGCCGTGGGCGGGATCGGGTTCCACGGGCCGCCGGACGAGCGGGGCTGGGTCGAGCTGGGCTATGACCTCGTTCCGGCCGTACGGGGACAGGGGTTCGCGTCCGAGGCCGTGCGGGGGCTGCTCGTGTTCGCGCGCGAGCAGGGCGTGTGCGGGGTCGCCGCCGATACCGACGCCGGCAATGTCGCCTCGCAGCGCGTCCTCCTCGCGGCCGGGTTCGTCTTCGAGCGCGAGGAGGACGGGGTGCGGTACTACGGGGCCGGGCTCTAGGGGGCAGGCAGGGCTCAGGTCAGCAGCTCCCACGCGTGGTCGTCCGTGCCGTTGTCGGCGAACTGGACGACCTGTGCCGAGTCGGCCGTGGACATGCCGTCGACGCCGAGGACCTTGCCGGAGTGCCGCGCCCTGAGGCGGTACGCGGAGCCGCCGGGCTCGGGCAGGAACTGCCACAGGTGGTCGTCCGTGCCGTTGTCCGCGAACTGCACGACGTGCGCCGAGTCGGCGGTCGACATGAGGTCGACGCCGAGGACCTTGCCCGACTCGCGGTTGCGCACCCGGTACCAGCCGTCGCCCTCGGGGACGAGTTCCCACAGGTGGTCGGCGGTGCCGCTGTCGGCGAACTGCACGACGCGCGCCGAGTCCGCGTGCGACATGCCGTCCACGGCGAGGACCTTCCCCGAGTGCTTGTTGCGCAGCCGGTACCAGCGCTGCGCGAGCCACGGCGTGCCGCCCGCGTCCGCCGTGGGCAGCACGGCGACGCGGAGCCGGGCGGCGCCGAGCGGGACGAGGGTCACGTCCTGCTCGGGCTCCGCGCTCCGGGCCGGGCTCTGCTGCAGCGGCCACACGACGTGCTGGGCGTCGGCGCCCCACTCGGGCAGGCGGCGGGCCCGCGCGGTGAGCGCGAGAGGGGTGCCGTCGAGCGTGAAGGGGTTCGCGTCCGGGGCGGCGCCCGTGGAACGGACCGTCGGTGCCGGGCCGTTCGGCAGCAGGGCGTAGTTCCACGCGCCCGTCGCGTGGACGGCGTACTCGGGGAACTGGTCGCTGCCGCCGAGGCGTTCGTACCGTTCCCCGACGCGCAGCGCGTACGCGAGCGGACCCCGGTAGACGCTCACCGCGTCGTGCTGCGCCGCCCATGTGCGCACGGTGACGCGCTGCGGGAGGCGGAGCCGTACGGTGTCGCCGTCCTGCCACGTACGGCTCACCGTGGTGAAGGCGGGGCCCGCGGGGGCCGTCGACTTCGCTCCGTTCACGGTGAGTTCGGGTGCCGCGCACCACGCCGGGACGCGGAGCCGCAGCGGGAAGGCGACAGGGCGCGGGGTGCGGACCGTGAAGGTGAGGGTGTCGCCGAAGGGGTAGGCCGTGTCGGTGCTCACGGTCACCTCGGTCGCGTCGGCGCCGACCTTCGCGCGGACCTCGTTCGGCGCGTACATCACGGCGGCGAGTCCGTTGTCCGGTGTGGCGAGCCACAGTTCCTGCGCGAACCAGGGCCAGCCCATGCCGTAGTTGTGCGGGCAGCAGCGGTACTGGTCGACGCCCGGGAGGTACGCCTGCATCGCGAAGGAGTTCTGGAACTGCCGGTCGGACTTGGGGGTGTTGTCGAGATCGACGCTGTTCGCGCTCGTGACGTAGTGGACGGCCTTGCCGGAGGGGTCGAGCGCGGGGGGCAGCGCGTTGAACGCCAGTTCCTCGCAGCGGTCGGCCCACAGCGGGTCCCCGGTGAGCCGGGTCAGCAGTTCGTGGCTCGCCATGAACTCCACGACGCCGCACGTCTCGAAGCCCTGGCGCGGGTCGTCGTGCCCGTCCCGTATGTTCTCGTCGCCCGCGAAGCCGCCTCCGGGGAACTGGCCGTGTTTCATGGCGAGTTCGTACGTCGTGTACGTCGCCCGCGTGTCCGCCGCCGCGCCGCTGCGGAGCGCGTACTGGGCCGGTTCGCGGAAGCCCTGGGCGATGTTCACGTTGTGCGGGCTCGCGAGGCGGGCGCGCCAGTCGGCGCCGTTGGTGTGGATCTTGTCGGCGAGGTCGAGGAGGAAGGCGTCGCCGGTGCGGTTGTAGAGCCAGTACACCGTGTCGAGGCCGTCGCCCCATCGCACGGACACCCAGCTCTGGTTGAAGGCGCTCGGGCCCTGCGCGTTCATGTAGCGCAGGAAGGCGGTGAGGGCGGGGAGCACGCGGGCGTCGCCGTCGTACTCGTACCAGGAGCGCAGCGCTTGGAGCAGCGGCAGGTATGGCCAGAAGTCGGGGCCGCCGCCGAGCGAGGTGCGCAGTCGCGTCGGCCCGAAGAAGCCGTCCGGCTGCCGGGTCGCGAGGATCGCGTCGACCCAGTCGCGCACGGCCGCGAGCGCTTCGGCGTCGCGCGTGACGATCGCGAGGTCGGTGTATCCCCGCAGCCAGTACGGGAGTTCCTCCCAGCCCTCGCGCTCCGGGTGGGCCCAGCCGCTCGTGGCGCGGTCGAGGAAGTGCGAGGTCTTCGCGTACTGGCCGCACAGGCCGCGCAGTTGGAGCGTGAGCTGGGTCGCGAGCCAGCCGCGCGGGGTGACGGCGGTGGGCGGCAGGCGGAGGAAGGCGGTGGGGCGCAGGGGCGCCCTGCTGGGGGTGTAGTGGCCGCCCGGGGCGGGCGCGGCGCGGTGCTCGGCGGCCGTCGCGAGGCCGGAGAAGCGGGCGCCGAGGACGAGGGCGCCGGCGGTGGCGAGCGAGGCGGAGGTGAACTGTCTGCGGTTCAGGTGCATGGGGGGTGGTGCTCCTGTCGGCTCGGCAGAGGTTCCGGAGGGTGCGGGTTTTCCGTCAACTCCCTTACAACGTTGGAAAAAAGAGCGGTCGGCGGTATGACAGCACTCGCGCGGGCGGGTGTCCAGAGGAGCGGCGCGGTTCTCTTACGGCCGGGGTCCGTCCGGCTTCTCCGGGGGCAGACGGCGCGTACGCACCGGACGGGACCTCAGCTCCTCGCCGACCAGCGCCCGTACCGCGTCCCGCAGCCCGTGCGCGCCCTCCGAGCGCTTGGGGCCCGCGCCCGGGTCGGCGCGCAGCTCGCGCAGGAGAGCCCAGCACAGGAAGAGCATCACCACGACGAAGGGCAGCGCGACGAGGATCGTCGCGGACTGGAGCGAGTCGAGGCCGCCCGCGAGGAGCAGCGCCCCGGCGACCGCCGCCATCAGGACGCCCCACGTGATGACGAGCCAGCGGCGCGGGTGGAGGGCGCCGCGACTGGTGAGCGAGCCCATCACGAGCGAGGCCGAGTCCGCGCTCGTCACGAAATACATCATGATCAGTACCATCGCGACCCACGCCGTCACCGTGGGGAGCGGCAGCGCGTCGAGCATCGCGAAGAGCGTCGCCTCGGTGCCCTCCTCCGCCTTCGCGGCCATGTCGACCGCGCCCGTGCGGTCGAGCCGGATGCCCGTGCCGCCGAGGACGACGAACCACAGCGCGGTCGCGCCGCTCGGCACGAGCAGCACCGCGAGGAGGAACTCGCGGATCGTGCGCCCGCGCGAGATCCGCGCGATGAACGTCCCCACGAACGGCGCCCACGACAGCCACCACGCCCAGTAGAAGATCGTCCACGCGCCGAGCCACTTCTCGTCCCCGAAGGCCCCCGTGCTCGACGCCATCGCCACGAGCCGGTCGAGGTAGCCGCCCGCGCTCGACGGGAGCGCGTCGAGCAGGAAGACGGTCGGCCCGGTGACGAACACGAAGACCATCAGCACGGCGGCGATCACCAGATTGACGGAGCTGAGCCACTTCACGCCGCCGTGCAGCCCCGTGAACGCCGAGATCACGAACGCCGCGCTCAGCACCACGATGATCAGCAGCTCGACCGTCTTGCTCGTGTCGAGCCCCGCCGTCAGGTCGAGCCCCGTCGCGATCTGGAGCGCGCCGATCCCGAGGCTCGTCGCCGTGCCGAACACCGTCGCGAAGACCGCGAGCAGGTCGAGCACGCGGCCGAGCACCCCGTTCGCCGCGCGCTCGCCGATGAGCGGCGCGAAGACGGCGCTGAGGCGGTTGCCGCGCCCCTTGCGGAACGTCGTGTACGCGAGCGCGAGGCCCGCGATCCCGTAGATCGCCCACGGGGTGAGCGTCCAGTGGAAGAACGAGTACTGCATCGCCACGCTCGCCGCCGCCTGCGTGCGCGGTCGCGCGCCGCTGCCGGGCGGCGGGCTGAGGTAGTGCGCGACGGGTTCGCCGACCCCGTAGAAGATCAGCCCGATGCCCATCCCGGCGCTGAACATCATCGCGATCCAGGAGAAGTTCCTGAACTCGGGGCGCGCGTCGTCGCCGCCGAGCCGGATGCGGCCGTAGCGGCCGAAGGCGAGGTAGAGGCTCAGGATCAGGAAGACGTCGGCGGCGATGACGAAGAGCCACGCGAAGTTGTCGAGCACCCACGGCAGCGCCGCGCCGGACGCCGCGTCGAAGGAGCCCTTGCCGAGCGCGGCCCACAGCACGATGCCGAGGACGCCGAGCGCGCCGAGCGCGACCACCACCCGGTCGGGGGAGTTGTCCTGGGCGGCTTCGGGAGGCGCTGACTCCTCGTGCGGGGTGCTCATGGGAGCCCACTATGACGGTCATTGGGGGAGGTACGGGGATGAAACGCGCGAAGGGGGCGGGTGGTGCGGGCGTGCGGGGGCGGGGCGGGCTGGTTAGCGTCGGTGCGGTGGTGCGTACCGGCGGCGCGTGGTGCGTACGGCTGTCCCCGCGCACGAAAGGGAGCCCCCGGTCATGGCCTGGAACGCGAACGTCCTCTTCTTCAGCTTCCCCGACCCCAGCGACACCTACGCGGCCTTCCACGACGCCGAGGAGACCGAGGAGGTGAGCCGCGCCGCGGTCCTGGAGCGCGCGAACGACGGCACCCTCTCCGTCACCGAGACCTACGCCCCCGCCGAGTTCCTCACGACCGGTGCGGGCGGCGTCGTCGGCGCGCTCCTCGGGGTCCTCGCGGGGCCGGTCGGTGTGCTCTTCGGCTGGACGGCGGGGACCCTCTTCGGGCTCGCGGCCACGGGCGAGGAGGAGGCGGGCGAGGTGGACGCGCTCACGGTCCTCAGCCGGGGGCTGCCCGACGGCTCGAACGTCCTCATCGTCGCGGTCAACGACGAGCGGGACCCCGCCGTCGCCGACGCCCTCGCGGCCCGCTACCGGGGCCGCGTCCTGCGGGTGCCCGCCGGGGTCGTCGGGGAGGAGGTGCGGGCCGCGCAGGAGGCGGCCGACGAGGCGGCCCGGGGCGCCCGCGCGAAGGTGCGCGAGGAGCGGCGGGCGGAGGCGCGGGAGCGGGCCGAGGACTTCCGGGCCCGCACGGCCGCCTTCTTCCGGGGCGACCACCGCCAGGCCCGGGGCGGCCCCTCGGGGCCCGCGCGGGGGGAGCGGGCGGCGGACGGGGCCTGAGGCACCGGGCTCGCGCTCGGGAAGCGGGGCAGGGGCGGGCGGGCGAAGGGCCCGAGGTGCTTCCGGTGTGCGCGGCGGGAGCGGGCGGAGGGCCTGGCGCGCTTCCGGTGTACGCGGCGGGGACGGGCGGGCGGAGGGCATGACGCGCTTCCGGTGCGCGCGGCGGGAGCGGGCGGGCGAAGCCCCGAGGGGCTTCCGGCCGGGGGCTCCTCCTCGGCGGGGCCGCTTCCGGCGGGGCTCCCCGTCACGGTCGCTGCCGAGTGGCGCCCAAGGCTACTCGGGTGCGACGACCAGCGCCGTGTGCTGCGTGCTCAGGCCCTCCACGAAGACGAGCGTGCACGCGGTGACGCGGCCCCGCCACGTCCGCTCGATCTCCAGGCCGCTGGTGCGGGGGACGAGCGGGTACTCGTTCGCCGTGAAGGAGTTGCCGCCGTTGTCGAACGGGCTCGCGTGCACGTGGTTCATCCAGCGGATGCCCGTGTCCAGGTCCGTGACGACCGGGTGGCGGAAGGGCTCCGCGCCGTCGAAGCGGTGCCGCTGGCGCTTCTTCTCGGGCCGCGTGTCCGCGTACTCGACGATCTCGACGCGGTGGCCCACCGGTATCGGGACGGGGTGGTTGAGGCGGAGGGTGACGGCTGCGGCTTCGGCGCTCATGCGCGCAGGGTACGGGCCACCTCGGCCGCCGGGTACGGGGTGTCCCGGGCGCCCTGGGCGACCGCGACGAGGAACGGCGTGAGGACGGCGGTGAGCGGGGCGTCGCGCGCGAGGAGGGTGGCGCCGGGACCGGGCTCGGGGAGGGGGCGGGGCGCGCGGACGTAGGCGGCCCGTTCCGCGCCCGTCATGCCGTACGCCTGCGTGAGGAGCCAGTTGACGAGGAAGCTGCGCGCGTAGCCGAGGTCGTGCTCGCGGTGCTCGGCGAGGAACGCCCTCTCCCGCGCGGTGAGCGCGAAGGTGTCCGCGAGCGCGAGGCCGAAGTCGGTGAAGAGGACGCGGTGGCCGTCGGTGAGGACGTTGCCCCAGTGGCCGTCGAAGTGCACGAGCCCGTTGGCGCTCATCTTCCGTGTGGCAGCGTCGAGTTCGGCCGCCACGCGCGCCACCTCGCGTTCGCCCCCGGCGCCTCGCACCCGGGGGGCGAGCCAGTCGTGGAGGGTCTGCGGCACGTACTCCATGAAGAGCGCGAGGCTTGCGGGCGCGTCCCGCAACTCCTCGACGCGGAGGGCCGCTTCGGGGCCCCAGCTCCGCGACACGGCGTCCGTGTCGGCGAGTTCCCCGGGCAGCGCGGGCGGTTCCGTCTCCCGCAGGAGCCGCCAGTGGTACAGCTCCGGTGCCAGGCCCATGCTCGCGGCGGCCCGGTGCGCCTCCAGCTCGCGCCACGCGCCACCGGCGGGGCTCGCGCCCATCCCGTAGTGGCAGACGAGCGGCAGCCCGTACGGATCGGCGGTCGACCGCGGCTCCGCCTCGCGCGCCGTCAGCGGCACCCGCTTGACGAACACCGGGGTGCCCGCGACGTCGAGCCGTGCCGTGCGGCCCCCGATCCCGGCGGCGAGCGGTGTGCTCGTGGCGAGGAGGCGGGCGAGGGCGGTGTCGTCGAGCGCGGCGAGTGCTGCGGCGGGCATGGTGGGCCTCCTGGTGCGGCGGCGGGGGCGGGGTGGCTCCGGGCGGGGGGGAGGGCGGTCTCAGGGGGGCGCCGGGGGTGGTTCCAGGGTGCCGCCGAGGGGCGGTCTGGCGGTCTGGCGGTCTGGCGGTCTCAAGGAGTCGGCAGGGGGGCGCCGAGGCGGCGGGCGAGGTCGGGGAGCGCGGTGCCGAGGGGGAGGTCGAGGCGGATCGTCGCGCGGTCGTCGCCCCGGGTGGGGCCCTGGTTGACGATCGCGACCGGTTTGCCCGCGCGCGCCGCGTGCCGTACGAACCGGAGGCCCGACATGACCGTGAGCGAGGAGCCGAGCACGAGGACGCCCCGACCGGCGTCGACGAGGTCGAAGCAGCGCCGGACGCGCGGCTTCGGAACCGTCTCGCCGAAGAAGACGACATCCGGTTTGAGGACGCCGCCGCAGGCCGCGCACGGGGCGACACGGAAGTCCCTGACCAGCTCGGCGGGCAGTTCGACGTCCCCGTCCGGGTTGATCCGCGCGCCCGCCGCCTCGCCGAAGTCGCCGTTGAGCGCGCGCAGCCGCCCGTCCAGCTCCTCGCGCGCGGTGACGCGACCGCAGTCGAGGCAGATCACCCGGTCGAGCCCGCCGTGCAGCTCGACGGCCTCGCGCGTTCCGGCCGCGCGGTGCAGCCCGTCGACGTTCTGCGTGATGACGCCGGAGACGAAGCCCGCGCGGCGCAGCGCCTCGACGGCGTGGTGCCCGGCGTTCGGCGCGGCCCGCCAGATCCGCCGCCACCCGGCGTGGCTGCGCGCCCAGTACCTGCGGCGCCCCTCCTCGCTGCCGGTGAACTCCTCGTACGTCATCGGCGTGTGGTGCCTGAGGCTCCCGGCGGGGCCCCGGTAGTCGGGGATGCCGGACTCGGTGGAGATCCCGGCCCCGGTGAGGACGGTGAGGGGACCGGCGGCGAGGAGGCGGACGAGGGCGTCGTAGGCGGGGCCGGTGGGGGCGCTGGGTGCGGTGGCGCCGGGCGCGGAGCCGGGGGGCTGGTGCGGCTGCGGCTGCGTGGGCATGGGGCCAGGCTACGACGCGGGCGTGGGGGGACGCGCTGTGCGCGGCGGCCCTGGTAGCCCCCTAGTAATAGCCCTTCGTGCCGTCGAGCAGTTCGCGGACGAGGTCGGCGTGGCCCGCGTGCCGTCCCGTCTCCTCGACGAGGTGGGTCAGCACCCAGCGGAGGGTGGCGCCGCTGTCGTGGAACTCGGGGTGCCGGCCGGTGTCGTCCAGGGAGGCGGCGGCGACGATCTCGTCGCTGCGCGCGCACTGCGCCTCGTACTCCGCGAGGAGCCCGGCGAGGGGGCGACCGCCGGTGCGCCAGTCGGCGCCGCCGCCCGGCGGGCCGAACGCGGGATTGCGCTCCTTGTCGCCGCCGAGGAAGACCACCTCCAGCCACATGTGCTCGGTCCAGCGCAGGTGCGAGACGAGGCCGGCCATCGTCATGGCGGGGGAGGTGGGGATGACGGAGCGGTGCGCGTCCTCGTCGCTCAGCCCCTCGCACTTCCAGCGCAGGATCTTCCGCTGCAGGTCCAGCCAGCCGGTGAGCGTGGTGCGTTCGTCCGCTCGGAGCGGGGGGCGTCGCAGTTCGGGTGCCATGCGGGCGCACCCTACCGGGCGCGCTCAGGGCGCGTCCTCACCCTGTGTGGGCCAGCACGTTGAGCACCGCCCCGCTCCCCGGTTCCCTGACGAAGAAGCGGCGGACGCCCCACTCCTCGTCGCGCGGCGCGAACAGCACCTCCGCGCCGCTCGCGCGCAGCGCCTCGTACGCCGCGTCGACGTCGTCGACCTCGATGCTCAGGACGGGGGTGACGGGCGCGGTCGCGTCGCCCGTCGTCGTGCTGAGCTGGGCGCTCGGGGTGGCGGGCGAGGCGTGGGTGGCGATCCAGCCGTGGTCCATCACCTGCTCCATGCCGAGCAGGGCGAAGAACTCCCGGCTGCGGGCGGGGGACCGGGTGTGGAGGACGGGGACGACGCGGCGTACGGAGACCATGGGGGCGCCTCTCGGTCGGTGGTCGGTGGTCGGCTCGCTCGCCCGGTGGGCGGGCGCGGGGGTGCGGGGGTGCGCGGGCTGGTCGGTCGGCGGGCTCGGTCGGTCGGCGGGCGCGGTCGGGGACCGGCTCGGTCGGTGGGCGGGCTCAGTGCATGGGGCGGCTCGGTCGGTGGGCTCAGTGCATGGGGCGGCTCGGTGGGCGGGCGGGCTCAGTCGGTGGGCCAGCGTTCCCCGCATTGTGAGCAGAACACCGGGTGCGTGTCCGCCGAAACGCGCCCGCACTCCGGGCACACGAGCGGCAGCAGGCACGCGGGCTCGCCGCCCCCGGGCTCCGCGTGCCTCCCCGTGATCGTCAGCCCGGCTCTGCGCCGGTGCGCCGTCACGTACGCGAGCCCGTGCGCTCCCGCCCGCAGCTCCCGCGTCGCGCCGCGCGGCAACCACACCGCGCTGCCGGGGCGCACCTCCGTTCCCCCGGCGGACCCCGTCCCCGCCACGACGAGCAGCAGCACGTCCAGCGCGTCCTCCCGGTGCGCGCCTACCGCCTCGCCCGGCCCCAACCGCACCAGGTTCGCGTCGAGTTGGCGCCCCTCCTCCGCCAGCCGCCACAAGGCCCCGCGCGCCTCGCCGGGCGCCTCGCCCAGCACCGCGTCGAAATCGGCGAGGAGGCGGGGGGCCGCCCCCGGGGCGGGCAGCGGTGCGGGGGCCGGGGCGGGTTCTGTCATGGCGGAGCCTTCCTGGGCGTGTGGGGGAGGCGGGTGAGGCGGACGGCCCGCCGGGCCTCCGGTGGAGCGCTCCGTACGGGCCGTGGGGCCTATGCCCCCTGCTCGACCAGCGGCAGCACGATCGTGTCCACGATCTCTTCGAGCACCGCGTCCGGCACGGGCGCGAACGAGATCAGGATCTCGTGGCGCAGCAGGTCGAAGGGGAGCCTCTTGATCCGTTCCGTCAGGCGGCCGGGCGCGATCTCGCCGCGTGCCACGGCCCGCTCCCAGATCGCGTCGCCGTTCGCCTCGCGCGCGTCCGCCAGCAGGTCGCCCGGGTTCGTGCCCGTCTCCTGGTAGTAGCCCGCGAGGTGCGCGTTCATGACCGTGATGAGCCGCACGCGCGTCTCGTTGATCGTCCGCATGAGGATCAGGAGGTCCCCGCGCAGGCTGCCCGTGTCGGGGACGTCGATGTGCGAGCGCTCCAGGACGTGGGTGACGGCGGCCCGTACGAGGGTGTCGCGGTCCGGCCAGCGGCGGTAGAGGACGGGCGGGCTCGTCCCCGCGCGCCGTACCACCGCGTCCATCGTGAACCCGGCGTACCCGCGCGCCGTCAGCTCCTCCCACGCCGCGTCCAGGAGCGCCCGCTCCAGGGCGGCCCCGCGTCGCCGCTCGGCCATCCTCGTACCTCCTCGTCGTTTAGATAGACTTGCCTATCTAAAAATCGACGCCTACTCTCGACCTCGGAAGCTCTAGATAGGACTCTATATCTAAAGGCGGTGGCCCGTCATGCCCGCACCCTCTCCCTCCCCCTCCTCCCCGGCGCCGCCGGGCTCCGCGTCCGGCGGGCCCGCGCCCGTCGATCCCGCCGTGTGGCGGCTCGCCTTCACCGTCGTCATCGGGGCGCTCGCCGTCGTCTTCGACACGACGATCGTCACCGTCGCGCTCGACGACCTCACCCGCTCCCTGCACGCCTCGATCGCCACGATCCAGTGGGTGAGCACCGGCTACCTGCTCGCCGTCTTCGTCACGATCCCGCTCACCAAGTGGGCCCAGGCCCGCGTCGGCGGCAAACGCCTGTGGATCGGCGCGCTCGCCGTGTTCCTGCTCGGCTCGGTGCTCAGCGCGCTGGCCTGGAACGCGCCCGCGCTGATCGCCTTCCGCGTCGTGCAGGGCATCGGCGGCGGGATCATGATGCCGCTCATGGCGACGCTGATCATGCAGGCCGCGAAGGGCCGCGAGATCGGCCGCGTCATGGCGACCGTGACCCTGCCCACCGCGCTCGGCCCCATCCTCGGGCCGGTGCTCGGCGGCCTCATCCTGAGCGTCGCGAGCTGGCGCTGGCTCTTCCTCGTGAACATCCCCTTCTGCCTCGTCGGCGCCGTCCTCGCGCACCGCGACCTCCCCGACGACCGCCCCGCGCCCGACGCCGCGCGCCCCGGCCTCGACGTCACCGGGCTGCTGCTGCTCTCGCCGGGCGTCGCCGCGCTCCTGTACGGGCTCTCGCGGGTCGAGGGCAGCGCGGGCTTCACGAGCGCGGGCGTTCTTGTACCGCTGCTCGCCGGGCTCGTGCTCGTCCTCGCCTTCGTCGCCCGCTCGCTGCCGCGCGCGCACGCGCTCATCAACCTGCGGCTCCTGCGCCACCGCGCGCCCGCCGCCTCCGCCGCCCTGCTGTTCCTCGGCGGCACGAGCCTGTACGGCGCGATGCTGCTGCTCCCGCTCTACTGGCAGCAGGTACGGGGCGAGGGCGCGCTCGGCGCGGGGCTGCTCCTCATCCCGCAGGGCCTCGGCGCGCTCGCCGCGCGCACCCGCGCGGGACACCTCACCGACCGGCTCGGGCCGCGCCCCGTCGCCCTCGCGGGCTTCGCGCTCGTGACGCTCGGCACGCTGCCCTTCGCCCTCGCGGACGCGCACACGAACACGGTGCTGCTCCTGGCCGCGCTCTTCCTGCGCGGACTCGGCCTCGGCGCCGCGATGGTCCCGCTGAACGGCGCCGCCTTCATCGGCCTCGCCCACCACGAGATCCCGGACGCGAGCATCATCTCGCGCGTCTCCCAGCAGATCGGCGGCTCCGTCGGCACCGCCGTGCTCGCCGTCGTCCTCCAGCACACGACCGCGAGCGCCGCCACGGTCGCCGACGGTTACGGCGCCGCCTTCTGGTGGGCGCTCGCGGCGACGGCGGTGGCACTGCCGCTGTCGCTGATGCTGCCGGGGAGGGGTGAGGTACGGGGGTAGGGGCGTTGGCTGTGGCCGGGGGCGGCGGCTGTGGCCGGGGGCTCGGAGGGGCCTGGACTGAGGGGGCTCCGTGCTCGGTGGGGGAGTGGGGCGGGGTGGCGGTCCCGGTCCCGGTCGGGGCCCGGTCGGGGCGGCGGTCCGGTCGTGGTGGCGGCCGGGGCCTGGTCGGGAGCCCGGGTGCGGACCGGTCCCGTCGCTCAGGAGGACGACAGTTGCGTCGTGATCTCCTTGATCCAGTACGCCTTGCGGGCCTCGTCGTCGAGACTCGCCTCCCACGCCTCTCGGGACAGCCGCTGCTGCTCCGGTCCCGCCTTCAGCACCTCCAGGAACTCCCTCGCGTGGCGCCGCATTTCGGCCGACGTGTGCTCGCTGCCCGCGACGCCGGGACCGGCCGCCAGCGCGTACAGCCTGCGGGCCGCGTGCTCGCGTTCGCCGTTCTTCGCCTTCTTCCAGAACTTGAGCGAGTACGCGAGCGCCTCCTCCCGCGAGACCGGCTCGGCGTGCTCCTCGCCCGCCCCGGCGAAGCGCTCGGGGTGGCGGACCTCGTTGTAGCGCTTGGCCCCGGCGCGGTACGTCTTCCAGCCCGCGCCCGCGAGGATCACCCCGGCCGCCGAACCGGCCAGCGCCCAGCCGGCCGGGTTGCTCGCCAGGCCCGCCGTCGCCGCCGCCGCGATCGTCATCGCCCCGGCCGCGCCCTTGAGTCCTTCGCCGCCCAGCGTGAGTGCCTGCTTGCCCAGCTTGAACTTCTGCTTCTTGACGCCGATGTCGCGGACCGAGGACAGAGCCGCCAGCTCCGTGTCCCGCTTCTCGGCGTCCCTGACGGCCCCCGCCGCCGCCGCGAGATTCCGCAGGGCCTCCTCGACGGAGTTGACGGCGGCCGCCGCCGTCTCCTCGTCGCGCCACGCGGCGAGATCGCGCAACCACTCCGCGTCCCGCAGCGCCCACCGCGCCGTCCGCTCGGCCGCGCGGAGCCGCTCCCTCTCGTCTGCCCCGGTCGGCTCGGGAAGCTGAAAACCGCGCATCGCACGGTACTTGCGCGTCGTGAGCCGCACCCGGCGCCCGGCCCGGCCCGCCTTCGCGACGGCCGTCACCGCGGACACCGCCCCGCTTGCCTCGGCGACCGCCGCCGCGTCCGCCAGGCTCCCGGCCTTCAGCGTCTCGCGCGCCACGGTGAAGATGTCCGCCACCGAACTCGCGGTACTCATCAGGCTGTCCATCGCCTTCACCCGGAGCGACTTGTGCGGGGCGTGGGCGGGGGCTCCCTCCGGGGTGCCCGCGATGTCCTTCGCCGCCTTGCGCGCGCCGATCCCGCCGACCGCCGCGCCGAGCGCGTCCACGAGCAGGTTCTCGGCACCGGCCGCCATGCCCGAGTGGGCGATCTCGTGGGACAGTCCGGAGTTCTGCTGGGCGGAGGCGTACTGCGAGACCCCGGCGTTGGTCGGCACCTGTCCGTAGCGGACGGCGGTGTCGGGGATGTCGGCGAGCGGCTTCGCGTCCTCCATCCCCTTCACCGCCTGAGCGCGCGCACGGCGCGTGGCGGCGGGGACGGCTTCGGCCGGGGCGGGGCCGTCCGCCTCCGTACTGGTGCGGTCCGCGCTCGTACGGTCCGTGCTGGTGCGGGCCTCGGTGGCGCGGTCTTCCGTGGTGCGATCCGCGCTCGAACGGCTTCTGCCCGAGCGCGGAGAAGCGGGCCCGGGCGAGGGCGTCTCCCGCTCGGTCGGTGCCGTTGACGTCACCGATGCCACCGATGCCACCGTCGCCCGGGCCCGCTGCACCGCTTGGAGCGTCGCACGGTTCCCGGCGCGGGCCTGGAGGGTCAGCAGTGCGTGCGCGGCGGGGCCGACGGGCGGTTCCCGACGGCGGACGGGCGGCGCGGCGGCGGTGCGCCGGTGGGGACTCGCGTGCATCGGGGTGCTCATGGGCCGCCGCCTTCTCGTACCGGAGCCGTCTGCGAACGGACGGACCGGGCCGAAGCTAGCGACCCCGCACCGGCGTGCGGAGCGGCTCCGGGGCAGCGCCACCGGGCGGAGGGGCGGACTCGGCGGATCGCCCGTCAGACGGTCCACATCGCGAGATGAACAGGCGCCGAACGAGCTGTGGAGCGGGGGATAAGCGCAGGTCAACGCCGTTTTCGGGGACGAGATCCGGGTGTGCCCGCGAGGGACGCCGACGAGGGCCGGGCGGCCCTCGCGGAAGGTTCGCGAAGCCGGCCGGGTGCCCACGGCGCCGGGGACTCGGGAACGTACGGGGGCGTGGCACCCCGCCCCGGCCTCCGTACGCCCGCGCGCCCCACTCCGCCCAGGTCCCCGGCCGGGCCCCGTCCCTCAGCCCGAGGCGAGCTGCGCCGCGATCTCCGCATGCCAAGAGGCCGTGCGATCGGGGTCGTTGAGGGACTCGGCCCAGGCCTCCTGGCTCAGGCCGAGGTGGGAGGGGCCGGCCTTGAGGGCGATGAGGAGGGCGCGCGCCGAGGCGCGCATGTCGGGGGCGGTCTCCTTGCTGCCGGGGATCGCCTCGCCCGCCGCGCGCTTGTAGATCTCGCGCGCGACGGCCTGCCGCTTGCCGTGCTCCACCTTGCGCCAGAACTTGAGCGATTCCTTGAGCGCCTCGTCCTTGGTCTTGGGCTCGCGGTAGTGCTCGGCGCCCTCGGGGGCCCACCGATTCGGGTCCTTGGCGTCCTCGTACCGCAGTTTGCCCGCTTGGACGCTCTTGTAGAGCGCGCCGCCGAGGAGGAATCCGGCCGCCGCGGCCGCGAGGCCCCAGCCGACCGGGGTCGTCGCGAGACCGGCGGTCACGGCGGTCGCGATCGTCGCCGCACCGCTCGCCGCCTTCAGGCTCTCGCCTGCCGCGCTGGCGGCGAGTTTGCCCATCTTGTGCCGCTGCTTGCTGAGCGAGTAGTCCTGGGAGTCGGCCATCGCGTTCGAGTCCTCGGCATGCCTCAACCGTGCCGCCGCCTCCTTGACCTCGGTGGCGGCGCCGATCGCGGTGTCGAGGGCCTCGTCGAGCTGTTCCGCGAACTGCTCGCCGCCCTCTTCGTCCCACATCCGGTTGAGCGCGACGTAGGCCCGGCCGAAGGCCAGTTGCCCCGTCCTGTTCGCCTCGCCGAGCTGTGCGACGGCTTCCTCGGAGGTGCGTACGGGCTTGTCGAGCTTCTTCAGCTGGCTGTACTTGCGCTGCGTGAGCGCGAAGCGGCGGGCGTGGCGCCCCGCCTTGGCGACGCCGAGTACGCCCGAGACGCCGCCGCTCGCCTCGCTGACGTTGAGCGCGTGCTCCACGGCCTCGCTGCGCAGCATGTCCTTGACGGCGCTGAGGCCGTCGCCCGCTGTGGTCGCCGAGTTGCTGAGGGCGTCGGTCGGCTTCGTGCGCGTCTTCTTGTGCGGCTGGTGCGAGGTCGGCCCCGTCGGGTTCGCCGCGTAGTCCTTGCGCGCCTTGCGCGCGTCGATCACGTCGAGCCCGGCGTTGACGCCGTCCGCCAGGAAGTTCTCCGCGCCGACCGCGAAACCGGAGGCGGCGGCGGCATGGCTGATGCCGGTGTCGCCGCCTGTGGCACCGAGGTTGTTGACACCCGCGTTGCCCGGGATCTGGCCCCGGCTGACGAAGGTGTCGGAGATGTCGAAGTGCTTCTTCGCCCGGGTGAGCGCGGCGGACATGCGGTCCCGCAGCTTCTTCCGCTCCTCCTTCACGGCGATCTCGGGTGTCTGGGCGCGCTGGGGAGCGGCGATCGCGGGTGTCCGCGCGCGGGTGGAGGTGGTGACCTCGGGCGTCCGGGACTGCTGGGAGGAGGCGCTGAGCTCGGGGATATCGGGCAGGGCCGGGGACTGCCCCTTGCCCCGCGCGCGCTGCACGGCCGCGTACGTCGCGGCGTTGCCCGCGCGGGACTGGAGGGCGTGCAGGGGATGCGGTGCCGACGCGGACTCCCGGCGGGGGCGCTGCCGTACGGGGAACTCGCGGGCGGAAGTGCCGTGGACGGGAGTGCTCATACGGGGGCCGCCGCCTTCTCTCGCCTTGCCGCGTACGGGTCTCGCCGGGCCGGGATGCCGGCGCCGGGCGGGCCGGTTCCGGGTACGGGACCGGCCGGTCCGACAGTAATGGGCGCGAGGTCCTTCGCGGAGCGGTCTCGGGGGCAGCGTGCGAGGGCCGAAAGGGCGGGATGGGCGGGATCGGCGGGGCGGGATCGGCGGGGCGCCGGGTGGGGGCTGGGTGGGGGCGGCCGTACGGGCGCCGTGGCGCGGGGCGCCCTTACGGGGCGCCGCCCGGGGTGCCCCGCGCGGCGCGAGTCCCTGGCCCGGCCCGCCCGTCTCGCCCTCCAGGGAGCGGAGCACCGCGAGGGTCCGGCGCGTGTGGGCCGGGGAATCGGGCAGGCCCGGCTTCCTGCCCGGCGGCCGGGCGGGGTGCCGGCCGCCGCGTGGGGGAGGCCGGCGCGGCGCGGGGAGCGCCACGGTCAGGGGCCCGGCTCAGGGGCGCCGGTGGCGGCGCGGGCTTTCGGGTCGCTTCCGGTTCCGTACGAGGAACGCGAGCCACACCGCGAGGGCCACGGCGACGGCGACCACGACGAGTCTGCTCGCCAGACCCGCGTACCGCTCAACCAGCTCCCAGCGGTCCCCCAGGAGGTAACCCGCGCACACCAGAACGGAGTTCCAGGCGAGACTCCCGAGCGCCGTGAGCGCGGTGAAGGTGGGCAGCGGCATCCGGGTCAGCCCGGCGGGGACGGAGACGAGGCTGCGGAAGACCGGGATCATGCGGCCGAAGAGGATCGCCTTCGTGCCGTGACGCGAGAACCACGCCTCCGTACGCTCCAGGTCGGAGACGCGGACGAGCGGGATGCGCGCCCACAGGGCGTAGAGGCGCTCACGGCCGAGCCGGACGCCGATGCCGTAGAGCGCGAGGGCCCCGACGACGGAGCCGAGCGTGGTCCAGAAGAGGGCGGACGCGAGGGTGAGGACCCCGCGCCCCGCCGCGAACCCCGTGAGGGGCAGGACCACTTCGCTGGGCAGCGGAGGGAACAGGTTCTCCAGCGCGATCGCGGCCCCGGCACCGGGACCGCCGAACCGCTCGACGAGATCGGTCGCCCAGCCGGTGAGGCCGCCTGCGGAGGAGGTGGCGGAGGGGGAGGGGGCGGAGGTGGTTCCGGTTGCCGTTGCGGCTGAGGTGGTGGCGGTTGCCGCGGTGGTGGTGGCTGCGGCAGCGGAGGCTGCGGAGGTGGTGGCTGCGGTGGCGGAGGCTGCGGTGGTGGTGGCTGCGGTGGCGGAGGCGGTGGCTGCGGTCAGGGTGATCATGGGGGCTCCTGTGGGCGGGGTCCCGGCGCGGTACGAAGGGGTAACGAACGGGTGGGACGTGGTTCTCCGCAGGAGGGGGGAGGTTTTACTCGGGGGGTGGGGGTGGGGGTGGGGGTGTGGGTGGGGTCGGGGGAGGGGCATGAGGGGCACGGGGGGCATGGGGATTGCGGGCGGGTGTGGTGCACGGCGGGGTCGGCGGACAGCCCCCACCCGCCCTGGGGGGCTCCCCTGCTATCAGTCTTCCGCAAGTCGGAGGCACCGCTCGGCCACCTTCGCGAATCTGTGGATAACTCCGCTGAAGTCGTACATCCCGCCACTCGATGGGGTGAGACGAATGCGCGCGACACGCCGGGTGGATCGTTTCTGCCGGGCAGTTCGTTGGCCATAGGTGGGTGAGCGCTCACCTACTCGTGAGGTACCCCTCCCGCTCGGAGGGGCGGCGGGCGGGCCGCGCCCGTTGCGCGATCCGCCCGCCGCCCCTGTCGGAGACGCCCGCCGCCTGTCGGAGACGCCCGCCGCCCCGTCCGTTTCGCCTACCGCACCGCGCCCGGCCCCACCCGCGCCGCGCTCGTCCCGATCCCGGAGGGGTGCTGCCACCCGGGCGCGGTGGCCGCCACCGAAGGCACCGCGCTGGCATCCGTCTCAGGCGCGGCACCGGACGCCGTTGCGGGCGCGGCACCGGAGGCCGCCTGCCGGGGAACGGACCCCGCCGCCGGTACGCCGGCGGGAGCCGTCATCTGCACGTCGGCGAGTGCGGCCCCCGGCACGGCCACAGCCGCCGCCCCCACAGCCGCCGGCCCCGTCGCGAACACACCCCCGGCTCCCGGCCCCGGCCCCGCCGCCCCCGGCACCCCCGCCCCCCGCACCGCCGTCTCCGGCACCGACCCGTACGGCAGGCACCCCGGCAGGAATGCCGCGTCGTAACGCCGCACACCTCGATGCCAGTTGAGGATGCCGGCGAGCCAGTCGCGCAGCTCGCCCAAGTACGTCTCCATCGTGCCGATCTGCTCGTGCGACAAACCGAAGTCCTCGTACAGCACCGGCAGTTCGTTCGCCACCGCGTGCTCGAACTGGTCGAGCCTCGCCGCCATCAGGTGCTCCACCATGCGGAACGCCGTCGGGTAGTCGCACCCGAAGAAGTTCTCCACCACCAGCACCAGGTTGTGCAGCTCGCCCTCGTACTGCACCTCCTTCTGGTACGAGAACACGTCGTTGATCAGGCAGCCGTAGTCCGCCACCGCGTTCTCCAGGGCGCGCACCGTGCCGCTGTCGAGCACCCCGGCCGGCAGCGCGGCGGCGTGCCGCATCCGGCTGAGGCTCATGGTGAGTTCGGAGCCGAAGGTGTGGCGGCGCATCTCCAGGTAGTCGACCGGGTCCGGGACGCGGTGCTGCGCCTGGTTGCCCAGTTCCCACAGCCAGCTCTCCAGCATGTGCTCCACGCCGTCGCGGAAGGCGGCGCGCGTGACCGGGTCCATCGGTCCCGCCGTACGCGTCCACAGGTCGGCGAGGGAGCGCTCGATCGGCGCCGCCGCGAAGGACGCCGCGAGCGCCGGGTCCTCCAACGGCATGCAGGCGAGCAGCCGTTCGTGCAGCACGCGGGCCGCGACGAGGTCGCGCGGGCGGCCGAAGACGAGCGGGTAGTAGTCGTCCCCGTACGTGCCCCACGTCAGCCACTCGGCGCTGAGTTCCAGCTCCTCCGGGCTCGCGTCCGGGTCGAGCCCCGCCGAGCAGAGCGCGAAGTCGTAGCCTTCCAGCTTCTCGCGGTCCCAGATGTCGTTGAGGAGCCCCATCCGCTCGGCCCAGTCCACGGACGCGGTGCGCGCCCGCTCGTGGTACGGGCTCAGGCCGAGCGGATAGCTCAGCGTGAGGTCCGGTAGCAGGGACGGGCCTTCGTGGGTGTGCGGGGGGCGGGTGTGGGAGCGCAGGCGGGCGCGGGCCGGTGTGCCGAGGGCGGCGGCGAGGTGGACCGCGCTCGTACCGAGCACCCCGGTGAGACCGGCGGCCACGCCCGAGACGGCGCCCTCGTTCATGTAGCGGCTGGAGCGCAGGTGCCACTCGTGGCCGCCCGACTGCCAGTCCTGAAGTCCCTTGACGTACGAGGCGAGTGCCGCGTTCTCCGCCGGGTCGAGTCCGTACTCGGCGCTCAGCGCGGGCAGTTCGACGAGCGCGGTGTTCTCGAACTGCTGGAGCCGGGAGGTGAGCAGGTCGTTGACCGCCTCGGCGGCCTCCGGGGTCGTGCACCCCAGGAAGTGCTCCAGCACCAGCACGCCGTTGCTGAGTTCGCCCTCGTCCTCGACCTCGCGCTGGTAGGAGAAGAGGTCGTTGCGCAGGTGCACGGCGTCCGAGAAGGCGTCCGTGAGGACGCGGAGGGGGCGGGTTCCGGCGACCCGGGCGGGGAGTTCGGCCCCGGCCGCGTACTCGACGAGGCCCGCCGACCACGGCGCTCCGCCGACCTTGCGGCGCATCTCGATGTACTCGACCGGGTTGGAGATCCGGCCCGCGTTGATGTTGGACAGCTCCCACAGCGACTCGTTGAGGAGATTGCGCGTCGAGGTCGAGAAGCGCTCGCGCCAGTCCGCCGACATCGCGGGGACCGTGCGCCGCCACAGGTCCGCGAGCCCCGCCTCGACCGGGTTCTCCGGCTCGGGGAAGCCGTCCGCGAGGTCCGCCGGCATGAAGGCGGGCAGCCGGTCCAGGTACGCCTTGCCGCCCTCGCGGTCCTGGCCGCGCTTGAACAACTCCAGGAAGTGGTCGTCGAAGAAGAAGACCCACACGTACCAGTCCGTGACGAGGTTCAGCGCCTCCTCGTCGCAGTCCGGGTGCGTGTAGGCGCAGAGCAGCGCGTAGTCGTGCGCGTCGAGATCGCGCTGCTCCCACACCCCCGAGCCCTCCAGCATGCCCATCGACCTGGCCCACGCGCGCGCGTGGACGCGGGCGGCTTCGAGGTGCGGGTTCAGCCGGGCCGGGTACGGGACGTAGAAATCGGGGAGCGTGAAGGGCTGGGCCATGGATCAACGCCAATACGCGTCGGGAATGCGGACCCATGGAGTATCGGGGACCGGCGTGAGGCCCCGCAATACATTCGGCTTTTCCGCAAAGCGGTACCGAATACGGCTCGGAAAACGTGGGCAGGAGCACATTTCGTACGGGCCGGACGTCGTTTTTCGTACGCCGTCCCCGCACGGGTGATCACCCGCGAAACGGCTTGACCGGAACCGGTGTCCGTGCAGGTCGGTGCGGGTGTGCCCGGGGTTGCGCGGGTCCCGTCCCGCCCACGTACCGCCCTCGTGCCTCACTCGTACGGACGTACGGCGATTCACTCCGCAGATGGGTGCGGGGAAATGCGATCGGCTGTAAAAATGGCTCGGCATTTCACCGACACGGAGGTATTCATTTGTCCGTCCGCGCTGAAAACGAAGCACAGGAAACGCCCCAGCAGGCACTCGGGGCAGCGGCGGCGCGCAATCTCGCCACCACCACGAAGTCCGCGCCGCAGATGCAGGAGATCACCTCCCGCTGGCTGCTCAAGGCGCTGCCGTGGGTCTCTGTGCAGGGCGGCACCTACCGGGTCAACCGCCGCCTCTCCTACTCCGTGGGCGACGGCCGCGTCACCTTCGTCCAGACCGGCTCGCAGGTCAGCGTCATCCCCGACGAGCTGCGCGAACTGCCGCCGCTGCGCGACTTCGAGGACGCCGAGGCGCTCCGCGAACTCGCGGGCCGCTGCGAGCAGCGCGTCTACCCCGCCGGTACGGTCATCACGACCGCGGGGGAGTCCGCCGACGCGGTCCACCTCCTCGCCCACGGCCGCATCGCCCGCCTCGGCACCGGCTCGTACGGCGACGAGACGAGCCTGGGCCTCATCGGTGACGGCTCCTACTTCGGCGAGCAGGCCCTCCTGTCGGACGACGCCGTCTGGGAGAGCACGGCCCGCGCGGAGACCGAGTGCACGGTCCTCGTCCTCACCCGGGCGGACGTGCTCAACCTCGCCGAGCGCGCCCCGGCCCTCGCCGAGCACCTGCGCCGCGCGGCCCTCGTGCCCGAGCAGCGCACCAACAAGTACGGCGAGGCCGCGATCGACCTCGCCGCCGGGCACAGCGGCGAGCCCGTCATCCCGCACACGTTCGTCGACTACGAGGCGAGCCCGCGCGAGTACGAACTCTCCGTCGCCCAGACGGTGCTGAAGGTCCACACGCGCGTCGCGGACCTCTACAACCAGCCCATGAACCAGACCGAGCACCAGCTCCGGCTCACCGTGGAGGCGCTGCGCGAGCGCCAGGAGCACGAACTCGTCAACAACCGCGACTTCGGGCTCCTCGCGAACGCCGCCTACGACCAGCGCCTCCAGCCGCACGACGAGGTGCCGAGCCCGGACGACATGGACGAACTCCTCTCCCGCCGCCGGGGGTCGAAGCTCTTCCTCGCGCACCCGCGCGCCATCGCCGCCTTCGGCCGCGAGTGCAACAGGCGCGGTCTCGTCCCCGAGTCGATCGACGTCGGCGGCCACCGCGTCCCGACCTGGCGCGGCGTCCCGATCTACCCGTGCAACAAGATCCCGGTGCGGGACGACCGCACGACATCGATCATCTGCATGCGTACGGGCGAGGAGGAGCAGGGCGTCGTCGGCCTGCACCAGCCGGGCATCCCCGACGAGCTGGAGGCGAGCCTGTCCTGCCGCTTCATGGGCATCGACGAGCAGGCGATCATCTCGTACCTCGTCACCGCCTACTACTCGGCGGCCGTCCTCGTCCCGGACGCGCTCGGGGTCCTGGAGAACGTGCAGGTGAGCCGCTGGCGCTGAGCCGACGGCGCTGAGCCCGCACACGGAGCGGCCCGTACCCCCTCGGGTGGGGTACGGGCCGCCGCGCGTCCGCCGGACCGGCACGTGCACCGGGTCCCCGCGTCCGCCGGACCGGTGCGCGTTCACCGGGTCCGGGCGTTCACCAGGTCAGCGCGTCGCTCATCTCGTTCTGCCAGTAGCTGACCGCGGCGTTGTCGTCCAGGTACACCTTGCCGCCCGGCGCCTTCAGCGTGGCGGTGCCGCCGACCGTGCCCGCGTCGTCGCGGCCGGGCATCGAGACGGTGACCTTGCGCGAGGTACGGGCGTGGTCGCCGTCGCCGCCGAGCGCGACCGAGGCGTAGGCGTGCTCGCCCGGGGCGAGCGTCACGACGGCCTGCGGCTTCGACTCCTCGATCCGCTGCGTGGCCGCCTGGTCGCCGTCGAAGCCGACGTACGGGGCGTAGTAGGCGTTGCAGGTGGCGCCGGAGGTGTTGGTGAGGGTGATGAGGAGGTGGTTGACGGGGCGGGAGACGGAGGAGACCTGGACCTTGCTGTTGGAGGCGGTGCAGGCGGTGTCGACGGGACCCTTCTTGGCGCCCTGACCGGCCTGCGCACCGCCGGCCGCGGCACCGGCCGAGCTCTTCGCCGTACCGCCGCCCGACGTCGTACCGCCCGCCGAGGCCGTACCGGAGTCCGAGCCGGAGGAGCCCTGGGCGGAGGCGCCCGAGGAGCCGGAGGTGCCCGCCGTGTTGCCGCCGTCCCCCTTCGCGGACTCCTCCGCGGGCTTCGCCTTCTCCTTCTGGCTCGCCTGGGAGACGGCGGTGGCGGGGCCCGCGTCCTTCGCCTCGCCGACGCCGCTGCCTTCGCCCGAGCAGGCGGTGAGCGAGAGGGCGCCCGCCGCGACGAGGGCGGCGGCGAGGGTACGGAGGGAGCGGGTGCGGGTGAAGGTGCGCATGACGAAGCCTCTCGGGCAGTACGTGGGTGTCGCACGGTCACCGGCGGTGTGCCCGGTGGCGCGGCCGGTCGTGAACCGGCGCCGTGCTTTGATGTCCTGAGCTTGGCCCCGCCCGTGTCCCGGCCGCCAGCGCGAGAGCCCCGGACGGGACGCCGGAACGGTTCCACCCCCTCTGACCTGCGCGAACGGGGGGCGCCTGGAACGGTCGGACGGGACGGCGGTGGGGGTGCGAAGGACTGAGGGAAGGCGGTACGGGGTGGGTTCGGGAGCCGAGAACGAGGCGTTCGCGGCACGGTTGAAGGAGCTCAAGGAGCGGTCCGGGCTGAGCTACGGCCAGCTCGCCAAGCGCCTCCACCTGAGCACGTCGACCCTGCACCGCTACTGCAACGGGGACGCCCTCCCGGCGGAGTTCACCCCCGCCGACCGCCTCGCCCGCCTCTGCGGCGCGGACCGGGCCGAACTGATGGACCTGCACCGCCGCTGGCTGCTCGCGGACGCGGCGAGGGCGGCGGCGAAGGAACAGCAGGAGGCCGTACGGGCCGAGCCGCCACGGCCCGCACCGGTGGAGCCGGTACCGGAGGGGGCCGCCGAAGCCCCCGTACGGGAGGAGCCGGCGGCGGCCCCGGAACCCGCGGAGGCCCCCGCCCCGCACGAGACCCCTGCCGCGCCCGCCCCGCACAAGCTCCCTACCGCGCCCGCCCCCGAGCGGCAGCCCGCCGACGAGCGGCACGACCAAGAGCCCGCCCGCGAGCAGTCGCCCGCCCCCGAGCAGTCGCCCACCCCCCAGCAGTCGCCCACCCCCGACCAGGAGCTTCCTGAGCCCGCCCTCACCGCTACGGCCCCGCCGCCGCGGCCTCGCCCCCGCCGCTCCCGCGTCCTCCTCGCCTCCGCCGCCGCGCTCGTGGTGCTCGTGGCCGGGGGCGGGATCGTGGCGGGGCGGCTCGCGGGCGGGGACGGCGGCGGGGACACCGAGGCCGCGAAGGCGGGACACGCGGCGGCGGCCGACCGGGCGGTGACGCCGAGCCGCATGGAGAGCGAGAGCCCCACGCCCTCGAAGAGCCCCTCGCAGACGCCCTCGCCGCGCACGACCCCCAGCCGCACGGCCTCCGCACCGCGCACGTCCCCCACCGCCGAGGCCCCCACGGGCACCCCGGTCACGGCGCGCGTCAACGCGCACGCGTGGGAGGACCCGTGCAGCCCCCGCTACCTCGTGCACAGCGACCACGAAGAGATGCCGCCACCGCCGACCGAGGGCGACGCGCCGGGCTGGGCGCGGGCGCTCGGCGCGGTACCGGCGGGGAGGCAGCGGATCGCGGTGACGCTCCAGGGGACGGGCGACGAGACGGTCGTCCTGAACGCGATGCGGGTGCGGACGCTGCGGAGCGGGCCGCCGCTCGCCTGGGACGCGTACATCATGGGCGTGGGCTGCGGCGGCAACGTCCCCGCGGAGGGCTTCACGACCGACCTCGACGCGCCCCGGCCCGCGCTCAAGCCGCTCTCGGGGCAGCGGGACTTCCCGTACAAGGTGAGCGCGAGCGACCCCGAGGTGTTCTACGTGACGGCGAACACGACGGCGCACGACGTCACGTGGTGCCTGGAGATCGACTGGTCCAGCGGCGACCGCCACGGCACCCTCCGCGTCACCGACGCGGGCACCCCCTTCCGCACGGCCCCCGCCAAGAACCGCCCCACGTGGCAGTGGCCACCGGGCGACACGGCATGGGGACCGGAGGTGAAGGGCTAGGGCCTGTCTGACAATTCCCGTCTGCCGCGCGACGCCATGCACGCCCTCCCACCGCGCCGGCCCCGGACCCCGGTACGTCCAGTACAGGGATCCGGGGCCGGCGCGCCGGGAGCACGCACCTGACACCGCGCGGCCGCCCTTCGGGCGACGACGGGAATTGTCAGACAGCCCCTAGGGCTCAGCCGACGGGCGGGTCGAGGACTTCCGCGATCGTGCGGACGGTGAGGGCGCGGTCGAACCAGGCGTCGAGGGTGTCGGTGTCGGTGCAGGCCCTGATGCGGGCCTCGGCCGCCTCGGCGAAGGGGATGCCGCGGGCGGCGAGGAGCCTGAGGAGGGCGGAGATCCTGCCCTCGGCCATGCCCTCGGCCTTGCCCTCGGCCTTGCCCTCCGCTTTGCCCTTGGCCTGTCCTTCGGCCTCCCCTTCCAGGAAAGTCCGCTCAAGGAGAGTGCCGCTTCCGGGGAAGTAGCTGGCCCTCATGATGTCCTCCCAGAGTGCGCGGTGGCTGGTGCCGGCCAGCCCCATGTTCACGATATCGAAAAAGTACTCACTGGACCGCGGATCGGCCTTGCGCAGCGCGGCACCCAGCGCCCGCAGTGTCTCGTGGGTCAGCTTGTGCCCGGCGTGCGTGAGGACCGAGAAGACCGCGAGGGCGATGTCGTCGGCGGCCTCGGCCGGGTCGGTGATGAGGGGGATGTTGTGCGGGCCCGCCACGAGCGGGCGCAGCGTCAGGCTGGGCCAGTTCGCCCCGCCGAGTTCGAAGGGGCCCTCGGCCCAGTGGGCCGTGGGTGCGTCGGCGCAGACGACCAGGAGATTGGCCGGGCACTGGTACTTGGCCGTCAGATAGCCCAGGTAGTAGGTCCAGCTCGCGGCCTTCTCCGCGGACTTCCTGCCCTGCGCCTCGATGGCGAGCAGGAAGGGCTTCCCCTCCGAGGGCGTGATGTGCAGGACGCTGTCGATGCGGCGCTCGACGGGACGCATCTCGGTGACGTCGGAGTTGAGCACGTCGACCGCGAGTTTCGTAGGCAGCGGGACCCCGAGCATCCGGAAGACGGGGCCGAGCAGTTCGGGCCGGTCCTGGAAAATCCGGTGCGAGGCCTCGTGATGGGAGGTGACCATGTGAACACTCTAAGTAGTGAAATCGTGCCGGAACGTTCCGCCGTTGCGGTGATCACCCGATCGTGGGCGTGGTCGCCTTCGGCGTTGTCCGTGGTGGCGCCGACCGTCCTGCGGGACGCCGTGTCCCCTGCCGCGCGCACGCCCTAAGCTGCGCAGCCATGACACCCGCACCCATATCCGCGCAAGGCGTCGCCCCGCGCGGTCTTCCGCCGCTCGCCGCCCGTGCCGCCGCCGTCAAGTCCTCGCCCGTGCGCGACATTCTCGCCGTCACCGCGCGGCCCGAGGTCATCAACTTCGCGGGCGGGCTGCCCGCGCCCGAGTTCTTCGACGTGGCGGGGGTCGCCGCCGCCTTCGCCGCCGTGCTGGGCGGGAGCGGGAGCGGCGGCAAGGCGCTCCAGTACGCCACGACCGAGGGCGAGCCCTCGCTGCGGGCCGCGCTCGCCGCCCGTACCTCCGCGCGCGGACTGCCCACGGAGGCGGACGACTTGCTCGTCACGACCGGTTCGCAGCAGGGCCTGCACCTCGTGACGAGCGCGCTCGTCGAGGCCGGGGACACGGTGCTCGTCGAGAGCCCGTGCTATCTCGCCGCGCTCCAGGTCTTCGCCTTCGCGGGGGCGCGCGTCGTGCCGGTGCCGTGCGACGAGGACGGTGTCGACCCGGACGCGCTCGACGCGCTCGCCGCGCGCGAGCGGCCGAAGTTCTTCTACTCCGTGCCGGCCTTCCAGAACCCCACCGGGCGCACGACGACCGCCGCCCGCCGCGCGGCCGTCGCCGCCGTCGCCGCGCAACGCGGCTTCTGGCTCCTGGAGGACGACCCCTACGGGGAGCTGCGGTACGAGGGCGCGCGCGTGCCCTGGCTCGCGACGTACCCGGGCGCCGAGGACCGCACGGTGCTGCTCGGCAGCTTCTCGAAGGTCATGGCGCCCGGCCTGCGGCTCGGCTGGCTGCGCGCGCCCGAGGCGCTGCGGCGCGCCTGCGCGGTCGTCAAGCAGTCCACGGACCTGCACACGCCGACCCTCAACCAGCTCGCCGCCGCACGGTACTTGGCCGACCGCGACCTCGACGCGCACGTGGCGAAGGTCGCCGCCGCGTACGGGCGGCGCAGGGACGCGATGCTCGCCGCGCTCCCCGAAGCCCTCCCGGACGGGGCGGAGTTCGCGCGCCCCGAGGGCGGGATGTTCGTGTGGGCGCGGCTCCCGGAGGGGGCCGACGCGGCGGAGCTGCTGCGCGAGGTGATCACGTACGACGTGGCGTACGTGCCGGGGGCGCCGTTCTATGCGGCCGACCCCGACCCGCGCACGCTGCGGCTGTGCTTCGTCACGCAGGACGAGGCCACGATCCGGGAGGGGCTGGGGAGGCTCGGCGCCGCGCTGCGGGGATGACCCTCAACGCGCGGTCAGGGCGCGGGTGATGTCGTGGGCCGCGTCCCGCAGCCACTGCTCCACGCGGTCGAAGCGGGCCCACCCGCCGCCGTCCGCCAGGCCCTGTACGTACGTCTCGTCGCCGCGCGCCACCCGCGCGGCGACGAACGCCCGGCAGGACGCGCCCACTTCGCGCGAGACGTGGGCGAACTCGGCGCGGGCGGCGGGTTGCAGGCCGTACGCGTCCGCCAAGATCCTGACGCGGGCGAGGGGATCGAGCCCCGCCGGGTGCTGCCGCGAGGTCTCACCCGTCAGCGGCGCCCAGTAGCGGGCCGTCATCGCGACGTCCCACACGCGACGGCCCGGGGCGGCGAGGTCGAAGTCGATGAGGGCGTGCGCGCGGCCCGCGCGGAAGACGACGTTCTCGGGGCACACGTCGTTGTGGCACAGCACCGGTCCGCCGCGCGGATCGCTCAACTCCCGTGACCAGGGGGCGTCCGCGGGGCGCGGAAGCCCGGCGGACGCGTCGTGCAGGCCGCGCAGCAGGACGCCCACCGAGCGCAGTGCCTCGTCCGTCATCGCCCAGGCGGGGAAGGGCGGCAGCGGGACGTCACCGGGGAGGTACGTGAGCCGTTCGCGGCCGTTCACCGGCGCGGCGAGGGGGAGGGGCGCGCCCCCGAAACCGGCCGCGCGCAGGGCGCGGAGCTGGGCGTGCAGGGCCGGGGCGGCGGGCGGGGCGGGGCGGTCGACCGCGGCGCCGTCACGGTGGACGGCGCCGCTGTTGGCCATCCCGCCGGGAAGGGGCTCGCCCGACAGCTTTCCCGGCAGCCCGCCGGGCAGCTCGCCCGGCTCCGCCGCGGGTTCCCCGCCCCCCGCACGCGTCACAGGCTCTTCGGCGCCCTGATCCCCAGGAGCCCGAGCCCCGCCGCCAGCGTCTTCCCCGTCAGTTCGCACAGGAAGAGCCGGTTCGCGACGACCTCCGGCGCGTTGTCGTCCGACAGGACGTGGCACTGGTCGTAGAAGGTCGTGTACAGCGAGGCCGTCTGGTACAGGTACGCGGCGAGCTTGTGCGGCGCGTACTCGTGGGTCGCCTCCAGGACCTGGTCCCCGAAGGCGTCGAGGTGCAGGCCGAGGGCGCGTTCCGCCGGGGCGAGCGGGAGTTCGGGGTGCGCGGCCGGGGCCGGGGCGCCCGAGTCCGTCGCGCGCCGCAGGATCGACTGGATACGGGCGTACGCGTACTGGATGTACACGCTGGTGTCGCCGTTGAGCGAGACCATCTGGTCGAGGTCGAACTTGTAGTCCCTGCTCGCCGACGTCGACAGGTCCGCGTACTTGACCGCGCCGATGCCGACCTGCGCGCCCCGCTCCGCGATCTCGTCCTCGCTCAGCCGCCCCTTGGCGTCCTTCTCGCGCACGACGGCGGTCGCCCGCGTGACCGCCTCGTCGAGGAGGTCCACGAGCCGGACCGATTCGCCCGCCCGCGTCTTGAACGGCTTGCCGTCGGCGCCGAGCACGGTGCCGAAGGCGAGCTGCACGGCCCGTACGTCCTCGCTCAGCCAGCCCGCGCGCTTCGCGGTCTCGAAGACCATCTTGAAGTGCAGCGCCTGCCGCGCGTCCACGACGTACAGGAGCGTGTCCGCCTTGAGGTCGAAGACCCTGTTGCGGATCGCGGAGAGGTCGGTCGCCGCGTACCCGAAGCCGCCGTTGGACTTCCGCACGATGAGCGGGACCGGCTTGCCGTCCGGGCCCTTCACGTCGTCGAAGAAGACGCACAGCGCGCCCTCGGAGCGCACCGCGACACCGGACTGCTCCAGGAGGTCGCAGGTCTCGGCGAGCATGTCGTTGTACCCGGACTCGCCGACGATGTCCGCGTCCCGGATGTCCATGTCGAGCTTGCCGAAGAGCGCGTTGAAGTAGACCTTCGACTCGTCCACGAACCGGTGCCAGAAGGCGAGGGTCTCCTCGTCGCCGGCCTGGAGGTCCACGACCCGCCGCCTGGCCCGGTCCTTGAAGCCTTCGTCCTCGTCGAAGAGCGCCTTGGACGCCTTGTAGACCCGGTTCAGGTTCGACATGGCGGCTTCACCGGCGGCCTGCGAGACCTCGGAGGAGTCCGAGGAGCGGTCCAGCTCCGCCGGGTGCTCCATGAGGTACTGGATGAGCATGCCGAACTGGGTGCCCCAGTCGCCGATGTGGTGCCGCCGGATCACGGTCTCGCCCGTGAACTCCAGCATCCGCATGACGGCGTCGCCGATGACCGCCGAGCGCAGGTGCCCGACGTGCATCTCCTTGGCCACGTTCGGCTGCGCGTAGTCGATCACGGTCCGGCCCGGGTGCTCCGCGTACGGGACGCCGAGCCGCTCACCGGCGGCGGCACGCGCCGCGAGGTTCCGTACGAGCGCCTCGTCGGAGACGGTGATGTTGAGGAAGCCGGGGCCCGAGACCTCGACGTCCTTGATCACCGTGCTGTCCGGGAGCGCCGCCACGACCCGCGTCGCCAGCTCCCGCGGGTTGGCCTTCGCCTTCTTCGCGAGCGCGAGCACCCCGTTGGCCTGGAAGTCGGCCCGGTCGCTTCGGCGCAGCAGCGGGTCGGCGTCCCCGGCGGCCGGCAGTGCGGCGGCGAGAGCGTCCTTGAGCTGCTGTTCGACGGAAGCGGTGAGGGACGTGACCGAAGCCATAAGAAGGGGAGCCGTTCTCCTCGGGGGTGCAGATACTCCCGCCAGTATCCCACCAGGCCGGTACGCCTCTCGAACGGTTATCCCGCGCGGGCCCGTATCCCGTTTCCCCCCACGCCCCCGCTCCTGGGACAATGGGCGACGACCATCCCCGTTCTCCCCGGAAGAAGGACGTGCCGATCGTGGCTCAGAGCACAGAGACCGCAGACTGGGTCTCCCGTTACGCCGACGAGGTCATCGCCGAGTCCGAGCGTCGTGCCCCGGGCAAACCGGTCGTCGTCGCCTCCGGGCTCTCGCCCTCGGGCCCCATCCACCTCGGCAACCTGCGCGAGGTCATGACCCCGCATCTCGTCGCCGACGAGATCCGCAGGCGCGGGTACGAGGTGCGCCACCTCATCTCGTGGGACGACTACGACCGCTACCGCAAGGTCCCGAACGGCGTCGAGGGCGTCGACGAGTCCTGGGCCGCGCACATCGGCAAGCCGCTCACCTCCGTCCCGGCCCCGAAGGGCTCCGCGTACCCGAACTGGGCGGAGCACTTCAAGGCCGCGATGACCGGCGCGCTCGCGAACCTCGGGGTCGCTTTCGACGGCATCAGCCAGACCGCCCAGTACACGGCGGGCGTGTACCGCGAGCAGATCCTGCACGCGATGCGCGAGCGCGGCCGGATCGACGCGATCCTCGACCAGTACCGGACGAAGAAGAAGCCCGGCAAGCAGAGCCAGAAGCCGCTCGACGAGGCCGAGGTCGAGGCCGCCGAGGGCTCGGGCGCGGCGAGCGAGGACGACGGCAGCGGCGGCGCGGGCGGCTACTACCCGTACAAGCCGTACTGCGGGAACTGCGCGAAGGACCTCACGGCCGTCACGGCGTACGACGACGACACGACCGAGCTGACCTACACGTGCGCCGACTGCGGCTTCTCGGAGACGGTGAAGCTCTCCGAGTTCAACCGCGGCAAGCTCGTGTGGAAGGTCGACTGGCCGATGCGCTGGGCCTTCGAGGGCGTGATCTTCGAGCCGTCCGGCGTGGACCACTCCTCGCCCGGTTCCTCGTACGTCGTCGGCGGGCAGATCGTCCGCGAGATCTTCGGCGGTACGCAGCCCATCGGGCCGATGTACGCGTTCGTCGGGATCAGCGGCATGGCGAAGATGTCCAGCTCGAAGGGCGGGGTCCCGACCCCGGCCGACGCGCTGCGCATCATGGAGGCGCCGCTGCTGCGCTGGCTGTACGCGCGTCGCCGCCCGAACCAGTCGTTCAAGATCGCCTTCGACCAGGAGATCCAGCGCCTGTACGACGAGTGGGACAAGCTCGGCGCGAAGGTCGCGGACGGCTCCGCGCTCCCGGCCGACACCGCCGCGTACACGCGCGCGGTCGGCACGGCGGCGGGTCCGCTGCCCGCGACGCCGCACCCGCTCCCGTACCGCACCCTCGCCTCCGTCGCGGACATCACGGCGGGCGCGGAGGACCAGACGCTGCGCATCCTGAGCGAGCTGGACCCGAACCACCCGCTCGACTCGCTCGACGCGGTGCGGCCCCGGCTCGACCGCGCCGAGGCGTGGATCTCCACGTACGTCCCGGCCGACCAGCGCACGGTGGTGCGGACCGAGCCGGACACGGAGCTGCTCGGCTCGCTCGGCGAGACGGACCGCGAGTCGCTGCGCCTCCTCGCCGAGGGCCTGGGCACGCACTGGTCGCTCGACGGTCTGACGACGCTCGTCTACGGCGTGCCGAAGGTCATGGCCGGGCTCGACCCGGAGGCGAAGCCGACGCCGGAGCTGAAGACCGCGCAGCGCACGTTCTTCGCGCTCCTGTACCGCCTCCTCGTCGGCCGCGACACGGGCCCGCGTCTGCCCACGCTGCTGCTCGCGGTGGGTGCGGAGCGGGTGCGGTTCCTGCTGGGGCGGTGAGCCCGGCGCGTACGTGAAGGGCCGGACCTCCTCGCGGGGGTCCGGCCCTTTCGGCTGTACGGGGTGGCTCAGGCGGGCGCGTCCACGTCCAGATCACCGGTGTAGCGGGGCTGGAACTCGTCGAGCCACGCGGTCAGTTCGGACTGCGGAAGCGTGCCGCCGCCGGGGCCGCGCACGTTGAAGTTCTCCAGCAGGAACCGGCCGAACTGGCGGGAGTTCGGGAAGCCGCCCATCTCGCGCACGTACTGCCGGAAGACGTCGTAGAGCGCTTCCTCGCGCGGCATGTCGTCGGGCAGCCACTCACCGCCCGGCTCCTCGGTGGCGGCGTCCGCCACGGCCCCGTCCTCGGCGTCCGCCACGGCCCCGTCCTCGGCGTCCGCCACGGCCCCGTCCTCGGCGTCCGCCTCGGCGCGCCGGCCGGGGATACGCGGACCGGGATCGGGCTCGGAGCGCTCGGCGAGGGGCCGGGTGCGGTGGGGGCCGGCCGGGACCTGGATGGGCTCGGGCCCCTGCGCCTCCTGCTCCTGCCACTGCTCCGGTGCGGGCACGGGTGCCGAAGCCGGTTCCTGGTCGTGCGCCAGGTCCTGGTCCTGTGCGGGTGCCTGGCCCTGCTGCTCCTCGTACCAGTGCTGCGGCTGGTACGGGGCGTGGAAGCGCGGGGCGAAACGGGGGTCCTCCTCGTCGGCCGGGGGCTCCGGGTACTCGGGGTCCTCGGGCGGCGCGTAGGGCTCGGGCGCGTGCGGCTCGGGGGCGAAGGACGGGTCGTAGCCGCCCTGGTACGTCACGGCCTGCGGGTGGCCCTTGAACCACGGGCTCGTCGGGTCCTGCGCGGCGGGCTGCTCGTGGACCGGCGCGGCCTGCCGGGGCTGGGCCTGGGGCTGCGGGGGCTGCTGCCGCCGCGGTTCGGGCCGGGGCTCCGGGGCCTGGGTTGTGAGCTGGGCCCTGGGCCCCGCCTCCGCGACGGCCGCCGGTTCCACCCGTGCCACGACCGGCCTGCTCGGGTCGATGCCCGCGGCGGCGAGCCCGTCGGGGGCGGTCTCGGCGAGCGGGACGCCGTACCGCGCCAGGCGCAGCGGCATGAGCGACTCGACGGGCGCCTTGCGGCGCCAGGCGCGCCCGAAGCGGGAGCGCAGGCGGGCCCGGTAGACGAGCCGCTCCTGCTCCAGCTTGATGACCTCCTCGTAGCTGCGCAGCTCCCACAGCTTCATGCGCCGCCACAGAAGGAAGGTCGGCACGGGCGACAGGAGCCAGCGGGTGATCCGCACGCCCTCCATGTGCCGGTCCGCCGTGATGTCGGCGATCCGCCCGATCGCGTGCCGCGCGGCCTCGACGGAGACGACGAAGAGGACGGGGATGACGGCGTGCATGCCGACGCCGAGCGGGTCGGGCCAGGCGGCGGCGCCGTTGAAGGCGATCGTCGCGGCCGTGAGCAGCCAGGCCGTCTGACGGAGCAACGGGAACGGGATGCGTATCCACGTCAGGAGCAGGTCGAGCGCGAGCAGGACGCAGATGCCCGCGTCGATGCCGATTGGCAGGACGTAGCTGAAGTTCCCGAAGCCCTTCTCCAGGGCGAGTTCGCGCACGGCCGCGTACGAACCGGCGAAACCGATCCCCGCGATGATCACCGCGCCCGCGACGACCACACCCACGAGGATGCGGTGAGTCCGTGTCAACTGCGTCGCGGCCACCCGCGATCCCTCCCTCTCGCTGCCAGGCGCCTTCCGACGTGCGCCCCCACAGGTTGGCACACGCGTTCGGCGGGTGAGGCCACCGGGCGGGCCGGGATGCGCCCTCGTGCGCGGGTTCGCCCATGCCGGAGCGGGGGTGGGGCGTGTCCTGATCGTTACGGCGGGGGGTGCGGGGAGGGGGTGACGAGGGAGCCGGGCGGTGCGCGACGGGGCGGTAGCGGCGGGCGGCGTCAGCGCGGTGCGGTCGTCGCGAGGGGGGGAGGGGGCGTCGGCCGGGGCCGGGTACGGCGCGTCCCCTCGTACGTCCTGTGTTCCAGGGACGTACGAGGGGACGTGTCGCGTTCGCCGGGGTCAGCCGGCCGTCTGCTCCGAGGACGTGTCCTTGGCGGAGGAATCCTTGCCGGAGGAGTCCTTCGCGGGGGAGTCCTTGTCCGCGCCGTCCTTGTCCGAGGTGTCCTTCTCGGAGGGCTTCGACGCGGACGCCGAGCCCGACGGGGAGGGGGAGGCCGAGGACTTGTCCTGCTTCTTGTCGTCGTCGCCCTTCTTCGGGGCGTCGCTCGCGCCCTTCGAGGCGTCGTCCGAGCCCGAGCCCGTCGTCGCGCCGCCGTTCGCCGTGGCGATCGCCGCGACCGCGTCGTGCGCCGCGCGCTCGGCGTCCTTGAGGAGCTTCGCCCGGTCGGGGTCCTTCTCGCCCGCGAGGCCCGCGCCGTTGTAGTCGAGGGTGAGGACCGCGTTCGCCGTGCGCACGAGCAGCGTCTGCTGCTTGAAGTCCCCCTCCTTCTTCTTCAGCTCGTACGTGACGGCGGTCGCCTCGTCGCCGAGCCCCGTGACCTTCTCGCTCTTGAGGCCCTTCGCGTCCGCCGTCGCCCGCGTCGCCGTGACCTGCTTGGCGAGGTAGGACGCGGCGCGCTCGTCACCCGTGCCGAGCGTCGCGTCCGAGTCGAAGCGGACGAGGGCGAGGCTCAGCCACCGGTACTGCGAACCGTGCACGCCGTTGCTGTCGAGGCTGTTCCAGGAGCACGTGCCGCGCGCGTCGAGGTCGTCGGAGCTGCCCTGGCTGCCCTTCTTGTCCTTCGCGGCGGGCACGAGGGCCTTGAGGGTCTTGGCGTCGAGCGCCGCGCAGGGCTCGGGGAGCTTCGCGTACTTCGCCCGTACGGTCGCCGTGGCGGTGGTGTCGGGGGAGGCGCTGCCGCTCGTCCCGGCGCTCTTGCCGCTCCCGGCGGCGGCCGACTGCTTGGCGTCGTCCTTCGCCGCGCCGTCGTCGTCGGAGCCGGAGGAGCAGCCCGCCGCCACGAGGATCACGGGAACGGCCGCGCAGGCGAGTATGCGGGAGAGGCGCTGTACTGGTCGGTGCATGGTTCCTTCGCTCAGGTCGTGCGACCGGGGACACGGGGGCCCGGCCGGCAGGTCCGGTGAGTCACCGTACGCCGGACAAAGACCCCCGTACGTCCCGTGCGCCGCCCCGGGCGCCGGTACGGGGCCGCCGCCGCGCTTGATCACTCCTCGAAGGAGCCCGCGATCCGGTCCGCCAGTTTCCGCGCCTTGTCCTGCATTTCCTTGCTGTCGGGCACCTCGTCCGCGCCGCCGGGCTGCTGCTGGTAGACGACGCTCACGACGACGTTCGACGTGCGGAACACCACAGTGACGGTGCGGGGCGAGCCGCCCGCCGACGCGGTGCCCAGGGTGTCGTTCAGGAAGGCGTCGTTGCCGAGCCCCGAGAGGGTACGGGGGAGCAGTTCGGCGGGAGTCGCACCGGTATCGCCCGAAGTGGACGGCGAAGGGCTACTGCTGGCGGATTGTCCGCTCTTGCCGGTTTTACCGCTCGTGGGCGACGGGCTGCCGGACGGCGCGGTGGAGTCACCGGGCGACGCGGACCCGCTCGGGGAGCCGCTGGGGGACCCGGACCCGGACGCGGACGCCGCGCCGCTCGGGGACGGGTCCGGGATGTGCGCCGCCGTGCGGTGCTTCTCGAAGATCTCGCGCGCCCGGTCGTCGTCGCTCTTCGCCGCGTCGTAGGAGACGACCCGCTCCAGGTCGAGCGTGAGCGAGTCGGTGCGGTCCCCGTCCTCGGCGGCCTCGGCCTTCCAGGCGCAGCCGACCTTGCGCTCGTTGTCGAAGGTCGGGGCGAGCGTGCCCGCGTAGCCGTCCTCGCGCTCGTCCGCCGGGAGGGCGCGCAGCCCGGGGAGGAGCGAGTCGAGCGTCGCGCGGTCGACGGCCTTGCAGGGCTGCGGGAGGGTGTCGAAGCGCCCCGGGCGCGGGGCCGCCGCCGTCGTGGTGTCGCTCGCGCCGCGCTTGGCGTCCGGGCCCCCGGTGTCCTCGCCGCCCGTGCACCCGGCGAGTGCCACCGCCAGCAGGACCGCGACGCCGGGCGCCCACGCCTTCCCGCGCATTGATGCAGCTCCCCTCGTCACGACCCGCGCCGCCTCGGAGCGCGTACGAAGCGCCTGGGAGCGGGGTCTCGTGCCGGTTAATCGGTTGCCGCGGGTATGCGGCCGATGGAGACAATGTGTACCGCACGAGCCGAGGAGCACGCCGGTCGCTTGTCCCTTTTGGTGCCCCTGGCTGCGGTATGTGTGACCGCATTTTTGTGTGAACGAGATGGAGCGCGGGCGCAGTTCCGCCCGCCACATGATCATTTTTGCCGATTCCCGGCTTTTTCCGTCGAGGCGTGTTCGTACGCCCTGACGGGTGTCCCTGCCGGGTGTTCCGAGGGGGAACCATGCCGTACACCGAACTGCCCGGAGCCCGCGTACCGATCCGGATGTGGGCCGACCCGGCCGAGGTCGACCCGGGCGCGCTCGACCAGCTCCGCAACACCGCGACGCTCCCGTGGATCGCGGGCCTCGCCGTCATGCCCGACGTGCACTACGGCAAGGGCGCGACGGTCGGCTCGGTGATCGCGATGCGCGACGCGGTGTGCCCGGCGGCGGTCGGCGTGGACATCGGCTGCGGGATGTCGGCGGTCCGCACCTCGCTGACCGCGAACGACCTCCCCGGCGACCTGTCCCACCTGCGCGCCCGCATCGAGCAGGCGATCCCGGTCGGGCGCGGGATGCACGCGTCCCCCGTCGACCCGGGCCGGCTCCACGGCTTCCCGACCGCCGGGTGGGAGGACTTCTGGTCGCGCTTCGGCACGGTCGCCGAGGCCGTGCGCTTCCGCCGCGAGCGGGCGGGCCAGCAGATGGGGACGCTCGGTTCGGGCAACCACATGATCGAGTTCTGCCTCGACTCGGAGGACCAGGTGTGGCTCATGCTCCACTCGGGCTCCCGCAACATCGGCAAGGAACTCGCCGAGCACCACATCGGCATCGCGCAGGCCCTCCCGCACAACCAGGGCCTCGTCGACCGCGACCTCGCCGTCTTCCTCGCGCGGACGCCGCAGATGGCCGCGTACCGCAACGACCTCTACTGGGCGCAGGAGTACGCGAAGCACAACCGCGCGGTGATGATGGGGCTCTTCAAGGACGTCGTCCGCAAGGAGTTCAAGAAGGCGAAGCCGGTCTTCGAGCAGGAGATCAGCTGCCACCACAACTACGTGGCGGAGGAGCGCTACGAGGGCGTGGACCTGCTCGTGACGCGCAAGGGCGCGATCCGGGCGGGCAGCGGGGAGTACGGGATCATCCCGGGTTCGATGGGGACGTCCTCGTACATCGTGAAGGGCCTCGGCAACGCCGCCGCGTTCAACTCTGCCTCGCACGGCGCGGGCCGCCGGATGAGCCGCAACGCGGCGAAGCGGCGCTTCACGCTCAAGGACCTGGAGGAGCAGACGCGCGGCGTCGAGTGCCGCAAGGACGCGGGCGTCATCGACGAGATCCCGGCCGCGTACAAGCCGATCGAGCAGGTCATGGAGCGGCAGCGGGACCTCGTGGAGGTCGTCGCGAAGCTCAAGCAGGTGGTGTGCGTGAAGGGGTGAGGACGGGGCGCGGCGGTCACGGGGGTGCCGCCGCGCCCGCACCGCCTCAGCCCGCGTGCTTGATCGCGAGGATCATCACGAAGGCGACGAGGTGGATGCCGAAGAGGAAGTAGGCGAGGTACCACCACAGGTACCGCTCGTTGCGCTTCTCCTCGGCGAGCCTGCGCTGGTCGTACTCGTGCTCCAGGCGGGCCAGCGGATCGGTGTCGGGGAGGTCCTCGGGGGGCCGGCCGTCAGGATTCACGGTGCACCTTCGTGTTGCTGGCTTGGGCGCGGGGCCGTACGACGAGCAGGTCGATGTTCACGTGGCTCGGCCGCGTCACCGCGAAGGCGACGGTGTCCGCGATGTCCTCGGCGGTCAGCGGCTCGGCGACGCCCTTGTAGACGTTCGCGGCCTTCTGCTCGTCGCCGTGGAAGCGGGTGAGGGCGAAGCCCTCGGTGCGGACCATGCCGGGCGCGATCTCGATGACGCGCACCGGGGTCCCCACGATCTCCAGGCGCAGCGTCTCGGCGAGCACGTGCTCCGCGTGCTTCGCCGCGACGTACCCCGCGCCGCCCTCGTACGTGCCGTGCCCGGCCGTCGAGGTGAGCACGACGACGGTGCCGTCGCCGCTCGCCGTGAGCGCGGGGAGCAGGGCCTGCGTCACGTGCAGCGTGCCGAGGACGTTGACCTCGTACATCTGCCGCCACTCGTCCGGGTCGCCGCTCGCGACCGGGTCGGCGCCGAGCGCGCCGCCCGCGTTGTTGACGAGGACGTGCGCCTCGCCGAGCGTGCGGGCGAAGGCGTCCACGGCGGCACGGTCCGTGACGTCGAGCGCGTACGCCTCGGCCTGGTGGCCCGCCTCACGCAGCTTCGCGGCGAGCGCCTCGACGCGGTCCGCGCGGCGCGCGGTCAGGACGACGCGGAAACCGGCCTCGGCGAGCCGTTCGGCGCTCGCGGCACCGATGCCCCCGCTGGCTCCGGTGACGACGGCGGTACGGGGGGCGGCGGTCATGGACGGGCTCCTGGGGGCGTGGGCGGGTACGGGGCGATTTCCAGCATAGGCGCGAGGGGCCGCGCGGCTCCGGGGCCCCGGGGATGCCCGCGCTCAGTGCCCCCGGGGCGCGGCTGTGCTCATCGGCCGCGAGGCGCGTACATGATCACGGCCATCCCCGCCAGGCAGATGAGCGCGCCCGTGACGTCGTAGCGGTCGGGGCGGTAGCCGTCGGCCACGGCGCCCCAGGCGATCGACCCGGCGACGAAGACGCCGCCGTACGCGGCGAGGACGCGGCCGAACTCGCCGTCGGGCTGGAGCGTGGCGGCGAAGCCGTACAGGCCGAGGGCGATGATCCCCGCGCCGATCCAGATCCAGCCCTTGTGCTCGCGCACGCCTTGCCAGACGAGCCAGGCGCCGCCGATCTCGAAGACGGCGGCGAGGACGAAGAGGACGAGAGATTTCAGGACGCTCACCCGCCGGATGGTGTCACGCCGTCCCCTGCGGCATCCGCGAAAACTCAGCCCCTCCGGCATCCGCGACCCCCAGCCCCTCCGGAGTGCGCGACCTCCCAGTCCCTCCGGCGTTCGTCCATTCCAGCCCCTCCGGCGTTTGAGGAGCGGGGTGTGGGGCGGAGCCCCACGAGACGCCCGGCGGGGGCCACCCCGCGCACGAGCCCCCGCCCCGTACGCTCTGGCCCGTGCACGACCTCCCCCTCGCCGCGCGCCTCACCCGCTTCCGCGCCTCCGTCGCCCGCCGTCAGGCGCCCCGTGTCGCCGAGGTCCCCGGCGGCCTCGCCGTCCTCGACGACGAGTTCCCGCTCTCGCACGAGCACAACCAGCTCCTCCTCACGGAGCCGAAGCTCGCCCCCGACGACCTCCCCGCGCTCGCCGACGAACTCTTCGCCCACCTCCCGCACCGCCGCCTCGCCCTCCTCGACGGCACCCTCACCGCCGCGTACGCGGACGTCCTGACGCGCGCCGGCTACGCGCGCGAGGACGAGGTCGTCATGGTCCACGAGGGCCCGGTCCCCGCGCCCGCCGCTTCGGTGCGCGAGGTCGGCGCCGCCGAGCTGGCGGGCCCGTACGGACGGCGGCTGCGCGCGTGGATGCCCGAGGCGGGGCCCGAGGTGCTCCGCCAGCTCGTCGCGCGCAGGCCGCGCAGGCTCGCCGGGGCCGACGACGTGCGCTTTCTCGCCTCGTACGCGGAGAACGGCGAGATCGCCTCCTGGGCGGACCTCTACCTCGACCGGGCCGCCGGGATCGCGCAGACCGAGGACGTCGTGACCGCCGAGGCGCACCTCGGGCACGGCCACGGCGGCGCGGTGCTCGCGACCGCCCTGCACCTCGCCGCCGGGGCGGGCTGCCGCACCCGCTTCCTCGTCGCGGACGCGGCGGACTGGCCGCGCGAGTGGTACGGGCGACGGGGGTACCGGGTGGTGGGGGCGAGCAGCGGGTTCGTCCGCACGGGCTGAGCGGGCGGTGGCGGTACGGGCTGAGCGGGCGGTCGTCGTACCGGCTGCGCGCCCGGTGACGGTGCCCCGGCCGGTACCGCCCCCGTGCGCGCCCCCGCCCCCTAGAACCCCAGCTCAGCGCCTTCCCCCTGCACCCTCCCGCGCCCTGTGCTGCCCTGGAAGGGTCCTGTCCGCGTGCTGCGGCGCGGAGGCGGAATAAGGCCGGGGCCCTCCCTGTTGTCGCGGACGCACCGTATAGTTGAACCGTAAACTAAATGGGCAGTCGAGAGGCGGACGAGAGTCATGGGCATGCAGTTCGGCATCTTCAGCGTGGGTGACGTCACCGCCGACCCCACGAACGGCCGTACGCCGAGCGAGGCGGAGCGGATCAAGGCGATGGTCGCCATCGCCCGGAAGGCCGAGGAGGTCGGGCTCGACGTCTTCGCGACCGGCGAGCACCACAACCCGCCCTTCGTGCCGTCCTCGCCGACCACGATGCTCGGCTACCTCGCGGCGAAGACGGAGCACCTCGTCCTCTCCACCTCCACGACGCTCATCACCACCAACGACCCGGTGAAGATCGCCGAGGACTTCGCGATGCTCCAGCACCTCGCGGACGGCCGCATGGACCTCATGCTCGGGCGCGGCAACACGGGCCCGGTCTACCCGTGGTTCGGCAAGGACATCCGCGAGGGCATCCCGCTCGCGATCGAGAACTACGCGCTGCTGCACAAGCTGTGGCACGAGGACGTCGTGAACTGGGCGGGCAAGTTCCGCACCCCGCTCGAATCCTTCACCTCGACCCCGCGCCCGCTCGACGGCGTCGCGCCCTTCGTGTGGCACGGCTCGATCCGCTCGCCGGAGATCGCCGAGGAGGCCGCGTACTACGGCGACGGCTTCTTCCACAACAACATCTTCTGGCCGATGACCCACACCAAGCGCATGGTGCGCCTCTACCGCAACCGGTACGCGCACTACGGCCACGGCACCGAGGCGCAGGCGATCGTGGGGCTCGGCGGGCAGGTGTTCATGCGGAAGAACTCGCAGGACGCCGTACGGGAGTTCCGCCCCTACTTCGACAACGCGCCCGTCTACGGGCACGGCCCCACGCTGGAGGAGTTCACCGCGCAGACCCCGCTCACCGTCGGCTCGCCGCAGCAGGTCATCGAGCGCACGCTCTCCTTCCGCGACGACATCGGCGACTACCAGCGGCAGCTCTTCCTCATGGACCACGCGGGGCTCCCGCTCAAGACGGTCCTCGAACAGCTCGACATCCTCGGCGAGGAGGTCGTGCCCGTCCTGCGGGAGGAGTTCGCCAAGGGCCGCCCGGCGGAGGTGCCGGACGCGCCGACCCACGCCGCGCGGCTGGCCGCGGCCCAGAGCCCGGAAGGAGCGAACGCCTGATGAAACTCGTCGTCGTCTCAGCGGGCCTCAGCGTCCCCTCGTCCACCCGGCTGCTCGCCGACCGCCTCGCCGAGGCGGTACGCGTCGCGGTCGCGGGGAAGGAGCCGGACGAGCCGGTCGAGACCGAGATCATCGAACTGCGCGACCACGCCAAGGACATCGCGAACACCTTCGTGACGGGCTTCCCGCCGCCGAAGCTCGAAGAGGCCCTGGAGCACGTGACCCGCGCGGACGGCCTGATCGCCGTGACGCCGATCTTCTCCGCCTCGTACAGCGGCCTGTTCAAGTCGTTCTTCGACGTGCTCGACCAGGACGCCCTGACCGGCAAACCGGTCCTGATCGCGGCGACGGGCGGCTCCCCGCGCCACTCCCTCGCCCTGGAACACGCCCTGCGCCCGCTCTTCGCCTACCTCCGCGCGGTCGTCGTCCCGACCGGCGTCTACGCGGCCTCGGAGGACTGGGGCGGCGAGGGCGCGGCGGACGGCCCGCTCGCGAGCCGCATGTCCCGGGCGGCGGGCGAGCTGGCGTCCCTGACCTGCGGCACGGGCAGCAGGCCGGGCCCGCCCCGGGACGCCTTCGAGGAGGTCGTGCCCTTCGCGGAGCAGCTCGCGGCGCTGCGCGGCGAGGAGTAGCCGGGCACGGCGGGGTACCCGCACGGCGCTCTCGCCGTGCGGGCGGCGCCGCTCCGGGTGAGGCTGGTCCCATGGAGCTGATGGAACCGATCTCGCTCGACACCGTCGCGAACGAGCTGCACCTCGAAGCGATGGCGTCCCCCTCGAAGCGCGCCGCCCGCACCGTCCAGGGCGGTACGGGCCACGCCCTGCGCCAGACGGTCATCGCACTGTGCGCGGGGACCGACCTCTCCGACCACGAGGGCCCCGACGAGGCCACCCTCCAGGTCCTCAAGGGCCGCGTGAAGATCACCCGCCCGCAGTCCGACACGCTCGCCGAAGCGGTCGTCGACATGGGCGAGATCCTCCTGGTCCCGCGCACCTTCCACGGCCTGCGCGCGGTCAACGACGCGGTCATCCTCCTGACGGTCTCGATGGCCGAGGCGGCCGACAACCACCGCCCCCCGGCCGAGGAGTCCCAACCCCTGCCCCCGGCGGCGGAGTCCCGGCCCCTGACCTCCACCCCCCAGACCCCGCTCTCCACACCGCAGGAGCCGCCGAGCGGGGTGGCGTAGCGCGGTCCCTCGCGTCTGCTCCCGTCGGACACCGGCAAAGGAGTACGGCGGCTTTCTCCGAACGGCGGACAGCGCTGCCCCATGCGTCCTACATTCGGGGCCCTGCGAGCGCGGGGCCTCGCAGGGGACGGGGGGAAGAACAGTGGAAACCGCGCGTTTGCTGTTCGGGCTCTCGGCAGCGGTGCTGGCTCCGTGGGGACTCGGCTGGCAGCGCTCCCGCCCGTGGTCGATGGTCGCGTTCACAGCGGCCTACGGCTTCTACGTGATAGCGCCCTACTCCAGTCAGCCCAGACCGTGGTTCGCTCTTGCCGGTGTTGCGCTCCTCGCGGTCGCCGCTGTTTTCCTCTACAACGCCGCAGGCCTGCCTTCGCCTGGTTTCACCGTCACCATCGGTTCCGTCTTCTCCCCCGCGCGAGGTCTCTCCCGTCTCGGCGCGGGTTTGCTCGGCTGCGCCATCCTGGTCTCCGGGTGGGTGGCTGGCGCACGCGCCCTGCAGCTCGGGGATCAGTTCCTCCTCAACGGCAGGACCACGGTGGTGCTGTCTGCCGGGCTCATCGCCGTTTTCGCGGGCGGTCCGCTCGCCATGCTGGCCACGTCCGGTGTCCTTCGCCAGGTGAACGCCCTCCCCGCGTCGGACCCGGAGCGGCAGCGGGCCCTCGACTTCATGACAGGCGGCGGGACGATCGGCCTGTTGGAGCGCGCACTGCTCTTCGCCTTCCTGGTGGCCGGTCAGCCCGAAGCCGCTGCGCTCGCGCTGACGGCCAAATCCCTGGCCCGCGGTTCCTCGGACCACGGGAAGTACGCTTCCGAGTACTTCTTGCTCGGAACTTTGACCAGTGTCATCGCCGCGGTGGTCATGAGTATGGCCGCACGCTCCGCAACCGGGCTGTCCGTCCTTTAGGAGGCACGGTGGAGCTCAGCGCACATCCGCTCGTGAAGAAGCTCCTGTCCCTGCACCTGCCCGTCGCTGAATACGTGGTCGCCGGCAGCGGTCCGCTGCTCGCCCATGGGCTGCGCGAGGACGTGGGGGACCTCGATGTCGTGGCCCGCGGCGAGGCGTGGAAGCGGGCCGAGGACCTCCACAGCCCGGCGCCCGCGCCGTCCGGACACGGTCACATGGTGGTGCTCTTCAACGGCGCCATCGAGGTCTTCGACACGTGGCTCCCCGGCACCCAGGGGCCCGACGAACTCATTGACCGGGCCGAGATGATCCAGGGAATCCCCTTCTGCCCCCTGACCGAGGTGCTCGACTGGAAACGTCGTGCCGACCGGGAGAAGGACCACGCAGACGTCACGCTCATAGAGCACCACTTGCGAGCCGGGCCCTGAACACGCCTCGCGCCCCGGCGGTACGGGAACCTTGCCCCATACCCCCCCAACCGCTACGGCCACACCAGGCAGTACGGCTGGTGGCCCGCCTCGTGGAGGCGTTGGCTGAAGTCCTGCCACTCGTGGAGGAGGCGGTAGATGTCGAAGGCGTCACGGGGGCCGCCGCGGTCGGGGACCGTGGACCAGATGAAGGCGGCGGCGCCCACCGATTCCTCGCCGATGCCGCGGAGCGGGTCCACGGCCGTCATGGGGAGCTTCACCACGGCGTAGTCGGGGTGGAGGACGACGAGTTCGAGGGGCGGGACGCGGTAGAGGGGTATGCCCTGGATGCCGGTGAGGACCATCGCCGCCATCGTCTCCGGCTTGATCTTCGTGAACATCCCGTTCATGCCCAGCTCGTCGCCGCCCAGCTCCTCGGGCCGCATCGAGACCGGCACCCGGGCCGCCGTCGCTCCGTCGGGCGCGCCGAAGTACTTGTACGTCACCCCCATGCGCCCGCTCCCCCCTGTGGGCAATTCGCGGCGCTCCTCCGTGTCGTCGCGCCGGTGCCGTCCCCGCCTGGCACGCCGAGGACCGAGGTCACCGGTCCCCTCGCCCAGTCCGCCACCGCGTTGCATATGTCCACCCGACTGCCCTCAGCGTCGCACGGTCCCGCCGTACAACCCGATCATCGTGTCGTTGACCTCCCCCGCACCAGCCCGCCGAAACGTGCCCCGCCGGATCGGCCGGAACCCCCGCGGCACCCCGCGGCCCCCCGCCGCGTCACGGCCGCCGCCGGTCCCTGGTCGGGAGATCGCACGCGGCTCTGACACCATGGCGGGAGTGAGCTGTTCCGTACGGGCCCCAGTTTCGCAGACGCGCGCGGGAGCCGGGCCGAAGCGGGCCCGACCGGACGCCGAGCAGCCGCGACCGCCCACCGCCGAGCCCCTGAGAGACCGCCGTGACCCAGCCTTACCCCTACGAAGCCCCCGTCTCGCAGCGCCTCTTCGACCGCGCGCTCCAGGTCACCCCGGGCGGGGTGAACTCGCCGGTGCGGGCCTTCGGCGCGGTCGGCGGCACGCCCCGCTTCATGGTCTCCGGGCAGGGCGCCTGGCTCACCGACGCGGACGGCCGCGACTACGTCGACCTCGTCTGCTCCTGGGGCCCGATGATCCTCGGCCACGCCCACCCCGAGGTCGTCGAGGCCGTGCGGTCCGCCGTCGCGCGCGGCACCTCCTTCGGGACCCCCGTCGAGGGCGAGGTCGCCCTCGCCGAGGAGATCACCGCCCGTATCGCCCCCGCCGAGCAGGTACGGCTCGTCTCCTCCGGCACCGAGGCGACGATGTCCGCGATCCGCCTCGCGCGCGGCTTCACCGGCCGCGCCAAGGTCGTGAAGTTCGCCGGCTGCTACCACGGTCACGTGGACGCCCTCCTCGCCGCCGCCGGTTCCGGCCTCGTCACCTTCGGCCTCCCCGACACCCCCGGCGTGACCGGCGCCCAGACCGGCGACACCCTCGTCCTCCCCTACAACGACCTCGAAGCCGTCCGCGCCGCCTTCGCCGCGCACCCCGGCGAGATCGCCTGCGTCATCACCGAGGCGTCCCCCGGCAACATGGGCATCGTCCCGCCCGCCCCCGGCTTCAACGCGGGCCTCAAGGAACTGTGCGAGACGAACGGCGCGCTGTTCATCTCCGACGAGGTCATGACCGGCTTCCGCACGAGCCGCGCGGGCTGGTACGGCGTCGAGGGCGTCGCCCCCGACCTCATGACCTTCGGCAAGGTCATGGGCGGCGGCTTCCCCGCCGCGGCCTTCGGCGGACGCGCCGACGTCATGGCCCACCTCGCCCCCGTCGGCCCCGTCTACCAGGCCGGAACGCTCTCCGGGAACCCGGTCGCGACCGCCGCCGGGCTCGCCCAGCTCCGCCTTCTCGACCCCGCCGCGTACGAGAGGATCGACGCCACCTCGCTGCGCCTCCAGGCCCTCGTCACCGAGGCGCTGAGCAAGGAGGGCGTCGCGCACCGGGTCCAGACGGCCTCCAACATGTTCTCCGTCTTCTTCACCGACGAGCCGGTACGGGACTTCGGCGACGCCAAGAGCCAGGACTCCTTCCGCTACACCGCGTTCTTCCACGCGATGCTCGCCCAGGGCGTCTACCTGCCGCCCTCCGCCTTCGAATGCTGGTTCGTCTCCACCGCCCACGACGACCGCGCCCTCGACCGCATCGCCGCCGCCCTCCCCGGGGCCGCCCGCGCCGCCGCGAGCGCCACCCCGGACAATGCGTGAGGACCATGCGTACGGCAGCGGAAACGGCACCAGCGGAAGGCGGGCCCTCGTGGCTTCGGTGAACAACAACGGCGACGACGCGGAGCTGACCGTCGTCCACGTCATGCGGCACGGCGAGGTCGAGAACCCCGACGGCGTGCTCTACGGGCGCAAGCCCGGCTACCACCTCTCGGCGCTCGGCCGCGAGATGGCCGAGCGCGTCGCAGAGCACCTCGCGTCGCGCGACATCACGTACGCCGTCGCGTCCCCGCTGGAGCGCGCCCAGGAGACGGCGACCCCGCTCGCGAAGAGCCACGGGCTCGACCTCGCGACCGACCGCCGCCTCATCGAGGCCGCCAACATCTTCGAGGGCAAGACCTTCGGCGTCGGCGACGGCGCCCTGAAGAACCCGGACAACTGGAAGTACCTCGTCAACCCCTTCAAGCCGTCCTGGGGCGAGCCGTACGTCGACCAGGCGGTCCGGATGGTCGCCGCCGTCGAGGCGGCGCGCGACCGGGCGCGCGGGCACGAGGCCGTGTGCGTGAGCCACCAGCTCCCCATCTGGACCCTCCGCAGCTACCTGGAGCGCCGCCGCCTGTGGCACGACCCGCGCAAGCGGCAGTGCACCCTCGCCTCGCTCACGACGCTCACCTACCGGGGCGACCACCTCGTCTCGGTCGGCTACTCGGAACCGGCGCTCGACCTCGTCCCCCCGCACCTGCGGGCGGGCGCCAGGCCGGCGAAGACGGGCGGGGCCCAGCAGGGCAAGGCGTTCGGGGCCTGAGGGGCCTGAGGGGCCTGAGGGGCCTGAGGGGCCTGAGGGGCCTGAGGGGCCTGAGGGGCCTGAGGGGCCGACTGGCCTGAGGGCCCTTGACGGTCCGTGACGGCCGGGGTGCGTCGCCTCGCACGGCGCCCCCGGCCGCCTCGCACGACGGCGCCACGACCCCCTCGCGCCGCGCCCCACCACCCTGCGGCGCGGCGCCCCACAGCCTTCGCAAAGCCGCCCGACAGCGACCCTTCCGGCACTCCGGAAATACCCCCTGACGTGCGGTTTTCCCCCTCCGAGGGGGGTGTCGAAGATCCCGGGGGGCGACATGCGAAACTTTTCACATGAGTGCTCGTTCCGTCCGGGCCGACCAGGCCCCGCACCGTTCGTCCCGCCGCCGTTCGCGCACCCTCGCGACAGGCGCCGCCGGGGCAGCGGTCGCGGCGCTGCTCCTGTCGGCCTGCGGCTCCGGCAGCTCGGGCGGCTCCGGCGGTACGGGATTCGTCGCCGGCAAGGGCGGCATCGCGACCGTGAAGCAGGCGGACCGCAAGGACGCCCCCTCGCTCACCGGCACCTCCCTGGAGGGCAAGGCACTCGACCTCGCCGGCTACAAGGGCAGGATCGTCGTCGTGAACGTATGGGGCTCCTGGTGCGCCCCGTGCCGCGAGGAGGCCCCGTACCTCGCGAAGGTCGCCAAGGAGACGAAGCCGCGGGGCGTCGAGTTCGTCGGCATCAACACGCGCGACCCCGACCGCAGCCCCGCGAAAGCCTTCGAGAAGCGCTTCGGCGTGGAGTACCCGAGCTTCTACGACCCGAGCGGGAAGCTGATGCTGCGCTTCCCCAAGGGCAGCCTCAACCCCCAGGCGATCCCCTCCACGCTCGTCATCGACCGCGAGGGCAAAATCGCGGCCCGCGCGCTGACCCCGCTCAACTACACGAAGATGCGGAAGATGATCGACCCCCTGCTTGCGGAGAAGTGATGAGCGCGGGTGCCCTTGACCCCGCGGGGCTGCACGCCCTGGCGGCGCTCGGGGACACGAACGAGACGGTGATGAGCGGGGCCCTGCTGCTCGCCGTCCCGGTCGCGGTCGTCGGCGGGCTCGTCTCGTTCTTCTCGCCGTGCGTGCTGCCCCTCGTACCGGGCTATCTGTCGTACGTCACGGGGATCAGCGGCGTGGACATGGCCGAGAAGAAGCGGGGCCGGATGTTCACCGGGGCCTCGCTGTTCGTGCTCGGCTTCAGCGTCGTGTTCGTCTCGGGCGGGGCGCTCTTCGGGTATTTCGGGCAGAACCTCTTCGCCCACCAGGAACTCATCTCCCGTCTGCTCGGCGCGCTGATGATCCTGCTGGGCGTCTTCTTCATGGGGCTCATGCCCTGGATGTCGCAGCGCGAGTTCCGATTCCACGCCCGGCCGACCGCGGGACTCGTGAGCGCGCCACTGCTGGGCGCGGCCTTCGGCGTGGGCTGGACCCCTTGCGTGGGCCCCACGCTGACCTCCGCGCTGGCCCTCTCGGCCGACGGCGGCAGCGCGGGCCGCGGCGCCCTCATCACCTTCGCCTACTGCCTCGGCCTCGGCGTCCCCTTCGTCGTCGCCGCCCTCGTCTTCCGCAAGGCGCTCGGCGCCTTCTCCTGGGTCAAGCGGCACTACCACTGGGTCCTGCGGATCGGCGGCACGATGATGATCGTCACCGGCGTTCTCCTCCTGACCGGCGTCTGGGACAGCTGGATGCAGCACGTCCAGACCTGGACCGCGAACTTCCAGACAGGGATCTGAGGAGACCTGAACCCATGAGCACCACCCCCCCCGACACCGACACCGCCCCCAAGGCCGACGACGGCCTTGAGGCCGCCGGTGCCCAGCTCTCCACCGCCCCCGTCGAGCAGGCCGTTCCCGGTTCCTTCGGCGGGATGCGGAAGCCCGGCCTCACGGGGTACGTGGCGTGGCTCGGCCGCGAGGTCACCGGGTGGGTGCGGTGGATGTGGCGCCAGCTCACCTCGATGCGCGTCGCGCTGATCCTGCTCTTCCTGCTCTCGCTCGGCGCCGTGCCCGGCTCGCTCATCCCGCAGCAGGGCACCGACGAGCTGAAGGTCGCCGAGTTCAAGCAGACCCACGACACGCTCGCGCAGGTCTACGAGAAGCTCGGTCTCTTCCACGTCTACAGCTCGGTGTGGTTCTCCGCGATCTACATCCTGCTCTTCGTCTCGCTCATCGGCTGCATCGTCCCGCGCACCTGGCAGTTCGTCGGCCAGCTCCGCGGCCGGCCGCCCCGCGCCCCGCGCCGCCTCGACCGGCTCCCCGCGTACGCGACCTGGCGCACGGAGGCGAGCCCGGAGCGGGTGCAGGAGTGGGCGCGCGGCGCGCTGCGGCGGCGCCGCTTCCGTACGGACACGTACGCGACGGGGGACCGCGGCGCGGTCGTCACCGCCGAGAAGGGCTACCTGCGCGAGGCGGGGAACCTGATCTTCCACGTCGCGCTGATCGTCATGCTCGTCGCCTTCGCGAGCGGCTCGCTCCTCAAGTACGAGGGCGGCAAGCTCATCGTGGAGGGCGACGGCTTCGCGAACACGAAGACGCAGTACGACGACTTCAAGAGCGGCAGCCTCTTCACCGACGACGACCTCGACAGGTTCAGCTTCACGCTGGACCGGTTCACGGGTACGTACGAGTCGAGCGGCCCGCAGCGCGGCACGCCCCGCGTCTACCGCGCGGACGTCTCGTACCAGGAGGGCGCGGACGGCGCGGAGCGGCGCAAGGCGATCGAGCCGAACCATCCGCTCGTCGTGGACGGCACGAAGGTCTTCCTCAACGGGCACGGCTACGCGCCGCAGTTCACCGTGCGGGACGGCAAGGGCAAGGTCGTCTACAAGGGCGCGGTGCCGATGCTGCCGCAGGACGGCATGGGCACGGCGACCGGCGTCGTGAAGGTCGCGGACGGCTACACGAACGGCAAGGGGAAGCGGGAGCAGCTCGGTTTCGAGGCCCGTTTCCTGCCGACGATCGACCGTACGACGATGACGTCCTCGTTCCCGGGGCTCGAATACCCGGTGCTCGCGCTCAACGCGTGGCACGGGGACCTCGGCATCGACGGCGGCGTCCCGCAGAACGTCTACCAGCTCGACACCGCGAAGATGAAGCAGTTCAAGACCGCGGACGGGAAGATCTTCGCCAAGCAGCTCATGCCCGGCGAGACGATGAAGCTCCCGAACGGCGCCGGCTCGGTGACGTTCGAGAAGAACGTCAAGGAGTGGGCGAGCTTCCAGATCTCGCACCAGCCGGGCGGCGGGCTCGCCCTCGGCGGCGCGATCGCGGCGATCCTCGGCCTCGCGGGCTCGCTCTTCATCCAGCGCCGCCGCGTGTGGGCGCGCGCCACGACGGGCCCGGACGGCGTGACCGTCGTGGAGTTCGCCGGTCTGGGCCGCAGCGAGTCGGCGAAGGTGCCGGAGGAGCTGGCGGCACTCGTGGACGTGGTCCACGCGAAGGCGCCGGGCACGGCGGAGGCGGTACGGGACGAGCCCGCGCCGTCCGCCGGGGCGGCGGGTGACGAGCCCGAGCCCGCTCCGTCCGCCGGGGCCGCCCCCGTACCCGGTCAGAAGGACCCGCACCACCCAGCACCGTCCCCCGATACCCCGGCCGATCCCGCCCCGTCGCACCCCTCGCACCGTGACGAGACCGGTACCGATACTCCCGCCGACGCCGAAGGGGCGCAGAAGTGAATCTCGCCGCCGGAACCAACGAGACCCTGGCGCACACCAGTAACGTCCTCATCTACTCGGCCATGGCCGTCTACCTGCTCGCGTTCTTCGCGAGCATCCTGGAGTGGATCTTCGGCAGCCGCAGCAAGGTCGGCAGGACCGCGCAGGCGGCGGGCGCCACGAGCGCGGGGGCCGCGGCGCCCGCCGTCGCGGTCCGCAAGGGCGGCCGCACGGCCGTCCTGGAACGCCCGGAGGTCGTCACGCGCGCCGCGTCCGGCAGCCGCGACGTGCCGGACGGGCCCGGCGCGGCGGGCGGGAGCGAGAAGGGCGACATCTGGGGCCGGATCTCGGTCTCGTTCATCGTGCTCGCCTTCCTCATCCACGTGGGCGGCGTGCTCTCCCGCGCGCTCTCGGTGCGGCGCGCGCCGTGGGGCAACATGTACGAGTTCTCGATCACCTTCTCGGCCGTGGCCGTGGCGGTGTTCCTCGGGCTCATGCTCGCGAAGAAGAACGTGCGCTGGCTGACGCTGCCGCTGACCCTCACGGTGCTGCTCGACCTCGGCCTCGCGACGACGGTGCTCTACACGGCGAGCGACCAGCTCGTGCCCGCGCTGCACTCGTACTGGCTGTGGATTCACGTCTCGACGGCGATCTTCTGCGGTGCCGCGTTCTACGTCGCGGCCGTCGCGACGATCCTCTACCTCTTCCGCGACCACTACGAGGCGAAGATCGCGGCGGGCGGCACGCCCGGCAAGTTCGCGCAGTCGGTCCTGTCGCGGCTGCCCGCCGCGGCCTCGCTCGACAAGTTCTCGTACCGCATCAACGCGGCGATCTTCCCGCTGTGGACGTTCACGATCATCGCGGGCGCCATCTGGGCGGGCGACGCGTGGGGCCGTTACTGGGGCTGGGACCCGAAGGAGACGTGGTCCTTCATCACCTGGGTCGCCTACGCGATGTACCTGCACGCGCGTGCGACGGCCGGGTGGAAGGGCCGCAAGGCCGCCTACCTGGCGCTGCTCGCCTTCGCGTGCTGGCTGTTCAACTACTACGGGGTCAACATCTTCGTGACGGGGAAGCACTCGTACGCGGGGGTGTGACAGGCGGAACGCGGCGCCCGCCCTCTCCCCGGCACGGGGGAGGGGCGGGCGCCCCGCTGTGTACGGGCCTTGCCCGGCCCGCGCTCAGCGGCGGGGCCTGCGCCCCGGCTCCTGCCTCGGGAGCTTCTGCGCCGTCGTGCCCGGCAGCGTCGGCTTCGGCAGCGTCTCCACCTCGTGCCTGGCCTCCTCCAACTGCTCGGCGGTGTCGTCGGGGAGGTGCGGCGGACGGGGGGCGGGGGAGCGGAAGCCGAAGGCGGAGGTGAGGTCGCCGAAGGTGCGGCGACGCCACTGGCTGATGTTGGGCTCGCGCACGCCGGTCACGCGCTCCAGGAACTGGAGCACGGAGGTGTGGTCGAACGCCTCCCCGGCCGCGTACCCGCCGACCGTCCACGGCGAGACGATGACGCACGGCACCCGGAAGCCGCCCCCGACGGGCAGCCCCTGCACGAACTCGTCGGGGGTCCCGGCGCGCGGCGTGGGCGGCACGACGTGGTCGAACAGGCCGTCGTTCTCGTCGTAGTTGAGGATGAACGCCGTCTTGCGCCACAGCTCCGGGTTGGAGGCGATGGCCTCGATCTTCGAGGCGACGTAGTCGGCGCCCGCCGCGGGGAGGTAGTCGGGGTGCTCGGACTGCTCGCTCGTGCAGATGATCCAGGAGACGGTGGGGAGTTTCCCGGCGTGCGCGTCGGCCTCGAAGGTGCCGGTGGGCTGGGGGCGGACGCCCTTCTCGTACAGGGGGTCGCCGGGCTTCGCGTCGCGGAAGTTCGCGAAGTTCTCCAGCATGTTGCAGCCGTAGTCGTCGTCCTCCTGGTACACCCTCCAGCTCACCCCGGCCGCCTCCAGGCGCTCGGCGTACGTGGTCCAGGTGTAACCCCCGGCGGGCGCGGTGTTGTTGAGGATCGGGCCGCCGTGCTCGCCGTTCGGGTCGAGCGTCCCGGTCATCCAGTACATGCGGTTGGGCCAGGTGGGCCCGAACACCGAGCAGAAGTAGTTGTCGCAGACGGTGAACGCCTCGGCGAGGGCGAACTGGAAGGGGATGTCCTCGCGCGTGTAGTAGCCCATGACGTACGGGCCGTTCTTGCCGTCCGCCTTGCGGTGCGCGGGCAGCCAGTTGTCCATCTTCCCGTTGTTCCACGCCTCGTGCTGCACGGACCAGGCGTGGCTCGTGGAGGGGATGGCCTGGGCGCTCGTGGAGTGCGTGTCGAGGTGGAAGGGCAGCGTGTAGCCGTCCGGGTTGACGGCGTCGGGCTGGAAGAAGACGGACTTGCCCGTCGAAAGCCGTTGCGCGCGCGGGTCGTTGAAGCCCCGTACCCCGCGCATGGTCCCGAAGTAGTGGTCGAAGCTGCGGTTCTCCTGCATGAGCATCACGACGTGCTCGACGTCGTCGAGCGAGCCGCCGTGCCGGGGCCCGGCGGCCACCGCCTCCTGCACGCTCGGCGGCAGCAGGCTCAGCGCGGCGGCGCCGCCGGCCACGGTCCCGGCCGAACCGAGGAGTCTGCGACGGGTCATTCCGGCCATGACGAATCCACTTCCCTTGCGGTGGGGGGCAGTTGCGGGGCTTGGTGAGCCACGCCCACTGAACCCGGGGCCGGGGAAAGCGGATCAGGGCGATTACGTGAACGCTGCAACAACCAATCGCAAAGCAACCAAACGAAAGCAAAGAGTGAGGGCCGGGGCAGCGGGGCCGCCCTCGCTTTCCTGGCGCTTCCCGCGTTCCGCCCGGCTCCCGCGTTTCGCCCGGCTCCCGCGTGGCAGGCGTACGCCCCGGAGCGACGCCAGAATGAACCACCGGCACCGGTGTGGTCGCCGCGCACGTCCCCCTCAGGAGACCTCCATGCCCCGCGCCACCCGCTGGCTCGCCCCGCTGCTCCTGCTCCTCCTCTGGCTGGGCGCCGGCGCGGTGTGCGGCCCGTACGCCGGGCGGCTGGGCGAGGTGTCGACCAACGACCAGGCCGCCTTCCTGCCCCGCAGCGCCGAGTCCACCAAGGTGCTCGACGAGCGCGAGCGCTTCGACCGCGAGGAGTCGCTGCCCGCCGTGCTCGTATGGACGGCAAAGGACGGCGGGCGGCTCGGCCCGGAGGCGCGCGAGGCCGCGACGCGCGCGCTCGGCCGCGCGGCCGGGACGGACGGCGTCCTCGGGCGGCCGTCCCCGGCGCTGCCGTCGAAGGACGGCGAGGCGCTCGAAGGCGTCGTACCGCTGCGCCCCGGGCTCGGCGACAAGCTCCCGGACACGCTCGACGCGATCCGCGCGCAGGCGGAGAAGGTGCCGGGCACGGCGGTCGGCATCGCGGGGCCCGCCGCGACGCAGGCCGACCTCTCCGACGCCTTCGCCGGGATCGACGGCATCCTCCTCGGCGTGGCCCTCGTCGCCGTCCTCGTCATCCTGCTGCTCGTCTACCGCAGCGTCCTCATGCCCTTCCTCGTCATCCTCAGCGCCGTCTTCGCCCTCGCCGTCGCGAGCGCGCTCGTGTACGTCCTCGCGGACCACGACGTCGTGCGCGTGGACGGCCAGGTGCGCGGCATCCTCTCGATCCTCGTGATCGGGGCGGCGACGGACTACGCGCTGCTCCTGACCGCCCGCTTCCGCGAGGAACTGACGCGGCACGGCGACAGGTTCGTCGCGGTACGGGCCGCCCTGCGGCGTTCGGCGGGCGCGATCGCCGCGAGCGGGGCGACCGTCGCGCTCGGGCTTCTCGCCCTGCTCATCAGCGACTTGACCAACAATCGCGCGCTCGGCCCGGTCGGCGCCCTCGGCATCGGGTGCGCGCTGCTCTCGACGTTCACTTTCCTGCCCGCCGCGCTCGTCCTCCTGGGGCGGGCCGCGTACTGGCCCAAGCGGCCGACGGCGGACGGGCGGACCGCCGACGGGACCACGGCTGTCGGGCCGGGGGCGGACGGAACCCCCACTGCCGGGCCTGCCGCGAAGAGTTCGGCCGCGAACGTTCCGGCCGCGAACGACCCGGCCGCGAACGGACCGGCCGCGGACCTCGGCACGGGCGGGCGGAGCGGGCGGTGGCAGCGCGTGGCCGGCTGGGTGGACCGCTTCCCGCGCCGCCTGTGGATCGCCACGACCGTCGCCCTGCTCGCCCTCGCGGCCTTCGCCCCGACGCTGCGCTCCTCGGGCGTCCCGCTCGACGAGACCTTCGTCGGCGACGCCTCCTCGGTGAGCGCCCAGCAGACCCTCGACCGCCACTTCCCCGGCGGCTCGGGCCAGCCCGCCGTGATCCTCACCGACGCGGACCGCGCCGCCGCGGTCGTCCGGGCGGCGCGCGGCGTCGCGGGCGTGGACGCGGCGGCCCCGGTCGGCGCGGACGGCCGTCCCAGCGGGAAACCGCAGGTCGCGAAGGGCCGCGTGGAGATCGACGCGACGTTGCGGGCCGCCCCGGACAGCGGGGCGGCGAAGGACGCCGTCCGCGCCCTGCGCACGGCGGTACGGGAGGCGGGCGGCGCCGGTACGCGCGTCGGCGGCTACACCGCGCAGCAGATCGACACCGAGGACACGGCGGCCCACGACCGCACGCTCATCGTCCCCGTCGTGCTGCTCATCATCCTGGCCATCCTGATCGGCCTGCTCCGCGCGCTCCTGCTCCCCCTGCTGCTCGTCGCGACGGTCGCCCTCAACTTCGCGGCGACGCTGGGGGTCTCCTCGCTCGTCTTCCGCCACGTGTTCGGCTTCACGGGCACGGACGCCTCGGTACCGCTCTACGGCTTCGTCTTCCTCGTGGCGCTCGGCGTGGACTACAACATCTTCCTGATGTCCCGCGTCCGCGAGGAGACCGCCCGGCACGGCTCCCGCGAGGGCGTCCTGCGCGGTCTCGTCTCCACGGGCGGCGTCATCACCTCGGCGGGCGTCGTGCTCGCCGCGACCTTCGCGGCCCTCGGCGTCATCCCGCTCTCGTTCCTCGCCCAGATCGCCTTCATCGTCGCCTTCGGCGTCCTCATGGACACCCTGGTGGTCCGCTCCCTCCTGGTCCCGGCGCTGGTACGGGACCTCGGCGCGCGGGCCTGGTGGCCGAGCGGGATCGGGCGGGGGCGGTAGGAGCGCGCCCGGCCCCGGGGGAGGGCCGCGGGCGGACCGCGAGGGCGTGAGGGACCGAGCCGTTACCATCGAAACGTTGGACCTGTCCGTCACCGGGAGGGAATCGGAGGCAAAGCGGTCCGGCGGGCCGCGAACCCGCGGAGAGAGGCTCCGGGGCCCCGACCGAAGAGACGAGGGGCACATGGAGTTCGGCGAGTCGCCGGGGATCGGCAGACAGTTCGCCTCGGCGGCCGGGGACGACGCGGTCATCGCGTTCCTCCAGCGGATGTACGGAATGGGCGTGGCCGTCGAGGACCTGGGGCGGTCCGCCCAGGTCTCGGTGAGCCGGCTGGAAACGGCCTCCGTCGCCGTGGACCGGGTGGCCTCCACGACCCGCTTCGGTTTCGAGGCCGGGCCCATCGACACGCTGATGGTCCTCTACCTGCGTTCGGGCACCTTCGAGGCGCGCACCGGCGGGGTCGCGGCGGCGGTGCGCGCCTGGCAGCCGATGGTCGCCTTCCAGCCCGGCCTGCCGGCCGTGGGCTACCTGGACCGCATGGACACCCGGACGGTCACGGTCGATCTCGCGACGGTCCGCTCGGTCGCCGGTTTCGGCGCGCACGAGGAGCGGGAGCCGCTGCACTTCACGAGCCTGACCCCGGCCTCGGAGGCGCTCGGGGAGTCCTGGCGGGCCACCGCCGACTACGCGGCCCAGGTGCTCGGTACGGGGGTGGGCGAGCCGCTCGTGCACGACACCCTGGCCCGCGCCCTGGCCGGTGTCGCGCTCGCGGCCTTTCCGAACACGTACCGCCCCCAGGACCCGGAGGCCCGTACGCCGGGCCGGGTCGGCGTGGCGACGGTCCTCCGGGCCGCCGCCGCGGCCGAGGCGGGGGCGGCGGCGCCGCTCGGCCTCGCGGAACTCGCCGAAGCCGAGGGCGTGCCGGGCGCGGACCTCGCGGCGGGCTTCGCACGTCACCTCGGTCTCGGTCCCGCCGCCCTCGTGCGCCGCTTCCGGCTCGCCCGCGCCCACGCGGAAGCGCGTGAGGGCGCCCCCGGCACCGACCTGACGGCGCTCGCGCACCGCTGGGGCTGGGCCGACCCGCGCGCCTTCGTCCACGCCTACCGCACGGTGTACGGCGGCCCGCCACTCCCCGGCACCGCTTGAGCGCCCCCGGACGGGCGCGCGCCGAGGCGCGCCGGGTGCCCGCCCAGGCCGATGCCGCCCGCGGGCCGGACCGCGCGCCGTGCCGGTGCGGTGCGCGCCCCCGCACCGCCCCCGCAAGGTGGCTCACTCCTCCCCGATGTCCTCGTTCCACACGTCCGGGTACTTCTCGATGAACTCCGTCATCAGGTCGACGCACTCCGGGTCCGTCAGGCGGATGATCTCGACGCCCTGTTCCTCCAGCCAGTCCTCGCCGCCCTTGAACGTCGTGGACTCGCCGATCACCACGCGTGTGATGCCGAACTGCTTGATCAGGCCGGAGCAGTACCAGCACGGCGAGAGCGTCGTGACCATCGTCGTGCCGCGGTACGTGCGCTGGCGGCCCGCTTTGCGGAAGGCGTCCGTCTCGCCGTGCGAGGACGGGTCGGCGTCCTGGACGCGGCGGTTGTGGCCGCGGCCGAGGAGGGTCCCGTCGGCGCCGTAGAGCGCCGCGCCGATCGGGACGCCGCCCTCGGCGAGACCCTGGCGGGCCTCCTCGACGGCGGGGCGCAGCCACTCCTGGGCCTGTTCGGTCGTGAGCATCAGGACTCCTTCGGGGTACGGGCCAGCAGGGCGTGGAGCAGCGCGCTCACGGCGAAGCCGACCGGGCAGGTGAGGTCGCCGAGGCCCGGCCAGTGCGCGGGCAGCGGGCCCACGTACATCTCCTGGTGGGAGAAGAGCGGGACCGAGACCGCGACGCCCGCGAGCAGGGCGATCAGCCCGGCCGCGTTCGTGTGGCGGGGGTCGGAGAGACGGCGGGCGACGAGTGTGTCGGGGGTGCGGCGGCGGCGCCACTGCTCGACGAGCACGACGCCCAGCCAGGGCGCGGTCCAGTACGCGATCACGAGGAGGAACGACTCGAAGGCGTGGCCCGCGTCGTCGAGCGAGGCCCACGCGGCGATCGTGCCGACCGCGCCCGTCAGCGCGGTGAGCGTCGCGCGGTCGAGGCCGCGCGGCAGGGCGCGCGCCGTGAGCGAGGCGAGCGAGACGGACGCCGAGTAGACGTTGAGCGTCGAGGCCGCCATGCCGCCGAGGATGATCGCGAGCAGCGTGAGGTGCGCGAGCCAGCCCGGCAACTGGCCGGTGAACGCGTCGGTCGGGCTCGCGCCCTCGGGGGCGAGGACGGTGCCCGAGGCCGCGCCGATGACGGACACGACGGACACGGAGAGGAACAGGCCGAGGCCCGAGTACCAGCCGGTGGCCCGCGCCGACGTCGTACGGGGCAGGTAGCGCGCGTAGTCCGACGCGCACGGGTTCCACCCGGCCGTGAAGCCGAACGACGCGCTGAACGCGAGCAGGAACGCGCCGAAACCGCCCCCGGAACCCGCCTGCCCGAGGTGCGCGCCCTTGAAGATCCACACCCCCGCGAGCAGGAAGATCACGGCGAGGACGGGCAGCGCGTACCGCTCGAAGCGGTGCACGAGGTCGTGCCCCACGTACCCGACGACGACTTCGAGCGCCACGAGGATCAGGAGGCACGCGAGCGGCGGCAGGCCGGTGAGGGAGTTGAGCGCGAAGGCCCCGCCGAGCGTGTTCATCGCGAACCAGCCGATGCCCGCGACGAGCGCGTTGACGGTGGACGGGAGCGCGTTGCCCTTGTGGCCGAAGGAGAGCCGGCCGAGGACCATCTGCGGGACGCCGAAGCGCGGGCCGTCGACGGAGAGGAAGCCGTGCGCGACGGCGCCGAGCGCCGCGCCGAGCACGAGCGCCATGACGGCCTCCGTGAAGCCGAGTCCGAAGGCGGCGACGGCGAGGACACCGATGTACGCGGTCGCCCAGCCGACCTGCGGCGCGGCCCAGGTCCACAGGAGCTGACGGGGGTGGCCGTGGCGCTCGGCCTCGGGTACCGGCTCGGCGCCGGAGGTCTCGACGACCCCGGCGGGCCTCGTGGTGGCCGGGTCCTCGGTGCGGGGCGGGGCCTCGGGGGCGGGGGTGCTGGTCATGGCCTCGGTGAGCGGACGTGCGGACACACCGGCGGGGCGGGTCCGCGGCGACGGGGGAGCGGCGCGCCGGGCGGACGAGCGGGGGCGTGGTCCGGGCGGGGCCGTCGTCCAGTTTCGCGCACGGAGGTGGGTGCCTCGTACAGGGAAGCGGGGCGGAGCGGTGTGATGTGCGTCGGGTGGGCTGGAGGATCGTACGAGTACGGGGCGCCCCGGGCCCGTGCCTCAGCTCTTGCCGTTCCCCTTGTCCGTGCCCCCGCCCGCGTCCTTCCGCCTCAGCTCGTCCTCCCTGCGGCGGAGGTCCTCCTCCCAGGCGCGGAGGCGTGCCGCGTCGTCCTCGTTCCCGGCGGGGGCGGGGATGCCGACCTCGGGAGCGGTGGGGGTGGCGGGGGCTTCGGGGGTCTCGGCAGCGGGGGAGAACGGTCGGTCTTCCTCGTGGTCGTCCGCGCGGCCGGAGCGGTCGTCCGGGCTGCCGGGGCGGTCGTCCTCGCGGGCCGGGCGGTCGTCCTTGCGCAGCGAGTTCAGGAACTCCGGGTTGTCGTCGGGGGCGACCCAGCCGCCGCGCCCGCCGCCCGCGCGCGAAGCGGCCGCGTACCCGCGCTCCCGTCCGATGATCAGCCAGCAGACGGGCCCGACGATCTGGAAGAGGAGGATGAGGATGGCCCACAGCGGCTTCGGGAGCCAGCGGACGTCCTCCTCGGCGGTCGTCACGCAGTCGATGAAGGCGAAGACGCACAGCGCCAGCGGCAGCAGGATCAGGAGCACCCGGAGCATGTCGCTCTCCTTCGCGGGTCGCGGCGGTCGTGCGAGGGGGAGGGTGGCCCCCGGCGTGAGCCCCGTCCGGGCCCCGTTACCGGCTCAGGTTAACGGGTGCCGGATACTGGTCGGCATGGCTTACGACGATCTCCGCTCGCTGCTGCGCGCACTGGAGCGCGACGGCGACCTCACGCGCATCAAAGCCGAAGTCGACCCCCACCTGGAGGTCGGTGAGATCGTCGACCGGGTCAACAAGGCCGGCGGCCCCGCTCTCCTCTTCGAGAACGTCAAGGGCTCCTCGATGCCCCTGGCGATGAACGTCTACGGGACCGACCGCCGCCTCCTGAAGGCCCTCGGCCTCACGTCGTACGAGGACATCTCCGGGATGATCGGCGGCCTCCTCAAGCCCGAGCTGCCGCACGGCTTCACGGGCGTGCGGGACGCCTTCGGCAAGCTCGGCGCGATGGCGCACGTACCGCCGCGCAAGGTGAAGGACGCGCCGGTGCAGGAGGTCGTCCTGCGCGGGGACGACGTGGATCTCGACGCGCTGCCCGCGCTCTTCACGTGGCCCGAGGACGGCGGCTCCTTCTTCAACCTCGGCCTCACCCACACGAAGGACCCCGAGTCCGGCGTGCGCAACCTCGGGCTCTACCGCCTCCAGCGCCACGACGCCCGCACGATCGGGATGCACTGGCAGATCCACAAGGACAGCCGCAACCACTACCAGGTCGCCGCCCGCCGAGGCGAACGCCTGCCGGTCGCCATCGCGTTCGGCTGCCCGCCCGCCGTGACGTACGCGGCGACCGCGCCGCTGCCCGGGAACATGGACGAGTACCTGCTCGCCGGTTTCGTGCAGGGCAAGCGGGTCGACATGGTGGACTGCGTGAGCGTCCCGCTCCAGGTCCCGGCGCGCGCGGAGGTCGTTCTCGAAGGGTGGCTGGAACCGGGGAAGACGCTGCCGGAGGGGCCGTTCGGCGACCACACCGGTTTCTACACGCCGCAGGAGCCGTTCCCCGCGCTCACGATCGACACGGTCACGATGCGGAAGCGGCCCCTGCTCCAGTCCGTCGTGGTCGGCCGCCCGCCGACCGAGGACGGGCCGCTCGGGCGAGCCACGGAGCGCTTCTTCCTGCCGCTCCTGAAGGTCATCGTCCCGGACATCGTGGACTACCACCTGCCGGAGGCGGGCGGATTCCACAACTGTGCGATCGTTTCCATCGACAAGAAGTACCCGAAGCACGCACAGAAGGTCATGCACGCGGTGTGGGGTGCCCACATGATGTCGCTGACCAAGCTCGTCGTCGTGGTGGACTCCGACTGCGACGTCCACGACCTCCACGAGGTCGCCTGGCGTGCCTTCGGGAACACGGACTACGCCCGCGACCTGACCGTCGTCGAGGGCCCCGTCGACCACCTGGACCACGCCTCGTACCAGCAGTTCTGGGGCGGCAAGGCCGGGATCGACGCGACCCGCAAATGGCCCGAGGAGGGCTACACGCGTGACGGCGGCTGGCCGGAGATGATCACCTCCGATCCGGAGGTCGCCGAGCGGGTCACGAAGCGGTGGAAGGAGTACGGGCTGTGAGCAGCGAGGCCACGGTGGGCGGGGGAGCGGCGGCACGACCCCCGCAGTCGCGCGGGGGCGTCTCGGCGTTCCTGCGGCTCGTCATGATCGAGCACTCGGTCTTCGCCCTGCCCTTCGCGTACATCGCGGCGCTCACCGCGATGTTCCAGGTGGACGAGAACATCCACTGGGGCGACCTGCTCCTCGTGACCGTCGCGATGGTCGGGATGCGGACCTTCGCGATGGCGGCGAACCGGATCATCGACCGCGAGATCGACGCCCGCAACCCCCGTACGGCGGGCCGCGAACTCGTCACCGGCGCGGTCTCCGTCCGCTCCGCGTGGACCGGCGCGATCGTCGCGCTCGCCTTCTACTTCGGCGCGGCGGCGCTTCTCAACCCGCTGTGCCTCGCGCTCTCGCCGCTCGCGGTGATCCCGATGGTCGTCTACCCGTACGGGAAGCGGTTCACGAACTTCCCGCACGCGATCCTCGGGCTCGCGCAGGCGATCGGGCCGATCGGCGCGTGGGTCGCGATCACGGGCGAGTGGTCGTGGCACGCGGTCGTGCTCGGGATCGCGGTCGGCGTGTGGATCGGCGGCTTCGACCTGATCTTCGCCTGCCAGGACGTGGCTGCCGACCGCGCCCACGGCGTGAAGTCGGTCCCGGCGCGCTTCGGCATCCCGGCGGCACTGTGGGGCGCGCGCGCCTCGGCCGTCGTCACGACGGGCCTCCTCGTCTGGTTCGCCCTCCTCACCGACGCGGGCGTCCTCTTCTGGGTGGGCCTCCTGATCGTCGCGGTCGCCTTCGTCTACGAGCACTCCATCGTGCGCCCGCACGACCTGAGCCGCCTGAACCGCGCCTTCTTCTCGGTCAACGGCTTCATCGGCATCGCCCTCTTCGTCTGCGCGCTGGCGGACCTGGCGGTACGGGGGCTGACGGTTTAAGCGCGTCAGCCGACGGAGACACCTCACCCCTTCGCGTGGGCCGTCCTCTTCCCGCATTCGCCGTAGCAGGCGGCAGCGGTAGCTTGACGCCTACCATGAGGAGCAGGAGGGAGGCTCACCCATGTCTCTGACTGATGCCGAGCGCCTGCACTCGCAGCTCAGCCGGCTCGAAGACGCGTTTCCCGGCTACAGCACGGAGATAGTCGAGGGCAGCATCGTGATGAGTCCGGTCAAGCCGCACCACAACCGGACGATGGTCGCGGTGTGGGTCTCCTTGGAGCAGAGCCTTCCCCCGGAGTGGGGCCTGGCCAGCGATGTCGCGTTCCTCTTCGACGGCGAGAACGAGTTCTGCCCGGATATCGCGGTCATTCCCCAAGCCGACGCCGACGAGAACCGCAGCGTGTACGACCCCGCGACCGCGGAGCTGGTCGTGGAGATCGTTTCGCCCGGGAGCCGGACCCGCGACTACGGACTGAAGCCCCAGCGGTACGCCGCCAAGGGAATCCCGCACTACTTGATCTTCGATCCGTACCGGGCCGAGTGCGTGACGTACTGGAACCCTTCGGCGGATGGCTACCGGGGCCGCGACACCGTGCCTTACGGGACCGTCGTGAAGATCGACAGCCCCGTTCTGGGCGGGGTGCGTATCCCGACCGACCGGCTCCCGGTGGATCCCGGCGTCTGAACCCCGGCTACTTCACCGCGCGGGGTGTGCGGAAGGCGAAGGCTGCCAGGATGCCGCCGAGGAGGCCGAAGAGGTGGGCCTGCCAGGAGACGCCGGACTGGTTGGGCAGGGCGCCCCACAGGATCGAGCCGTACACGGCGGCGACGATCAGGCCGAGGACGACGTCGACGACGCGGCGGTCGACGAAGCCCCGCACCAGCAGATAGCCGAAGAGGCCGAAGACGACGCCCGAGGCGCCGGCCGTGACGGAGTGGGGCGGGGCGAGGAGCCAGACGCCCGCACCGCTCACGATGATCACGACCGCCGAGACGGCGATGAGGCGGCCCGCGCCCGAGAGCGCGGTCAGGAAGGCGAGCACGAAGAGCGGGACGCTGTTCGCCGCCAGGTGGTCGTACCCGAAGTGGAGGAACGCGGCCGGGATCAGGTCGCGCAGCTCGGAGACGTCACGGGGGCTGATGCCGTACGTGTCGAGGACGTTCCCGTTCGACTGGTCGTAGAACTCCAGGAGCCACAGGAGCGCGAGCCAGCCGCCCGCGAGCACGGCCGCCGTCTTGAAGCGGCCCCCGCGAGCGGCGCCGGTGCGGGCCGGAGTGGTGCCTGCCGTCATGAAGTCCTCCCCCTGTCGACTGTCCGAACGCCCGAGCGGCGCCCCGGGTTCCACCGGTCCCGTCCCGCGCCGCTCCCGCCGGCCCGGAGGGGGCGCCCAGGCCACGCCCGGCCGCCACCCGCAGGAGGCATCCCACCCCCAGCCATTAGGCTCGACGCCGTGGAGCATGCCCAGCCGGACCGTCCTGCCAACCCCTCCGTCTCCCCGCGTCGCCCGTGGGTCGTCGGCGTCTCCGGTGCCTCCGGCACGCCCTACGCCGCTGCCGTGCTGCGCGCGCTGCTCGACGCGGGCGAGAGCGTGGACCTCGTCGTGAGCCGGTCCGCGCGGCTCACGCTGCTCGACGAGACCGGCATCTCCTTCCGCGACGCCCACTGGCGCGAGGATCTCGGCGCCTGGCTCGCGCGCGGCGCCGACGGCAGGCCGGGGGCCTTCCCGGTGCCGCCGCTCGACGACGTACGGCACTGGGCGGCGGGCGACCTCGGCGCCGGGCCCAGCTCCGGCTCGTACCCCGCGAAGGGCATGCTCGTCGTGCCCGCCTCGACCGCCAGCGCGGCGGGCATCGCGCTCGGGCTCTCCAAGGACCTGCTCCAGCGCACCGCGAGCGTCACGCTCAAGGAGCGCCGCCCCCTCGTCGTCGCCCTGCGCGAGACCCCCCTCAGCCGCCCCACGCTGCAACACCTCCTCGCCCTCGACGAGGCGGGCGCCGTCGTCCTGCCCGCGTCGCCCGCCTTCTACGCGGGCGCCACGCACCTCCAGGACGCCGTGGACTTCGTCGCGGGGCGCGTGCTCGACGCGGTGGGTGTGGAGCACGGGCTCTACCGCAGGTGGCGCGGCGAACTGGGCGAGGCGCGGGCCGTACGGGCGGGGTAGCGCCGGACGGGCGGGGGGCGCCGCACGGGGGGTCCCGGGCCCGTACCGCCGTAAAAGCCTCAGCCGCGCCCCCGCGCCACGCGCATTTCGCAGGAAACTTGCCGTAAGGGCCTTCGATTCTTTATGTATAAGCTCGCCGGGACGCGAATAATGAAAGGTATCGGGGATATGGACGCCGTGGACAGGAAGCTCATCCAGGCCCTGCGGGAGAACGGGCGGGCCTCCTACGCCGAGCTGGGCCGGCTCGTCGGGCTCTCCGGGCCGAGTGTCACGGACCGCATCAACCGCCTGGAGGCGGCCGGCGTCATCACCGGCTACCGCGCCACCGTCGACTCCGCCGCGCTCGGCCTCGGCGTCGTCGCGCTCATCGGCATCTCGCTCAGCGACGCGGCCGACCACGAGGACGTCGCCCAGCGGCTGCGCGCTCTGCACGAGATCGAGGACTGCTGGTTCATCGCGGGCGACGACTCGTACATGCTCAAGGTCCGCGCGGGCGACGTCGACGGTCTGGAGCGGACGATCCGGCGGCTCTCCGGCACGAAGGGCGTCTCGCGCACCCGTACCACCGTCGTGCTCTCCACGAAGTGGGAGAACCGCGTGGGGGAACTGCCCGAGGAGGAGTGACCGGGCGCTCGCGGCGGAGTGACCGCCGCGGGGTAGCGTGGCGGGGCACGGACACGACATCTGGGAGGCGACCGCATGGACGCGGGACTGAAGCGCGAACTGGAGCAGAAGGTACGCGCCGGTGAGCGGCTGACCCGCGAGGACGGTATCGCCCTCTACGCCTCGGACGACCTCGCCTGGCTCGGCGGCCTCGCCCACGAGGTGCGCACCGCCGAGAACGGCGACGTGACGCACTTCAACGTCAACCGCCACCTCAACATGACGAACGTGTGCACCGCCTCCTGCGCGTACTGCTCCTTCCAGCGCAAGCCGGGCGAGAAGGACGCGTACACGATGCGCATCGAGGAGGCGGTCCGGCTCGCCAGGGCGATGGAGGGCGACGGGCTCACCGAGCTGCACATCGTCAACGGCCTGCACCCGACGCTGCCCTGGCGCTACTACCCCCGTTCGCTGAGCGAGCTGAAGAAGGCGCTCCCCGCGAACGTGGCGCTCAAGGCGTTCACCGCGACCGAGATCCACCACTTCGAGACCATCTCGGGGCTGCCCGCCTCCGAGATCCTCGACGAACTGATCGACGCCGGGCTCGAATCGCTCACCGGCGGCGGCGCCGAGATCTTCGACTGGGAGGTCCGGCAGCACATCGTGGACCACAACACCCACTGGGAGGACTGGTCCCGCATCCACCGGCTCGCGCACGAGAAGGGGCTCAAGACCCCGGCGACGATGCTCTACGGGCACATCGAGGAGCCCCGGCACCGCGTCGACCACGTGCTGCGGCTGCGGGAACTCCAGGACGAGACCGGCGGCTTCCAGGTCTTCATCCCGCTGCGCTACCAGCACGACTTCGTCGACATGAAGGACGGCAAGGTACGCAACCGGCTCCAGGCCCGCACGACGATGGCCTCCGGCGCCGAGGCCCTCAAGACCTTCGCCGTCTCGCGGCTCCTCTTCGACAACGTGCCGCACGTCAAGGTCTTCTGGGTCATGCACGGCCTCCAGACCGCACAGCTCGCCCTCCAGTTCGGCGCCGACGACATGGACGGCTCCGTCGTCGAGTACAAGATCACGCACGACGCGGACGACTTCGGGACGCCCAACAAGCTGACCCGCGAGGACCTGCTCGACCTCATCCGCGACGCCGGGTTCCGGCCGGTGGAGCGGAACACGCGGTACGAGATCCTGCGGGAGTACGAAGGGCCTGAGCGGGGGCGGCGGGACGAGCCGCAGGCCATGCGGGTCTGAGGGGCGGGAGGGGGCGGGGCTGCGCCCCTCGCCCCCGTTCGGGGCTCTGCCCCGCGCCCCGGTTCGGGGCTCCGCCCCGCGCCCCGCTCCTCAAGCGCCGGAGGAGCTGAAGATTTCGCAGGCGTCTCATTCGGGCGGATGCGTAAGGACTACCATCGGAGTATGTCCCTTACCTTCACTCTTGATCCCGCTGTCGATTTCCGGCTTCGTGATGAGATCCTCGGTCTGTGGGCCAAGGTCACCGATGCCGGGGGGTCCGTCGGGTTCGTGCCGCCTGTGACTCCGGAGGAGATCCGGCCGCAGCTCGTGCGGCAGCTCGTGACCATGACCGAGGGCGGCAGCCGGCTGCTCGTCGGGAAGGACGAGGACGGGGTCGTACGGGCCACCGCCTTCCTCACGCTCAACACGCACCGCCTCATGCGGCACTGGCTGTGGCTCTACACCGTCATGGTCGACCCCGATCTCCAGGGGCAGGGCGAGGGGCGGGCGCTCATGGCGGCTGCCGCCGACGCCGCGCGCTCCCTCGGTGGGATCGAGGCGATCCGGCTCACGTGCCGGGGCGGGCAGGGGCTCGAAGGCTTCTACGAGCGCTGCGGGTACAAGGAGGTCGGGCGGATTCCGGACGCCATCCGCGTCGCCCCGGGCGACGACCGCGACGACATCTTCATGCTCCTCCCGCTGACCTGAGCGGACGGGCGCGCCGCCACCCCCTTGACAGCCGCGGCGGTCCCGCGTGTTTCACTGGGGGATGCGTCCTGCCCCCGCAATGGGCCCATTCGCGACGGAAGAGTGAAGTGACATGCTCCGTTACACCCTGATGCGTTTCGGCGTCTTCGCCGGCTGCTTCGTGGTCGTCTGGGCCCTCGTCTACAGCGGTGTCCTGCCGAAGGGGCTCGGGGACTCCAACTACCTGTGGGTCATCTTCCTCGCGCTCGTCATCTCCGCGCCGCTCAGCTTCGTCCTGCTGCGCGGCGTACGCGACGACGCCTCGCGCAAGATCGTCGAACGCGTCGACCGCGCCAAGGCGAACCTCCACGCGAGCCAGGAGGCGGAGGACGCCGCCGACGACGCGGCCCGTACGGGCGGCGGTGCCGCCGGCGGTCCGGCGAGCAGCGAGACCCGTACCGCCTGACGCGAGCCGCCGAAGGCTCGGAACGGGCGCGGCTCCTCGGTCCCGGGCGCGGTTGTGACGCGAATCACCCGGGCCCCTGGAACCGGTTCACGCCAATCGGCGCAGGGCCGGGCTGACGCCCCCTCAACTGCCGTGCCCCATCGCCGTATCCCTTCGGGGTGCGGCGATTTCGCATGTCGGCGCCCGCCCGCCCGCGTACTCCCGCGCCCGCGCGCACCCGCCCCCGCACCCCCGCGAACGCGCCGTTCCCCAGCTCTGCCCCAAAGAAAGACTTTGGTTGCCTCAAAGCGCTGGTGTTAACGTGCTGGACATGACTCGTGCGACGACACCCCGCCACCCCAGGAGCAGCCTGCTGCTCGTGGCGCGGCTGCATGTCGATCTCTGTCGCCGGGTCAGCGCGGCCTGTCGGCGCGGCTGAGCGATGCCGTGCGCACGCGCGGCTGAGCACCTCCACCCGTACCGCCCCCGTCCCCGTCCTTTCACCCACGCCTCACCGGAGTGTGTCCGTGTCCGCGAACATACCTTCGGGTGATCGGTCTGCCGCCGCGCAGAGCGACCGCCCGCAGTCCGCTCGCCCCCGTCTTCCCAAGATCCCGTTCTGGGCGCAGATCCTCGGCGGTCTCGTCCTCGGGGCCCTCCTCGGCTGGCTCGCCCGGGGCCAGGACATCTCCTGGCTCGGCACCACGCTGGAGAAGATCGGCGGGATCTTCGTCCAGCTCCTGAAGCTCGCCGTCGCGCCGCTCGTCTTCTTCGCGATCCTGGTGTCGATCACCAACCTGCGCAAGGTCAACAACGCGGCCCGCCTCGCCGTGCGCACCCTGCTGTGGTTCATGATCACCTCGCTCATCGCGGTGGCGATCGGCCTCGTCATCGGCCTCGTCACGAACCCGGGCTCGGGCACGGGCCTGACCCCGGCGGACGGCGAGAAGCCGCAGCACACCGGCTCGTGGATCGACTTCCTCACCGGGATCGTCCCGACCGACATCATCACGCCGTTCTCGCAGCTCCAGGTCCTCCAGATCGTCTTCATGGCGGTCGTGGTCGGCATCGCGATCCTCAAGATCGGCGAGAGGGCGCAGCCGATCCTCACGCTCAGCGAGTCGGTCCTCGAACTGCTCCAGAAGGCGCTGTGGTGGGTCATCCGCCTCGCCCCGCTCGGCACGGTCGGCCTCATCGGCAACGCGATCAACTCGTACGGCTGGGACCTCATCAGCAAGTACGCGACCTTCACCGCCGACGTCTACGTGGGCTGCGCGCTCGTCCTCTTCGGCGTCTACCCGCTGCTCCTGTCGACCGTCGCGAAGGTCAACCCGCTCCAGTTCTTCAAGGGCGCCTGGCCGGCGATCCAGCTCGCCTTCGTCTCGCGCTCCTCGGTCGGCACGATGCCCGTGACGCAGCGCGTCACCGAGCGGCTCGGTGTCCCGAAGGAGTACACGAGCTTCGCGGTGCCCTTCGGCGCGACGACGAAGATGGACGGCTGCGCCGCCATCTACCCGTCGATCGCCGCGATCTTCGTCGCGCAGATCTTCGACATCCACCTCGGCGTCGGCGACTACCTGCTCATCGCCTTCGTCTCGGTCATCGGCTCCGCCGCGACCGCCGGGCTCACGGGCGCGACGGTCATGCTGACGCTGACTCTCTCCACGCTCGGCCTCCCGATGGAGGGCGTCGGCCTCCTCCTCGCGATCGACCCGATCCTCGACATGATGCGCACCGCGACCAACGTCGCCGGTCAGTCCGTCGTGCCGATCATCGTCGCCTCGCGCGAGAAGATCCTCGACCGCGTCGCCTACGACCACGCGCACGCCTCGCCCCTCGACGAGGAGCCCGAGGCCCCGGCGGAGCAGGCTGCCGAGGACAAGCAGCCGGTCGGGGTCTGACGACAGACCGGAAGCAAGGGGTACGGGGACGGGGCCGCGTTCGGCGAGAACGCGGCCCCGTCCCCGCGCCCCTCTCCGCGCTCCTCCCGGGCGAGCGGCCGGCGCCCGTGGGGGCGCGCGTAGGCTTGGCCGGTGGACGGGGCGGGGGAAGTGACCGTGGAGTGAGCGGGAAGGCGCGGGTGCGGGCGCGGCGGATGCCGCGGGCCGAGCGCGAGCGGCAGATGCTCGACGCGGCGGTGCGGGTCATCGGGCGGCACGGGTACCAGGCCGCCTCGATGGACGAGATCGCCGAGGCCGCCGGGGTCTCCAAACCCCTCGTGTACCTCTACCTCCACTCCAAGGAAGCGCTGTTCACGGCGTGCGTCGAGCGCGAGGCGCGCACGCTGATCGCGGCGATCAGCGAGGCGGTCGGCCAACAGGAACCCGCGGAACGGCAGTTGTGGAGCGGGCTGCTCGCCTTCTTCCGGTACGCCGACGAACGGGCCGACGGCTGGCGCGTCCTGCACATCCAGGCCCGTACGCACGGCGAGCCCTTCGCCCGCCTCGCCGACACGATGCGCGCCCGCGTCCTCGGCTTCGTGACCGCCCTCCTGACGAGCGCGGCCCGCGCGGCGGACGGGACCAGGGACCTCGGGGAGCCCGAGCTCACCGGTCTCGCGCACGCCCTCGTCGGCGCCGCCGAGTCCCTGGCGACCCGCGCGGCCGACGACCCGGCCCTCACCCCGACCGCCTCGGCCCGCACCCTGATGGACTTCGCGTGGACGGGCCTCGGGGGGCTGGTGGCGGGGGAGCGGTGGAGCTGAGGGAGCGGCAGGCAGGGGCGGTGGACGGGTAGTACGGGGCGGGGCGCGGTTTCGTGCGGGCGGTTTCGCGTCGTCGGGCGGGCACTCCCCACGCCGCACAAGACAGAGGCCCCGTCTCCGCCGCCGGGCGGGGACAGGGCCTCTTGGTACTGCGTACTAGGTCCGGGACCGGGAATCCGGTCCACCGCTCGCGAATGGGCTCCGCGAGACCGGTGTCAGAGCGCGCTGACGTTCTCCGCCTGCGGGCCCTTCGGGCCCTGGGTGACGTCGAAGGTCACGGCCTGGTTCTCCTCGAGGGAGCGGAAGCCGTTGGCGTTGATCGCGGAGTAGTGGACGAAGACGTCGGGGCCGCCGCCCTCCTGGGCGATGAATCCGAAGCCCTTTTCGGCGTTGAACCACTTCACGGTTCCGGTAGCCATAAGCCCTCCTTGGGCCAAAGGGTTGCCCTGCTCCAGAACCTGCACGTGCGATAAACAAATGCATACCCTGAAAACGACGAGAGCCCGCGGTCACATGCTCCGCAGGCTCTGTACTGCAAGGGAAACCAAACTGCAACTTGCGGGCGAGCCTAGCATGGGGCCGCCCGAAAGCGATAGAGGGCAAGATCACTTCACTCGGATGTCTGAAACCGTGTGAAGGCGTCTTGACATACGCGAAAACACAAGGGTGGCGCGAGCCCGCGGGCCCGCCCGATTCCTTCCCCCTTTAGAGGTCTAGTCTCGCGATGTGGACCATTCTGACTTCCCCGCGCGCCCCGTCACCGCCCGCCCCCGCGTCGGGCACATCCAGTTCCTCAACTGCCTCCCCCTCTACTGGGGCCTCGCCCGCACCGGCACCCTCCTCGACCTCGAACTGACCAAGGACACGCCGGAGAAGCTCAGCGAGCAGCTCGTCGGCGGCTCGCTCGACATCGGGCCGATCACGCTCGTCGAGTTCCTCAAGGCCAGTGACGACCTCGTGGCGCTCCAGGACATCGCGGTCGGCTGCGACGGCCCCGTCATGTCCTGCGTGATCGTCTCGAAGGGCCCGCTGGAGGAGCTGGACGGCGCCCGCGTCGCCCTCGGCTCCACCTCGCGTACCTCCGTGCGCCTCGCGCAGCTCCTCCTCGCGGACCGCTACGGCGTCACGCCCGAGTACTACACGTGCCCGCCCGACCTCGGCCTGATGATGCAGGAGGCCGACGCCGCCGTCCTCATCGGGGACGCCGCGCTGCGTGCCAACCTCCACGACGGTCCCCGCCTCGGCCTGCGCGTCCACGACCTCGGGCAGATGTGGAAGGACTGGACGGGCCTCCCCTTCGTCTTCGCCGTCTTCGCGGCGCGGCGCGACTACCTGGAGCGCGAGCCCGAGGTCGTCGCCGAGGTGCACCGCGCCTTCCTGGAGTCGCGCGACCTGTCGCTCGTGGAGGTCGCGAAGGTCGCCGAGCAGGCGGCGCGCTGGGAGAGCTTCGACGCGGAGGTCCTGGAGCGCTACTTCCGTACCCTCGACTTCCGCTTCGCGGGCCCGCAGCTCGGCGGCGTGCGCGAGTTCGCCCGCCGGGTCGGGCCGACGACAGGGTTCCCTGCGGACGTGCGGGTGGAGGTGCGGGAGCCCTGAGGGGCGGTCCGGGGCGGGCGGGCCCGCGCGTGCGGAGGCGCGTGGGGGAGTCGGGTGGGCCCCGCGGTTCCGCGTGGTCGGCCGTCGCTCCCGGATGCTGGTGCGTCTGTGCCGTACGTACGGTCGTGCGGTAGTCGCTCCGCTTTCCCTATTTGTGGCTTGTCGTCATGAATGCGTTCACTCCTCCGGGTGCATTCCCTTGGTGATAGGCGGCGGATAGGGCCGGTCGATAGCGGCGGGGGATCGGGGGGAATGCCCGTGGCCTTTCTGTCCCCTTTCCGGCTGTCCCCGCTTCGGCCGGGAAGGCCGGCGGAGTTCTTGTACGGCGTACGTTCCCGAAAGCCGCGGAGGGGCGGGGAAAGGGCGGCGGGCGCGGCACGGGGAATTGGGGGAGGGGGAAATGGGTGCCGCCGTGCCCGGGGCGCCGGAGGGTGCGGGCGCCGGGGTGTGGTGCGCCGGGGTGTGCGGGGGTGTGCCGTGCTCAGTGCGGCACCGTGACCCGGACCGCCGCTCCGTCGCCCAGGTGCAGCAGGCCCCGGCCCGGGGTCACCGGGCCGCCGGTCCCGGCGCGGGTGAGGCGGAGGCCGACGAGGTCTCCCGCCGCCGGGGAGCGGGGGGAGAGGAGCAGCCCTCGGCGGGCTGCGCGGGCCTCGGGCTGCCAGCCGGAGAAGCCCGCGCAGATCTCGTCCTCGTCGCCCGCGAGGACGAGCGCGCGGCCGAGGGCGTTGCCCTCGCGGAGGAGCCGTGTGAGGACGGGGGACGCGTCGCAGTCGGTGAGGTCTTCGGCGTCGTCCACGAGCACGGCCGCGGGGCCCTCGGCGCGGGCGAGGGCGGATGCGAGGTCGGCGGCCTCGAGGCCGGGGCCGGTGAAGAGCGTTCCGGTCCGCGGAGCGAGGTCGCGCAGCGGGGACGGGCGGGGTGCGACGAGGACGAGCCGGGTGCCGTTCGCGTGCAGGGAGCGGGCGAGGGAGCACAGGGCCGTGCTGCGTCCGGAGCGGGCGGGACCGGCGACGACGAAGGCGGGTGGTCCGGTGCCGAGGTCGGGGCCGAGCGCCGTGAGGGTGTCGCCGCCGACCCCGGCGAGCGCCCACAGCGGGCCCCGGTCCGGGGTGCGGAGCCCCCACGCCTCGGCGAAGGCGATACGGGCCGGGAGCGGGTCGAGGCGGAACGGGCGGCGTGCGGCGGGCACCGCCCTGTCGCGCGCGGTGGTCGCGGTGCCGATCGCGGTCAGCGCGGCGGTCTGCGCGCGGCCTTCGGGCGGCGCGTCGAGGAGGGCGAACTGCGTCTCCGTACCGGACTCGGCGCGGAAGGCCCTGCCGGGCGGGACGCGGGCGGGCAGGGAGCGGGGCGGGATGCCGAGGAGGCTGTAGTCGGCGCGGTCGGCGAGGCGCAGCGCGTACTTCTCCTCGGTCAGCGAGGCGAGGCGGCCGAGGAGGAGCTGGCGGTCGCCCGTGAGGACGAGGTGCAGGCCCGCGCTCGCGCCCTCGCGGAGCAACGCCTGCACCTGCTCGGTGAGTTCGCCGTGGTCGTGGGCGCCGAGTGTGGGGAGCCAGCCTTCCCAGCGGTCGAGGAGGACGAAGAGGTGGGGGAGGCGCTCGGCTGGGGCCGCGGTGGCGCGTTGCTCCGTGATGCCCGCGTGGCCGAGGCGGGTGAAGAGAGCCTGGCGGTGGGCGAGTTCCTCCGTGAGGCGGGTGAGGAGGCGGGTCGCGCGGTCGGTCTCGTGCCGGGCGACGACCGCGCCGCAGTGGGGGAGCGAGGTGAGGGCGGCGAGGGCGCCGTCGCCGCAGTCGATGCCGTAGAGGTGCACGTCGGCGCAGGAGTGGGCGCGGGCGAGGGACCCGGCGAGGGTGCGCAGGACCTGGGAACGGCCGGAGCGGGGGGAGCCCGCGACGAGGAGGTGGGTGAAGGTGTCGGGCACGAGGGCGAGGGGATGGCGGGACTGGGTGGCCGGGTGGTCCTCGATGCCGTACGGGACGGACCCGGGCGGGGCGTCCGCCGTGGTGAGGGTGGTGAGGCGCACGTGGTCGGGGAGGGCGGGGAGCCAGGGGGCGTGCGGCGGGGGCAGGGCGAGGGTGGCGGTGGCGTCGCGGATCGCGGTGACGAGGGCTTCCAGGTCGGTCGGGCCCTCGTCGCCCGGGGTCTTGGGCGGTGGCGGGACGGGGGTGGGGTGACCGAGGTCTTCCCAGCTCAGGGGGTGGGTCCACACGGGGCGGGGCGCGGTGGTCGCGCGGGGGGCGCCGCCCGCGACGCGGGCGGTCTGGAAGGGGGTGAGCGAGGCGTGGCCGAGGCGGGCGAGGGCGCGCCCCGGCGTCGTCTTCGCGAGGTGTGCGGCCTCGGGCGAGTCGATGACGTCGCCGGACTCGCCGGGGTCGGTGACACGGAGCGCGATCCGCAGGGTGGTGTTGGCGCGGATCTCGGGCGAGACGACCCCGGCGGGACGCTGTGTCGCGAGCAACAGGTGGATGCCGAGGCTGCGCCCGCGCTGCGCGAGGTCGACGAGACCCGAGACGAAATCGGGGAGTTCACGGGCGAGCGAGGCGAACTCGTCGATGACGAGGACGAGGCGGGGGAGGGGCGGGCGGCGCTCGGCGGTGGAGACAACGAGGGCAAGCGGTCTGCCGGGGACGGCGGGTGTGCCGAGTCCGTCGGTCGCGTCGGTCGCGTTGGTCGCGTTGGTCGCGGCCCGCGCGCCGGTCCCGGCCGGGGTTCCGGGTGCCCCGGCCCCGTACTCCTCGATGTCCTTCGCGCCCGCCGCGGCCAGGAGGCTTTCCCTGCGGTGGAGTTCGGCGCGCAGGGAGACGAGGGCGCGTTCGGTGAGGTGGGTGTCGAGGTCGGTGACCGTGCCGACGGTGTGCGGGAGGCGGTCGCAGTCGCGGAAGGCGGCGCCGCCCTTGTAGTCGACGAGGACGAAATTCAGCTGCTCGGGGGTGTTGGAGGCGGCGAGCGAGGCCACGAGGGTCTGGAGCAGTTCGGACTTGCCCGAGCCCGTCGTGCCGGCGACGAGCCCGTGCGGCCCGTCGCGGCACAGGTCGACGGAGAAGGGGCCCTCGTACGACTCGCCGAGGACGGCGGTGGTGGAGGGGGCCTCGGTGAGCCAACGCGCCCGGACGGCCGAGGAGGTGGGCGGGTCGAGGCCGAGCAGCGGAAGGAGCCGGGAGGTGGTGGGGAGGGCGGCATCGGGGGTGCCGGGGCCCGGGTCGCGGAGCGGGGCGAGGGCGCGGGCGAGGCGTTCGCTCCACACGGTGCGTACGAGATCGGGCCGTACGGAGTCGACCGGCGCGGAGCCGGTGCGGCGCACGCGCAGACGGTGCGGGTGGCGGGGGTCGGGGGTGACGAGCCCTTGGCACTCGGCGGGGAGTCCGGCCTCCTCGGCGTCGAGACACAGCGCGTGGATGCCGACGGACGGGCCTTCGCGGAGGAGGCGCACGGCCCCCGCCTGCTCCCGCAGTCGCCGGGCGCCGTCCCACACGACGACGAGGTCCGGTTCGGGGCGCTGGGTCGTGGCGCCCCGTTCCTCCGCCGCCGCACGTCTCGTGTCGAGCAGCCGGGTGAGTTCCTTGAGGCGGGCGGTGACGGTCTCGGGATCGGTGCCGAGCAGGGTGTGGGGGCCCGCGGGGCCGGTGGGGCGGGCGTGGGGGAGGTGGCGGAGCCAGTGCCAGTCGGGGCGCGCCGCGGGGTCCGTCAGGACGAGGACGCGGACGTCGAGGGGGCTGTGGAGAGCGGCGAGTTGGGCGACGGACCAGCGGGCGAGGGCGCGGGCCCGTGGCCCCGCGATGCCGAGGACGCCGAGCGCGGCGAGGGGGAGAGCGGCGGGGACGTCGGTGAGGGGGTGGGAGGTGGTGCGCTCGTGTTCGTCGGCGGCGGGGTCGTCGAGGAGGACGGCGGAGGGCAGGGTGCCGGTGCCGAAACGGAGGAGAAGGTGGTCGGGGTCGGTGCGGCGGCGCTCCCACAGGCGGGCGCGGGGGCCGGTCGCGAGGCCGAGGACGGTGGCGGGGTCGGGGGAGGCGCGGAGCCGGGTCCGCCGTTCGGCGGCGAGGGCGTCCCGCGCGGCGGCCTCGACGCGGGCCTTGTGGGCCGCGTACTTCTTGAGGCGGACGGCGTGCGAGGTACGGCCGTGGCGTTTGTCGAGGCAGTGCGTCGCGAGGAGGAGCACGGGGCTCAGGGCGGCGAGGGCGAGGTAGTACCAGCGGCCGAAGAGCGCGACGGAGACGAGCGCGCACAGCAGCGGTGCCGCCGCCATGAGCCAGGGGAGCGGGCGCGGCTCGTGGGGCGGGACGGGCGGGGGGAGGCGGAAGCGGTGCGCGGGGGCGGGCGGGTGCAGGCGGGGCGGGCGGTTGAGGGCGAGCGCGGTGCCGTCCTCGGTGGGGGTGAGCGCGGCGTCGGGCGGGAGGTAGCGGTCGAGGACGAGGAGGGTGTCGGCGAGGGCGAACGGGGAGCCGTGCGGCCAGGTGCCGGTCCCGGGGGCGGGGGTGCCGTCGACGTGGAGGTCCCCGGCGGGGGCTTCGTAGGCGCAGGTGCCGTCCGGCGCGATGCGCAGGGTGAGGGCGTGGGGCGGGAGTCCGGGGTCGGCGACGCGGGGCCGGGCGTGCGGACCGGAGCCGAGGACGTACCGGCCCGCCCCCAGGCGGTGGACGCCGCCCGCGTCGGGGCCGCCCGCGACCCGTACCTCCACGAGCCCCGTCGGCTCGCCGCCCGCGCACCCGCCGGGGCCGCCGAGGCTCACGACGCAGCCGTCGCGCAGCGGCAGCCGGAGCGGCAGTCCGTCGACGAAGGCCGGGGAGTCCGGCGCCGAGCCGGTGTGCCGTGCCAGCGCGGCGACGACCTCGGCGGCACCGGTCCCCTCCTCCGCCACGAGGACGACGTCGGCGGTGCGGCCGAGCCGGGGGTCCACAACGGTGAGGGCGATCCGCACGGGTACTCCTTCGGCGGCGGGGACGGGTGGATCACTCGTTAGGGGAGGCGGCGTGCTTGACGCGGGGGCTCGGGCATCCGTGGAGAGGCCCCCTCCCGGGGGTCCGGCGCGGGCGTGCGGGCCCCGTTCCGAGGCCGTGCCCTCACCCCCGGACGCCCCGTGCCAGCTCGGTGTCCAGGTCCTCGTAGGACCGGGCGGCCTGGTGGAGGAAGGAGCTCATCCCGTCGAGCCCCTGGATCGTGTTCTTGATGCCCCGCTTGAACTCCTTGAAGGACTCCTCGAAGGCGACGCTGCTGCGGCGGGTGGTGTAGCCGTCGCGGACCAGTTGCTCGATCCAGCGCTCCAGGGCTTCGAGGTCCTCGTCGATCGTGGTCCTGGCCTCGGTGAGGCGGCCCGCGGCGCGGTGCATCTCGGCGTAGGTGAGTTCGGCGTCCTTGGCCATGGGGGTCCCTTTCGTCGGTCGTGGGGAGCGTAGGGGGAGGCGGAGCGGGGTCCCGTGGGGGTGAAGGGGGCCGGGGGGAGTGGGCGCTCACTCCTTCGGGGGGAGGGAAGCGGATCGGGGGATTCCGGATGGTGGGGCGTGGAGATCGGGTGAACGGGCCATGCGACAAGGATGGTTAGAGACGTGTTCGGGCTGATTTCGGTCAAGTGGGTGCGGTCCGGGGAGCCTTGAGCGGCCTCCGTGCCACTGGTACGGTGCGTGGGCTTGACATGGCCCGTGAGAGACGGACCGGCGGGGGAATCGCACGCGACAACGCGACGTGCGCACGCCGGGGTTGGGGCCGCGAGTCACGGAACGTACCGGTACCGGCGGAGTGCCCGGTCATCGGCGGGGATACGGGGAGCACGCGCGTGAAGGTCCAGGAGAGGGCGTCGAGCCGTGCGTCCGCGCCCGCCCAGCAGCCCACCGCAGGCGAACGGCTGCCGAGCCCTCCCCGGGAGCGCAAGCCCGCGCTCGCCGCGCTCGCCGTCCTCCTGATCCTCGCGGGCGCCCTCGCGGCGACGCTCCTCGTGATGCAGGCGGGGGACCGCGTCTCCGTCGTACGGACCACGAAGGACATCCCGGCGGGCGGCTCGCTCTCCCGCGACAACACCACGGACATCCTCGTCGCCAAGGACGAGTCCATCCACTACCTGAACTGGGACCAGATCGACCTGGCGAAGAGCAAGTACAAGCTCGGCTCCGCCCTTCCCAAGGGCTCGCTCGTCGTCGGCGAGATGCTGATCGCCAAGGACAAGTCGGTGGTGGACGAGGGCAAGGCGCTCGTCGGGCTCGCCCTCCAGGAGGGCCAGTACCCGGGCGGCCTCAAGCCCGGCGACACCGTCGCCGTCTACCACGTCGGCAAGGACGCGGGCGCCCCCGCCTCCGGGGAGTCCGGCTCCTCGGCCGGGAACCGCACCCTGCTCAGCGCCCAGGCCGACGTGAAGGACGCCGACGGCAGCTCCAAGGGGGGCGAGGCCCTGTCCACCGGGGACCGCACCCTCACCGTCTCCGTCCCGGCGAGCGAGGCCCAGGCCCTCGCCCAGGCGTCCTCCGTGGGCGAGGTCGCCGTCGTTCTCGTGCCCGGCCGCTCCCGCGACTGAGCCGCTTCACCAGGAGGTACGAGACATGGCGCTCATCGCACTCGCGGCGGACAAGGGCTCCCCCGGGGTCACCACCGCCGCCGTCGCGCTCGCCGCGATCTGGCCGCGCCGCGTCCTGCTCGCCGAGACCGACCCCGCCGGGGGCGACCTCGTCTACCGCAGCGCCGCCGCGCACGGCGGTCAGCTCGACCCGAACCTCGGCCTGCTGTCGATCGCCGCGACCGCCCGCCGGGGCCTCGCCCCCGACCAGCTCTGGGACCACGCCCAGGCCCTCGCCGGGGGACTCGACGTCCTCGTCGGACTCGGCGGCGCCGAGCAGGCCGCCGGGCTCAGCGGTACGTGGCCGCTCCTCGGCCGCGCCTTCGCCCAGCTCCAGGACTCGCCGCACGCCCCCGCCGACGTCATCGCCGACTGCGGGCGCGTCAGCGGCGACAGCCCCGTCCTCGACCTGCTCCCGCACGCGGCGCTCGTCCTCCTCCTCGCCCGCACCACACCCGAGTCCCTCGCCCGCGTCCGCGACCGCGCGAGCCACCTCGCCCGCCGCCTGCACGGCGAACGGCGCGGCGCGGCGCAGCTCGGGACCCCGCTCATCGGCGTCGTCCTCGTGGCGGAGACCGGCGGCGCGGGCAAGCTCGTGCACCAGCTCGACGAGATGCTCCACGCCACGCAGTCCGGCGCGCGCGTCGTCGGCACCCTCGCCGAGGACGAGTCCGGCGCCGAACAGCTCGCCGGGCGCCGCCGGGGCCGCCTCGACAAATCGCTCCTCGTGCGGTCCGCGCGGAAGGTCTCCGCGGACATCCAGCAGCGGTACGGGACGCTGTGGGCCACCGCGCCCGGTCCCGGCCAGGGGGCGGGCGGCCCGGTCGCCCCCGTCCCGGGCGCCGCCCCGTTCGCGCAGGGCGGCCCCGCACCCGTACCGCCGCAGGCCGCCGGGCAGCCGCACGCCGCCGGTCCGCAGCCCGCGCCGGGCGGCCACCATGCCCCCGGCGGCCACCATGCCCCCGGCGGCCACCCCGCCCCCGGCGGCCACCCCGCCCCCGGCGGCCACCCCGCCCCCGCGCCGGGCGGCAGCGCTCCCGGCTCCGCGCCCGGAGCCCCCCGGTGAGCGGGGTCGATCATCAGCTCGTCAAGCGGTTCCGGCAGGAGGCCGGGGACCGGATCGCCGAGCAGCGGCGCCAGGACCAGGCCGACGGCGTCGCCGCGATGTCCGGCGAGGACGAGCGGCAGTACGCGCGCGCCGTCATCGCGCAGATACTGGAGGACTACGCCCGCGGGGAGATCAACGCGGGCCGCACCCCCTTCGACGCCGAGACCGAGGAGGGCTACGCCTCCGCCGTGCACGCGGCGCTCTTCGGTGTCGGGCGGCTCCAGCCGCTCCTGGACGACCCCGAGGTCGAGAACATCGACATCAACGGGCACGACCAGGTCTTCATCGGCTACGCGGACGGCCATGAGGTCCTCGGCGAGCCCGTCGCCGAGAACGACGAGGAACTCATCGAGCTGATCCAGGTCCTCGGCGCCTACTCCGGGCTCTCCTCGCGCCCCTTCGACTCGGCGAACCCGCAGCTCGACCTCCGCCTCCCGGACGGCTCCAGGCTCTCCGCCGTCATGGACGTCACGCGCCGCCCCGCGCTCTCCATCCGCCGCGCCCGCATGGGCAAGGTCTTCATGTCCGACCTCGTCGGCAACGGCACCCTCACCCCGGAGATCGGCCACTTCCTCGCCTGCGCCGTGCGCGCCCGCAAGAACATCATGATCGCCGGGGCCACCAACGCGGGCAAGACGACGCTGCTGCGCGCGCTCGCCAACGAGATACCCCCGCCCGAGCGCCTCATCACCGTCGAGCGCGCGCTCGAACTCGGCCTCGACGCCTTCCCCGAACTCCACCCGAACGTCGTCGCGTTCGAGGAACGGCTGCCCAACTCCGAGGGCCAGGGCGCCATCACGATGGCGGAACTCGTCCGCCGCTCGCTGCGCATGAACCCCTCGCGCGTCATCGTCGGCGAGGTGCTCGGCGACGAGATCGTCACGATGCTCAACGCGATGTCGCAGGGCAACGACGGCTCGCTCTCCACGATCCACGCCAACAGCTCCGCCGAGGTCTTCAACCGCGTGTCCACGTACGCGCTCCAGGCCGCCGAGCACCTGCCCGTCGAAGCGAGCCAGATGCTCGTCGCGGGCGCCATCAACTTCGTCGTCTTCATCGAGCGCCGCAACACCTACCACCTCGGCGGCGGCCTCCAGCGCCTCGTCACCTCCATCCGCGAGGTCAACGGTGTCGACGGCCGCGTCCTGTCCAGCGAGATCTTCACCGAGGCCCCGGACGGCCGCGTCGTCCCGCACGCACCCGTCTCCTGCCTCGAAGACCTCGTCGCGCAGGGGTATCGGGGGGCTTGGGGATGAACCACGACCACACCGGGACGGGCCACGCCGTGCTCGCCTCCGGAAGCCAACTCGCCTCGCCCCTCGACGGGTTCGGCGACTTCGGCGGGCTGCTCTCGCCGAGCGTCCTCGGCGCGCTCGGGGCCGGGCTGCTCGCGGGCGGCGGCTGCGCGCTGCTCGTCGTCGCGCTGTACGGGCGGCCCGCCAAGCCCGCCGGGGCGGACGGCCCCGGCGGTAGGAAGCGCGGCGCCGAACTCGCGCGCCTCCTCAGCCGCCGCGCCTCGGCCGCCGTGCTCGTCGGCGTGCTCGTGCTCGTCGCGACCGGCTGGGTCATCGCGGGCGTCGGCGCCGGCATCCTCGTCCTCACCTGGGACCGCCTCTTCGGCGGCGCCCGCGAGGAACGCACCCAGATGCGCCGCGTCGAAGCACTCGCGACCTGGACCGAGTCGCTGCGCGACACCATCGCGGGCGCCGTCGGGCTCGAACAGGCCATCCCGGCCTCCGCGCGCGCCGCCGCGCCCGCACTGCGCCCGCACCTCGAAGCGCTCGTCGACCGGCTCCGCGCCCGCACCCCGCTCCCCGACGCGCTCCAGTCCCTCGCCGACGAGATCGACGACGCCTCCGCCGACATCATCGTCGCCGCGCTCATCCTCAACGCCCGCCTGCGCGGCCCCGGTCTGCGCCAGGTGCTCGGCGCCCTCGCGAAATCCGCGCGCGAGGAGGTCGACATGCGCCAGCGCGTCATGGCGCAGCGCGCGGCGACCCGTCGCAGCGTGCAGATCGTCGTGGCCGTCTCCGTGCTCTTCGTCCTCGGACTCGCCATCTTCAACAAGGACTTCGTCTCGCCGTACAACTCGCCCGTCGGGCAGGTCGTCCTCGCCGGGGTCTGCGGGCTCTTCGCCCTCGGCTTCTGGTGGCTGCGCAAGCTCTCCACCATCGAGACCCCCGAGCGCTTCCTCGTACGGGACACGCAGACCCAAGCGGCACGGCCCGACTTGAGCGCACCGCGCGCCGCCGGGAACAGGACGGCGCCGCGACGCGGCGGCGAGCACGAGGGGACGGTGCGCCGGTGAACAGCCAGTGGATCGGGCCCGTCGTCGCGGGCGCCGTCGTCGGACTCGGTGTGTACGTGCTCGTACGGGCCCTGCTGCCCGGGGCCCGCAGCCCGCTCCAGACCGTGGCGCGCGTCGACGCGCTCCGGGCCAGGGGCGCCTACGAGCCCCCCGTGCACCGGGGCGGCAAGCACGAGGAGGACGACGGCAGGTTCGCGACCGCGCGCGCCTCGCTCGGCCTGCGCCTCGCCGCCTTCTACCGGCAGCAGGGCTGGGAACTGCGTTCGCTCCGCGCCGACCTGGCGGTACTCGACCGGAGCTGGGAGAGGTTCCTCGCGACGAAGGTGCTGCTCGGCGTCGCCGGGCTCGTCTTCGGGCCCGCCGTCTTCGCGATCGTCGCCGTGCTCGGCATCGGGCGCAGCCCCCTCATCCCGGTGTGGCTCGCGCTGCTGTGCGGCATCCTCTTCTTCTTCCTGCCGGACCTGGAGATCCGCCGCGACGCCCAGGACAAGCGCCGCGACCTGCGCCGCGTCATCGGCGCCTACCTCGACCTCGTCGCGATGAGCCTCGCGGGCGGGCGCGGCCTCCCCGAGGCGCTGCTCGCCGCCGCCGAGGTCAGCGACGGCTGGGCCTCGCGCCGCATCCGCGACGCCCTCCAGGACGCCCGCATCACCGGGCACACGCAGTGGTACGCGCTCGGCCGTCTCGGCGAGGAACTCGGCATCGAGGAACTCAAGGAACTCTCCTCGTCGTTGGCGCTCGTCGCCGACGACGGCGCGAAGGTGCGGGAATCCCTGGCCTCGCGCGCCGAGACGATGCGGCACCGCGAACTCGCCGAGATCGAGGGCAGCGCGGGCGAGAAGTCGCAGTCCATGCTCATCGCCCAGCTCCTGCTCTGCGCGGGCTTCCTGGTCTTCCTGATCTTCCCCGCCGCGATGCGGGTGTTCCAGATGTGAGCGCCGCCGCGCGTGTACGGCGCGGGGTGTCCCCCGCGCGGACGCGCGCGAGTCCACCGGACCGACCGACCTCAGTACCGACCGGAGAGGACCCGGACACCATGAACGAACACGACGCACCGACCGAGAACTTCTACACGCGGCGCCTCGTCGGCTCCGCACACCCCGCCGTCGCCTTCCTGGCGGCCTTCCTCCAGACCCGCTACCGCCGCGCCACCTCCGGCGAACTCGACCGGGGCGCCTCGGCGGTGGAGTGGGTCATCATCTCCGCCGTCGTCGTCGCGATCGTCGGCGTCGTCGCGGCGATCCTCAACGCCGCCCTCAAGGGCGGCGCGGACAAGGTCGGCAAGTGCATCGAAGGGGCGAGCGCCGACAAGACCTGCTGAACGCGGGGCGATCGGGACGTACGGGCGAGGGGGCGGACGTGGGGCGGGGGCACGGGGTGCTGCGGAGGTGTCGCGGGGACGCCTCCGGCTCCGGCGTGCTCATGGAGGGCTCCGGCGCGGCTCCGGAGGGTCCCGGCGCGGGCCGGCGCGGGGGCGACTCCGGTATGACCGCCATCGAGTTCGTCGTCCTCACCCCGATCCTCTTCTTCATGATCTTCGCGACGGTGCAGTTCGCGCTGTACTTCTTCGCCGACCACGTCGCGCAGGCGGCGGCGCAGGCCGGGGCACGCAAGGCGCGGGCGACCGCCGACGAGCACCCTGGCGAGTGGCGCGGCGCGGCCCGCGAGGTCACGGACTCGTACATCGACCAGCTCGGGCCCACGCTCGTCCTCGGCCCCGACGTGAAGCTCGTCCAGCCGCGTGCGCACACGGTCGGCGTGGAGATCACCGCGCGCGTGCCGTCCGTCTTCCCCGGGCTCGGCCTCACCGTGCACGCGCAGTCGGTGGGGCCCGTGGAGCGGTTCGTGCGGGAGGGGGAGGAGTGAGGCACGACGCCGGGAGAACGGCCCTCGCCGGGGACGACCGGGGCATCTCCACCGTCGAGGTCGTGATCCTCGCGCCCGTGATGATCCTCTTCATCCTCGTCCTCGTCGCGATGGGCCAACTCGTCGACGGGCGCGGGGCGGTGGACAGCGCGGCGCGCGACGCGGCGCGTTCCGGCTCGCTCCAGTGGGAGGCGGGCACGGCGATGGCGGAGGCGCGGCGGGCGGCGGAGGCGGACCTGAGCGACGTGTGCGCGGGGCCCGTCGAGGTGCGCAAGACGAGCGCGGGCTTCGCGGACGCCGACTTCTTCTCGGTGGAGGTGAGTTGCCAGGTGCGGGGACTCGCGATGCTGGGGCTGGACGTGCCGAAGACGCTGACGGGCAAGGCGACGTCGCCGCTGGACCCGTACAAACGGAAGGCGGGGTGACGGTGCGGCCCGGCAGGCTCAAGTCCCTGGTGCGGGAGCGTTTTCCGGCCCGTACGGACGATCGCGGTTCCGGTGCGGGGGCCGTGATCCTCTTCGCGCTCGTCTTCCTCTCGCTCGCCGCGTTCGTCGTGGACGGCGGGCTGTCGATCTCGCAGCGCGAGCGCGCCGCCGACCTCGCCGAGCAGGCCGCGCGGTACGCGGCGCAGGACATCGACCGCGAGGCGCTGTACGGCAACGAGGGCGAGGCGCCGATCAACGCGGGCAACTGCCCGGCCCGCGTGGCCGCGTTCGCGGCGGAGAGCGGCATGTCGGGGGCGGACGCGGCGGCCTCGGGGTGCGTGGAGGCGGACGCGGACCACGTGGAGGTGCGCATCCAGCTCACGTACCGGCCCGTCTTCACGGGCATCTTCTACGGCGGCTCGATCCACGTCTCGGGCACGGCGGTCGCGGAGAACAAGGTCGGCTGAGCCGGAGCGGGCAGGGTGTGTCGCGCGGCCGGCCGGTGGGAGCGAGGGCCGGCGTCATCAGTCGGGCATAGCGGGATTCCTCCCCCGGATGCGGGGCCCGAGAACGTAACTCCGTTGTCACAACGCCCTCTTGAGGCTCCGGCGTACCGCTCCTAGGCTGCTTGATCGTCGGTCGCGTGTTCGACGCGTGGCCGGTGCCGCACCTGCGCCACCCCCGCGCTTTACGCCCCAGAGGGAGTTGCACGTGATCAGACGTCCCGCGGTCGCACTGACAGCCGCCTCCGCCGTAGTCGCAGGACTCGCCCTCGCCGGGCCCGCCGTCGCCTCGCCCGCACACCACGCCTCCCCGCGCGGCGGCACCACCCACGCCGAGAACGACCGCGTCCCCGCCGGTTCCGCCTGGACGCAGGAGTACTTCCCCTCCTCCGACCGCTCGGGCACCCAGCTCCACGCCGACGTCCTCCTTCCCGAAGGGCTCAGGAAGGGGCAGAAGGTACCCGTCATCCTCTCCGTGGGCCCCTACTTCGGGCACTCCGGGCAGACCGACGACGAGGGCTTCACGCACACCGGGCCCTCCGCCCGCTTCAACGACTTCATCGAGGGCAGCGACCTCTTCAAGCAGGGGTACGCCTTCGTCATGGTCGACCTGCGCGGCTTCGGCGGCTCCACGGGCTGCCTCGACTGGGGCGGTCCGGGCGAACAGGCCGACGTCAAGGCCGCCGTCGACTGGGCGGGCAAGCAGTCCTGGTCCACCGGCAAGGTCGGCATGTACGGGAAGTCCTACGACGCCGTGACCGGGCTCATCGGCAACGACCTCGACCAGAAGCCCCTCAAGGCCGTCGTCGCGCAGGAACCGGTGTGGGATCTGTACCAGTACATCTACTCCAACGGCGTCCCCCGGCCCAATGTGACCGGTACCGCGAACGCCTACAACTCCATCGCCACGCTGCCCCAGTTGGCCGACGACGATCCGCACTACCTCGCCAACGCCACGTACGAGCAGCAGCACCCCGAGTGCCTCACGCGGAACGCCGACGGGTACAAGATCGCCGACCAGAAGTCCGCGCACTGGAAGGCCCGCGACCTCGCCGCCAAGGCCAAGGGCAGCGACACGCCCCTCTTCGTCACCCAGGGCTTCGTCGAGAACAACACCAAGCCCGAGGAGATGCAGGAGTACCTGGACAACCACCACGGCCCCGAGCGCGGCTGGCTCGGGCAGTGGGACCACGTACGCGGCGGCGACCGCGTGAGCGACGGGCGCCTCGCGATGGGGCGCGAGGGCTGGTACGCGGAGACGCTCTCCTTCTACGACCAGTACCTCAAGGGCAAGCGCCCCCGGGTGAGTTACCCCGCCTTCGCGATCGAGGACTCGACCGGCGCGTGGCGCGCCGAACGCGGCTGGCCCACCACGTCCCGTACCACCACCGTGCGGCTCGGCGACGGGGCGTACGTGGACGACGGCGGCGCCTCGGCGCGGAACACGCTCTCGCTGAGCGCCCAAGGGGGCGGCACATCGGGTGACTTCGACATGGAGCACGCTCCCGCGCTCGACCCCGTCGCGCCGCGGGGGCTCGCGAAGGGCCTCGCCAGGATCCAGGAGGCCGGGGCCGTCACGTCGAGCTGGTTCACGTGGTCGCGCCCGCTCGCGCGGGACACCCGGATCACCGGGACACCGAACATCTCCTTCAAGGCGAAGGGCTCGGGCAACGTGATGCTCAAGCTCTACGACGTCGGCCCGGACGGCAAGGCCGCCATGTTCGACGAGCAGGTGTCCCTCGTGAAGAGCGGGCGCGTGTCCGTCGACCTGAAGGCGACGGACTGGACCCTCAAGGCCGGGCACGTGCTCGGGGTCGAGGTCGGGTCGATACAGAGCGGGTCGTGGCGGGACACGCCGAGCGGCGAGACGATCGCCGTGGACGACGCGCGGCTCGCGCTCGCGCTCGACGACCCGGCCCGCGACGTCGCCACGGCCGGAGCGCGCTCGCCGTTCCTGGACACGTATCTGCGGCAGTACACGGTGACGCTGGCGGCGGGGGAGGGAAGCTTCACGCTGCCGCGAGCCTGACCGAAGGCGCGGCAAGCGCCGTACTGGCCCGCCTCCCCTGTCACCGGGGGAGGCGGGCCCTTCTTCCGGCGGGCCCCTTATCCGCGGGCCCCTTTCCGGCGGCGGCCCGTTCCCCGCGGGCCCTTCCCGGTGGCGGCCCCTTCTCAGCGCGCCAGCCGCTCCCCGTCCCCCATCGCGATCACCGGGTGCCACTCCGGGCGCAGTTCCCTCAGCAGCGCCACCAGGTCCGCACGGGCCAGGCTCACGCAGCCGTGGGTCGGGCCCCCGTGGTCGACGTGGACCCAGATGCCGCCGCCCCGCTCCTCGCCCAGGGGGCGGGCGCGGTCCAGCGGGGAGACGCCCGCGACGCGGTTGTAGTCGATCGCCAGGACGTGATCGAAGGCGGTGTCGAGGGACTCGCCCGCGAAGCCCGTGCCGCCCTCGGCGAACTCGTCGGACCTGTCGTAGGGCAGGCGCGTGCCCGGGTTCGGGAGCAGGCCGCCCGCGTCGCCGATGCGGTAGACCCCGGCGGGGGAGCGCAGGTCGCCCGAGCGGTGGTCGTCCGTCCAGCCGCGCAACGCGTTCCGCGTCGGGCGCGCGCTGCCCGGCACCCAGTCCCCGGCCCCGGTACGGGTGTACAGGCGGGCCGTCCCCCGGTTCGCGTCCGGGCCCGCGCCCTTCACCACGAGGACCTGCCGCGCGTCCGCCGGGACCCGCGCCAGCGTCTTCGGCCCGAGCCCGGCCGCACGGAGCACGGCACGCCCCGCGCCCTCCCCGGCGGCGGAGGACCCGGCGGGGGAGGCGGCGGCGAGGGCGGCGGCGAAGGAGGCGGCCGGCGACACGGTGCGCGCCGCGCCCGCCCCCGCCGCGCCCCGTACTCCCTGCGGCCCCGCCGCCCCCCGCGCGCCCACTGTCTCCTGCGTGCCCACCCTCTTCTGCGTGCCCACCGTCCCCCGCGCGCCCACCGTCTCCCGCGCGTCCCCCGCCGCCCGCACGTCCGCAACCCCCCGCGCCCCCACGGTCCCCCGCGCCCCCGCCCCCGCGCCGCCCCCCGTCCCCGGTATCCCCTCCGCCCCGCCCAGCGTCAGCCCCGCGACCCCCACCACCATCGTGCTCGCGAGGGCGGCGGCGAGAGGGAGGAGGTGGCGGGGGCGGCGGCAGGGGTGTCCCTGGGCTGCGTGCGGCTCGGTCATGGTGCTCAGTCTTGACCGCATCGTCCCGGTACGTCGCTTCTTTCTCGTCCATGCGGGAGCGGAACCCGCTCGTGTGTGGCCGTACGGGTGGCCCTTGCGCACGTATACCTGGCCGGAATCGACTGTTAGCCTTGCCTTACTTCGTACAGCAAGGGATCAGCGCAGTGAGGCACGAGCCGTGAGCGGCGGCCCCCGGGGGGATCACCCGGAGCGGCCCACCGAGTCCGCGTACGCACGGCGGCTGCGGGCGAAGGCCGCGAGCATCCAGGCGGCCCGCGCCGCGAGCGGCACGACGACCGCCGCGCTCGCCGAGGACCCCGGCGACTTCCCCCCGGCCGAGACCCCCGCCGAGGCGAAGGCCCGCATCCGCCCCGCGCGCGCCCGTTCGGCTCTCGCGCTCGGCCTGCTCCTCTGCTTCCTCGTCCTGGCCGCGGCCGTCCTCGCGAGCCTCTTCATCGGCTCCGGGCACGACGTCTCCGGGGGCGACGTCTTCCACGCGCTCTTCGACGCCGACCTGAGCGACAAGGGCCAGCTCGTGGTCCACGAGGTCCGCATCCCCCGGACCGCCGCCGGTGTCCTCGCCGGGATCGCGCTCGGGCTCGCGGGCTGCGTCATGCAGGGCGTCGCGCGCAACCCGATCGCCGACCCGGGACTCCTCGGCATCAACGCGGGCTCCTCCGTCGCCGTCGTCGCCGCGATCAGCCTCCTCGGCCTCGCCTCGCCCTCGCAGTACATCTGGTTCGGTTTCCTCGGCGCGCTCCTCGCGGCGCTGCTCGTGTACGGGATCGGCTCGCTCGGCCGCGAGGGCGCGACGCCCGTCAAACTCGCCCTCGCCGGGACCGCGACGCAAGCCGTCCTCGTCGCCCTGACCAGCGCGATCCTCCTCAAGGACCGCGACAGCTACGACCAGTACCGCTTCTGGCAGGTCGGCTCGCTCACCGGGCGCGACGGCTCGGACCTGTGGCAGGCGCTGCCGTTCATCGCGGTGGGCGCCGTCCTCGCGCTCGCGCTCGGGCCCGCGCTCAACGCGCTCTCGCTCGGCGACGACCTCGCACGCGGTCTCGGCCAGAAGGTCGGCCGCACGCGCGCCGGGTCCGCGCTCGTCGTCGTCATCCTGTGCGGCGCCGCGACCGCGATCGTCGGGCCCATCGCCTTCGTCGGCCTCGCCGTGCCGCACGCCGCCCGCCTCATCACGGGCCCCGACTACCGCTGGATTCTCCCGTACTCCGCCGTTCTCGCCCCCGTCCTCCTGCTCCTCGCGGACATCGTCGGGCGGCTCGTCGCGCGCCCCGGCGAGGTGCAGGTCGGGGTCATCACGGCGGCGATCGGCTGCGTGCCGTTCATCATCCTGGTCCGGCGCAGGAAGCTGGTGGAGCTGTGAGGAAGCCCGCTGCCGAGCCGGTACGGGACGGACAGGACGCCGGGCGCGCGGAGGGCGCGGGCCGGGGCGCCGGGCGTGCGGAGAACGCGGGCCATGGCGTCGGGCGCGCGGAGGGCGCCGCTCCCGCGCGTACGGCAGCCGCCGCCCCCGTACGCACCGACCCCGCCCTCCTCGCCGAGGCCCGCCGGGCCGTCTCCGGGGTGCGGCGGCGGGGCCGCGTGCGCGCGCTGTGGACCGGCGGCGTGCTCGCCGTGCTCGTCTTCGCGCTCCTGTGCCTCTCGCTGTGCGTCGGGGACTACGTCCTCCCGCTCGACGACGTGCTCGGCGCGCTCTTCGGTGGCGGCGACGCGGGCGCGCACTTCGTCGTCATCGAGCTGCGCCTGCCGCGCGCGCTCCTCGCGCTCCTCGTCGGCGCCGCCTTCGGCATGGCGGGCGGCGTCTTCCAGACCGTCCTGCGCAACCCCCTGGCCAGCCCCGACGTCATCGGCATCAGCTCCGGCGCCTCGGCCGCCGCCGTGCTCGGCTCCCTCGTCCTCTCCTTCAGCGGCCTCGCGCTCTCCGGCGCGGCGCTCTTCGGCGCGCTCGCGGCGGGCACGCTCATCTACACGCTGTCGTGGCGCGGCGGCGTCGTCGGGGCACGCTTCGTGCTCATCGGCATCGGGGTGGGCACGGGGCTGCTCAGCGTCCTGTCGTACCTCCTGACCACGGCCGACGTGGACGAGGCGCAGGAGGCGTTCCTGTGGATGACCGGGAGCCTCAACGGGCGCTCCTGGACGCAGTTCTGGCCGCTCCTGTGGCTCCTCGTCGTGCTCGTCCCGCTGACGCTCGCCGCCGCGCGTGCGCTGCCCGCGCTCTCGCTCGGCGACGACACGGCCGCCGGGCTCGGCTCGCGCGTGGGCCGTCAGCGGCTCGCGCTCCTCGCCTGCGGGACCGTCCTCGCGGGCGCGGCGACGGCCGCCGCCGGACCCGTCGCCTTCGTCGCCTTCGTCGCGGCGCCCGTCGCGCGGATGCTCCTGCCGGGGCGCGGCGCGGTCCTGCCGCACGCGGCGCTGACCGGGGCGCTCCTCGTGCTGCTCGCCGACTTCGCGGCGCAGCACGCGATCCCGGGCATCCAGTTCCCCGTCGGGGTCGTGACGAGCCTCGTGGGCGCGCCGTACCTGCTGTGGCTGCTCGCGCGGGCGAACCGGGTGGGGAGGGGCGGGTGAGCACGTACCGCCGCCGAGCCCGTACGGGGCCGGGCGCGTCCGTCCCCGTACCCGTCACCGCACGACCGTCCCTGCCCCCGAAGGAGCCGCGCCCGTGAAGAGCGAAGCAGCGCTGACGACGAGCGAAGCCGCGCCGTCCCGCCTCGAAACGCGCGACGTGCGCCTCGGCTACGACGGCCGCGAGATCGTGCCGGGGCTCAGCGTGTCCGTCCCGACCGGTGGTTTCACGGTCATCGTGGGGCCGAACGCCTGCGGCAAGTCGACGCTCCTGCGGGCCATGGCCCGGCTGCTCCCGCCGCTCTCCGGGGCGGTGCTGCTCGACGGCAGGTCGGTGCAGGAGATGCCGACGCGGGAGGTCGCCTCGGTGCTCGGCATCCTGCCGCAGTCGCCCGTCGCGCCCGAGGGCATCAGCGTCGCCGACCTCGTCGGGCGCGGCCGTTACCCGCACCAGGGCTTCTTCCGGCGCTGGACCGACGAGGACGACACCGCCGTCGCCGAGGCGCTGCTCTCGACGGACGTCCTCGACCTCGCGGACCGGCCCGTCGACGAGCTGTCCGGCGGGCAGCGGCAGCGCGTGTGGATCGCGATGGCGCTCGCGCAGCGCACCGAACTGCTGCTCCTCGACGAGCCGACGACGTACCTGGACCTGAGCCACCAGCTCGACGTCCTCGACCTGCTCACCGACCTCAACCGCGAGCGCGGCGTCACGATGGTCGCCGTCCTGCACGAGCTGAACCTCGCCTGCCGGTACGCCGACCACCTCGTCGTGATGGCGGACGGGCGGATCGTCGCGGAGGGGGCTCCGGCGGACGTGGTGACGGAGGAGCTGGTGACGGAGACGTTCGGGATGCGGTGCTCCGTGATCCCGGACCCGGCCTCGGGGACGCCGATGGTGGTGCCGCTCGGACGGCACCACGTGGGCGGGCGGTCCTGAGCCGGTGGGCCTGGGGCCTGAGCCGGTGGTCTTGAGCCGCCAGGCGCCCCGAGCCGGTGTGACGCACACGACGGCCGGATGTCCCCCCTCCGTACATGAGTCCGGTAAGGGCAGGCTAACCTCATGGGTATGAACGCTTCCGCTTCCCCCGTCCTCTCCCGGCGTCGCCGTCGCACCCGCACGGTCGCGCTGCTCTCCGCCGGTGTCGCCACCCTCCTCGTCACCGCCACCGCGTGCGGTTCCGACGACGACGGCGACAAGGACTCCGGTTCCGGGGCGAAGGACTCGGCGGCGTCGAGCGGCGCGTTCCCCGCGAAGGTCGCGACGAAGTACGGCACCATCACGATCGACAAGAAGCCGAAGCGCGTCGTGGCGCTGGGCTGGGGCGACGCCGAGGCCGCGCTCGCGCTCGGCGCGCAGCCCGTCGGCGCGAGCGACTGGCTGCCGTTCGGCGGCGACGGCGTGGGCCCGTGGGCCAAGGGCATGTATGACAAGAAGCCCGAGCTGATCGGCACCCTGGAGCCGGAGTACGAGAAGATCGCGGCCCTCAAGCCGGACCTGATCCTCGACACCAAGTCCAGCGGCGACAAGACGCGTTACGAGACGCTCAGCAAGATCGCCCCCACGGTGGACGTGCCCAAGGGCGGCGACGCCTACCTCACGTCGTGGAAGCAGCAGACGCTCATGGTCTCCCAGGCGCTCGGCGTGCCGGAGAAGGGCCAGAAGCTGATCTCCGACACGAACGCCAAGTTCGCCGCCGCCGCGAAGGAGCACCCGGAGTTCAAGGGAAAGACCATCACGGTCGGCGCGCTCTCCTCGGAGGGCTACGGGGCCTACATCAACGGTGACGGCCGCGTGGACTTCGCGACGAACCTCGGCTTCAAGAACAACCCGAAGGTCGAGGCGAAGAAGGGGGACTCCTTCTCCATCCGCGTCTCGAAGGAGAACCTGGACCTCCTCGACTCCGACCTGACCGTCATGGCGGGCATCGGCGTCCCCGACTCGAAGATCACCAACGACCCGCTGTACAAGGCGGTTCCCTCGGTCAAGGCGGGCCACTCGCTGATCCTCGACGAGACCTCCAGCAAGGCGTTCGCGACGGGCTCGGTCCTCTCGATCCAGTACGCGATCGACCACGTGGTCCCGCAGTTCGCGAAGGCGCTCAAGTAAGGCCCGCGTCGCGGCAGGACAGTTGGGCCCGTCCCCGGCATGATGCCCGGGGGCGGGCCCTTCCGCCGTCCCGCCGGACCCGAGGAGAGCATCCTGTGAAGATCCACCTCACCAGCGTCTTCGTCGACGACCAGACACGGGCCGAGCACTTCTACACGCGCGTCCTCGGCTTCGTGAAGAAGCACGACGTCCCGCTGGGCGGCGCGGATCGCTGGCTCACCGTCGTCGCGCCCGACGACCCGGGGGGCACCGAACTCCTCCTGGAGCCCGCGCGGCACCCGGCGGTGGGCCCGTACCGCAGAGCGCTCGTCGAGGACGGCATCCCGCTCGCGCAGTTCGCCGTGGACGACGTGGCGGCGGAGTACGAGCGCCTGAGCGCCCTCGGCGTCCGCTTCACCCAGGAGCCGCTGACGGCGGGGCCCGTCACCATGGCGGTCTTCGACGACACGTGCGGCAACCTGATCCAGATCGCGACGCGGGCGGGGTAGCGGGCGGCACGGGGCCTGTGGCGGGCGGAGCGGGGCGCGCGGCGTGTGAGGCGGGCGCGGCGGGGTGTGCCGGGTCGGGCGCGCGGCGGACGGGACGCGTGGTGTGCGAGGCTCGCGTATGGACTCACGCATGAACCCCCAGACGGACCCGGGCGCGGACCCGCCCGCGGACCCGGGCGCGGACCCGCCCGCGGACGCGGGCGCGGCCCCCCTCGCGCAGGACCTCGTGGACCAGGCGCGCCGCCTCGTGCGCACGCGGTTCCCCGAGGCGCTCGGGGCGGTGCTCGGCGGCTCCGCCGCCGCCGGGCGGGCCGGGCCGCTGAGCGATCTCGACCTCGCGGTCCTCGTCCCCGACACGGCCGTGACGCTGCGCGAGACCGTGCGCCACGAGGGCCGGGTCGCCGAACTGTTCGTCCACACCCGGGCCGGGCTCGCCGAGCTGTTCGCCGCCGACCGGGCCTCGCGCCGCCCCGTGCTCCCGTACCTCTACGCCCAGGGGCTCGTCCTCATCGACCGCGAGGGCGCGGCCGGTGAGGCGCGCGCCCGCGCCGTCGCGCTCCTGGACGAGGGCCCGCCCCCGCTGCCCGCGGCGAGCGTCGAGACCAGGCGGTACGGGCTGACGGACGCCCTCGACGACCTCGCCGACGTGCGCGACCGGCACGAGCGGCTCGCGCTCGGCGGCTACGTCTTCGGGGCCGCCGCCGAGCTGCTGTGCGACCACCGGCGGGCCTGGACGGCAGGCGGCAAGTGGCTGCCCCGGAGACTGCGCGCGGCCGACCCGGAACGGGGCGGAGCGCTGCTCGACGCGCACCTCAGGCTCTGCGCCGACGACGAGGCGGGACCGCTCGTCGAGGCGGCGGGCGCGGTACTCGCGCTGGTGGGCGGGCCGCTGCGGGAGGGGTACCGGCGGACGTGGGAGGGCGTCATCGAGTCGGCGGCGGAGCGACCGGGCGGGTGAGGCGGGGGGCGTCCAGGCGGGGGCGGCGTCCGGGCGGGGCGGCGGGCGGCTGGGGCGGGGCGGGCACCAAGGCGCGGGCTCCCACACCTGGGTGTCGGAGCGCGGGCGCCAACGCGCGGGTGCCGGGGCCCGAGCGCCCGGCGTGCGGCGTCAACGTGGGACGTCAGCCGGGGACGTACCGCACTACCCGCCGCAACTCACCCAAAGCCCCCCGCACTTCGGGGCGTGACCCCTGCGAGGGGCACTTACCGGCCGTTAGGCTCTGCCCCGTAAACCCGCTGTGCCTCGTACAGCAGTTCCGCACCGGTCGCCCGGGAAGGCTTTCATGGCACGTAGTTCCGCACGGTCCGCGAGCCCGATGCCCGTACCGCCGCGCCCGCGGCGGACGTTCGGGGACGTGATGAAGGCGCTCCTCGCCGTCGTCGCGCTGCTCGCGCTCGTCCTCGGGGTGCCGTTCGGGCTCATCCAGGTGGGGCGCCCGGTACCGGACGGGCCGCCCGGCGAATGGCTCAGCTCGGCCATCGACGCCGAGACGCTCATACGCATCCTCATGCTGGTCGTGTGGATCGCCTGGGCGCAGTTCACCGCCTGCGTGCTCGTGGAGGTGAAGGCCGCCGTCTCCGGCGTCGGGCTGCCCGCGCGGGTTCCCGGCGCGGGTCCGAGCCAGCTCCTCGCGCGCCAACTCGTCGCCGCCGTCCTCCTCCTGGGGGCCACGGCCGCGAGCTTCACGCCCGGGATCCCCGGCTTCGGGCAGCAGGCCCCCGACACGCACCGGCCCACCGTCGCCGCCGCCCAGCAGACCCCGGGCGGTCTCGTCGGCGGCCGGCAGCAGAGCGCGGCGGACGCCCTCGCCCGCCAGGCGGAGCAGATCGCGCGGCAGGCCGACACCGGCGGGACCCACCAGCAGGGAACGAAGTTCTACCGCATCCAGCCGCCCGAGGGCCGCCACCACGACTCCCTCTGGGAGATCGCGCAGCGCCACCTGGACGACGGCCGCCGCTACAAGGAGATCTACGCCCTCAACAAGGACCGCGTGCAGCCCGACGGCTCCCGGCTCTCCGAGGCGAGCCTCATCAGGCCCGGCTGGATCATGGAGATGCCCGCCGACGCCCACGGCGGCGAACTCGTCGAAACGCCCGGCGCGAATCCGGAGTTGAGCAAGGGGCAGCAGCAGGAACTCGACGCGTACGCGAAGGACGGGCAGGACGGCCGGGGCGGACAGGCCGGTCAGGGCGGCCACGAGCAGCAGCGCCCCGCCGCGCGGGACGGCGACACCACGACGGGGCACTTCACCGTCCCGGCCCACCACGAGCACGCGGCCGGACACACCGCGACCCCGCCCGCGGGCGAGGAGGTCGCCGCCCCCGCCTCGCACACCCCGGGCCTCCCCGAGGCCCTTCTCGGCGCCCCGCTCCTCGCCGCCGGTCTCCTCGCCGCGCTCGGGCGCCGCCGCAGGGCCGCGCTGTGGCAGGCGGCGACCGCCGTCGCCGGCCGCCGCCGGGGCATGGAGCTGCCCACACCGAGCGGCGACGAGGCCGACGTGCAGGACGCGCTCTTCGCGGGCGCCGACCCGGGGGCCGTCCGCTTCCTCGACCGCGCACTCCGCTCCCTCGCCCGCTCGCTCGCCGCCGAGGGCCGCCCCCTGCCCCTCGTCTACGCGGCCTGGCTCGGCACCGAGGAACTCCACCTCCAGCTCGCCGAACCGGCGGGCCCGCCCCCCGCCCCCTGGACCCACGGCGAGGACGAGACGTTCTGGCGCCTCGAAGGCCGCGAAGTACCCGTTCCCGCAGTGGACCCGGACAGTACGGACGAGCCCGCCGACGAGGAGCCGCAGGCCGCCCCGTACCCGGGACTCGTCAGCCTCGGCGCGCAGGACGGCTCGCGCCTCCTCCTCAACCTGGAGGCCGTCCCCGGGCTCGTCTCGCTCGCGGGCGCGCCCGCCGACCGGCAGGCCGTGCTCTCCTCGGTCGCCGCCGAACTCGCCACCAACGGCTGGTCGGACCGCATGACGGTGACGCTCGTCGGCTTCGGCGCCGACCTCGTCCCGCTCGCCCCCTCGCGGCTGCGCCCGCTCGACGACGTCGCGGCGCTCCTGGACGTCATGGAGGCCGAGACCGCGAGCCGCCGCGCGGGGCTCGGCGCGGCGGGCGCGGACTCCGTCCTCACGGGCCGTACGGGCCCCGCCCACCAGGCCGGCTGGGCCGCCCACCTGGTCCTCCTGGCCGCCGAACCCGACGCCGAACAGGCCGCCCGCCTCGCGGAACTCGCCCATGACGCCGCCCGCTTGGGCATCGGTTACCTCGTGGGCGCGGGCCCGGACCAACTGCCCGGTGCCGCCTGGGAGATGGAGATCACCTCCGAGGGCCGTCTCCTGGCCCCGCTCCTCGGCCTCGAACTGGACGCCCAGCTCCTCCCCGGGCCGCAGCACGCCGCCGTGGCACGCCTCTTCGCGGCGGCCGACGCCTTCGGCGGTGGCGGCGGGGACGACGACCCGGCGGGCCCGGCCGCGGCCCACCGGCCGCCCTTCCTCGTCGACATCAGCGAACAGGGCCGTCCCTCGGTGTACGCGCGCCTCGTCGGCCGGTACGAACTCATGGGCCTCGACGCGCCCGACGACGAGCGCGGCCCGCTCCTGCGCGAAGCCCTCGCCCTCCTCCTCCTGCACCGCGAGGGCGTCCACCCGCGCGTCCTCGCCTCCGCGCTGTGGCCGCGCGGCGCCGGTGACGACGTGCGCGAGGCGACCGTCGCGCGGTTGCGCGACTGGCTCGGCACGGGCGAGGACGGCACGCCGCGCCTGCGCGAGGACGCCACGGGCCGTCTCGTGCTCGACGCCTCCGTCGTCTCCGACCTCGACGTGCTCCGCTCGCTCTACCACGAGGCGACGAGCGGACGCGGCGCCGACGACCGCGCGGTACGCGGCAGGCTCCTCACCGACGCGCTCGGCCTCGTGCGCGGCCCGCTCCTCGCCGAGCGGCCCGCGGGTCGCTACGGCTGGCTCGCGCACGAGATCGTCGACGCCCAACTCCCGCTCCTGGTGGCCGACATCGGCCTCGCTCTCGCCGCCTTCCACCTCGAACGCGACCGCGCCCCGCAGGCGGCGGAGGCGCTGGAGCGCGCCCTGGTGAGCGCGGGCACCGACGAACGCCTGTGGAACGAACTCCTGCGCGCCGTCCACGCGACGGGCGACGCGCCCCGCCTCCGCGCCCTCGCGTCCGCGTTCGCGACCCGCTCCGGAGCCCGTGGACTCCCGCCCCGCACGGCGGCGTTGCTCGACGAACTGCTCCCGGGCGCGGCTGCCTCCGACGAGGCGGGGACGGCGTGAGCGGTGCCGGGAGGGCACGGGTGACGGCCAGGGACACGGACACGTGCGGGGCGGGCCCGGCATGACCTCCGCCGCCGGACTCGCCGCCTCACCCGCGTTCCTCGCGGTCTGCGCGGCCGTGTGGGGCGCGCTCGCGGGCGCGTTCCTGCCGCGCGCGGCCCACCGTTTCGCCGTCCCGGCGGGCGAGCCGTGGAGCACGGTGTGCCCGGAGGGCGATCCGGTACGGGGCTGGGTCGGCGTCCGCGCCTGCCCGGCCGGGCACGGCCCCTCCCCGTACCCGTACGCGCTCGGGACCGCGCTCCTGTGCGCGCTGCTCGCGGCGGCGACGGGCCCGCGCCCCGAGCTGTTCGTGTGGCTGCTGCTCGCGCCCCCGGGCGTCCTCCTCTTCCGCACCGACCTGCGCGTCCAGCGCCTCCCCGACCCCCTCACCCTCACGACGGCCCCCCTCGCCGCCGCGCTCCTCGGCCTCGCGGCGCTGCACCCCGAACACGCGGGAAGCTGGCCGCGCGCCCTGCTCGGCGCGGTGGCTCTCGCGGGCGGCTTCGCGGTCCTCTTCCTCGTCAGCCCCTCGGGCCTCGGCTTCGGCGACGTGAAACTCGCCCTGCTTCTCGGCCTCGCCCTCACCTGGTACGGCTGGGGCGCCCTCTTCCTGGGCGTCTTCGCGGGCTTCCTGCTCGCGGCCCTGTACGGCCTCGTCCTCATCGCCCTCCGCCGGGCCACCCGCCGCACGGCGATCCCCTTCGGCCCGGCGCTCCTCGCGGGGGCGTACCTCGGGGTGCTGGCGGGGGCGTTCGGGGCGGGCTGAGGGGGACGGGTCCGTCCTCCCTCAGCCCTGTCGCCGACCGGAGGGGGCGGTCAGCGCTTCACGGTGAACGTGGCGGCCCGGGGCACGAAGGTCGTGTCGTGGTCCTTGGCGGTGGCCAGCGCGGAGACGTGCCAGACGCCGTCGGGCAGCGCGGCGGCGTCCTTCGCCGAACTCTTCACGGCGTAGACGCACTCGGAGGTCGTCGGGGACGTCGCCTTGCACGTGGCCTCCTCGACGTCGCGCATCTCGCCCGCCGTGGGGTCGAGATGCGAGCCGGCGGGCCAGGCGAGCACTCGCAGGCTCTTGACGCCGGAGTCGTCCGCCACGGTGGCGGTGAAGGTGAGCGAGGCGCCCGCACCGGCCGTGCCGGTGAAGCGGGCGGTGGCCTTGGAGATCTCCGGCTTGGCCGGGGCGGCGGCCTCGGCCGAGGAGACCAGCGCGAGGGTACCGGCGGCGATGGCGGCGGCTCCGACGAGCGACGAGACGACGAGGCGCTTGGACATGGGGTATCCCCTCATAGGTGACCGGTGCGGTCTCTTCACCGAGCGCTCCGTGCGCCGCGGCGTTGACCAAAGCCTGCCGCCGAAGCCCCTGTCACCACACGGGCGGAACTACTCAACCGCGGTACTCAGACCCCGTAGGCACGTGCGCCTCGCCCCGGGAGCCCGCACAGGTCATCCGCCTCACCGCACCGCCCCCCAGCAGGGAAAACGCCCCGTCACGCACCCCCGCGACGCCCCGCGGAAAGATGTCCGCCCCCGCCGGGAACCGCTCGCGACACGTGCCTGGGCGCCACGGTGGCCGCTGGACCGACCCGGGCCCGTCGGAGTACCTCCTTCGCCCGCGCGACGGTGACGCGACCGCGCGCACACGACGACCGCAACGCCGGGGGAGTGCGCGGCGTGAACTTTTTCGTCCCGGGCGTCATCACAGTCAGGGTCAGCATGTTCCCCGCACGAGAGGCAATGAGGCGACCATGACGAACGCACGCACACGAACCGGACTGCTCGCCACCGTGGCCCTCGCCGGCGTCCTCGGCCTGGCCGGATGCGGGGTCGGCGGCGACGACGACGCCGCCGCTCCCGCCGCCAATACCTCCGCGGCCGGCACGGAGGGCTCCTCCGACCCCCAGCCGTCCGCCTCCGAGGACCGCGCCGACGAGTCGCCGGGGAGCGGGGACCCGACCGCGGCCACCGAGACGGACTCCCCCTCCCCGGACGCGGACGTCCCGAGGTCCGACTGCACCGCCCCCGACCTGAAGGTCAAGCTCGTCGCCAAGGGCTCCGAGATGAACAGCGAGTACTACGACCTCCAGCTCACCAACACGGGCGGGCGCTGCGCCGTGCGCGGGTACGCGGGCCTGTCGCTCCTCGACGGCTCCGGCAAGCAGATCGGCAAGCCCGCCACGCGCTCCCAGGACGGCGGCGCGGGCGGCAACGTCGTGCTGGACAACGGGGACAGCGCCCACGCCGTGGTCAAGACCCCCGGGAAGGGCGTCACGGGCGGCGACTGCGCGGCCGAGCCCGCGAGGATAAAGGTCTACGCGCCGGGCAACACCAAGGCCGTCACCTCCTCCACCACGGCGGGCATCCGCGTCTGCGGCGGCACCCTCACGACCGGCCCCCTCAGCTCGTCCTTCCCTCGGTGACGGCATACGCGGGCGGCGGTCCCGGCAGGGGTGGGCGCGGGATGCGCCCCCCGGCCCCGGGCCGTTCCGTACGGGGCTGCGCGCCCCGGTGCCCGCGATGCCGCCCCCCGCGGCTGCCCGCACGGCTGCCCGCCCGGTCCTGTCGCGGGCGGAACGGGGACTGATAGGCAGGAGCGGTACCACAGCTGTCCGCTCGGTCAGGGGTTCGTATGCACGGTCAGGACAGGCGCTCGGGCGGGGAGGCGCGGGGCGGCCGGACGCTCCGCGCGGAGGCGACGGCGCCGGGCCGCGCGCCGGGGCGCCCCGCCCCCGTCGGCTCCCCGCGCGCGGTCCTCGCCCTCCAGCGGGCCGCCGGGAACGCGGCCGTCGCGGAGGCGCTGGAGCGCGGGCGCCACGAGCACGGCGAGGGGTGCGGGCACGGGACGCCGGTGCAGCGCTCCGCCGTCGAGCGGGTGATCGGCTCGGCCGGTACGCCCCTGCCCTCCCCCGTGCGCCAGGACATGGAGTCGCGGCTCGGCGCGGACTTCGCCGACGTGCGCCTGCACACCGACGAGGCCGCGCGCACCTCGGCCGCGAGGTCGGCGCGCGCGCCTACACCTCGGGCAACCACGTCGTGCTGGGCGCGGGCAGCGGCGACCACCACACGCTCGCGCACGAGCCGACCCACGTCCTCCAGCAGCGCGAAGGGCCCGTCGCGGGCACCGACAACGGCAGCGGCCTGCGCGTGAGCGACCCCGCGGACCGGTTCGAGCGCGAGGCGGAGGCGAACGCCCAGCGGGTCATGGCGGGCCCCGCGCCCCGGGCGCCGGAGACGGGCCACGGAACCGGCCCGGGGACGGTGACGGCTCCTGGTACGACGACGGCTCCTGGTACGACGACGGCTCCCGGTACGACGACGGCTTCCGGCACGGGGACGGCGGCCTCTCCCGGCACGGTGCAGCGCGCGCCGGCGCAGACCGGCGCCGGACCGGCCGAACTCGGGCTCATGCCGGGGGCGGGCGCGCACGAGATGGGCGGCGGCGCGACGCGGTACACCGTGCCCGACCGGACGGGGGACGCCAAGGCGCTCTTCCGCGCGATGGACCGGGACGAGTTCAACGGGCTGCTCGGCGGGGCGCTGCCGCAGGGGGCGCACTACCAGGGCTTCGCCACCAACCGCGCCTACTCGGAGTCGTACATCACCAACAAGCCGGGCGGCCCGACCCACCTCGTCGTCTTCTACCGCCCCGCCCTGACCGACCGCACCGGGGCGCCGGTCCCGGACGTCAACACCTTCCTCCAGTCGGTCGGCGCGGGGACGAAGGCCGAGGACGACGACGAGCCCTCGACAGCCGTGGGCGCGACCGCCAAGTACAGCCGCGAGGTGCACGACAACACCCGGGCGAACGGCAAGGCCGACGCGGAGATCGAGAAGCTCCGCAAGGACCTGTCCAAGGACCGGCAGGACGCCGGGGACGACACCAACCCGCACCGGCACAAGGCGGCGGAGCGCGTCCGGGCGAAGACGGCGAAGATCGCCCTCCTGGAGGCGAAGCGGAGGCACCCGGCCAAGGGCGACGCCGTGAAGGCCCTCAACGCCGAGCTGGCCTCGGGCCGTTACGCCTGGAAGCTGCTCACCTTCAAGTCGTCCTCCTGACGACGCCCCCGGGGGCCGAGCCGCTACCGCTCGCCCCCGGGACCGTGGACCCCGCCCAGCGCCGGCGGCTGCCTCCGCCCCTACGTACAGGCAAGGCTGTACAGCTCACCCTGTACGCGTTACGGTAGGTGGCATGCCCACCGATCCTGTCGCGAGCGAACCCCCCGGCTCGCCGCCCCAGCCCTCGCCCGCCGCCGTCCAGGCGTCCCGCGAGGTCAGGGCCGTCATCAGCCGCCTGCGCCGCCGCATTCTCGGGGCCTCCGAGGCCGAGGACCTCACGCTCGGGCAGTCCACCGCGCTCGCGCGCCTCGCCCGCGAGACCGAGACGCCCGCGACGGCGGCCGGGGTCACGACGAGCGTGCTCGCCGCCGCCGAAGGCGTCCGGCACCAGTCGATGACCGCGACGGTCGCCGCCCTCGCCGCGCGCGGCCTCGTCGTGCGCACCCCCGACCCCGAGGACGGCCGCCGGCTGCTCATCACCCTCACGCCCGAGGGCCGCCGCCGCGTCCACGAGGGCCGCCAGGCCCGTACCGAATGGCTCGCCGCGCGGCTCCAGGACGAGTGCACGGAGGAGGAGCTGCGGGCGGTGATCGCCGCCATGTCCGTACTGGAGCGACTGACCCATGACTGAACCGAGGACGGACACCGGGACGGGCGAGAAGACGTCCGGGGCCCCACAGCCCCGTTTCGACCGGCGGTTGCTGCCGCCGATGATGCTCGGCTCGGTCCTCAACCCGATCAACTCGACGATCATCTCGGTCGCGCTCATCCCCATCGGTGACGCGCTCGGCGCGCCCCCGTCGAAGACCGCGTGGCTCGTCTCGGCGCTCTACCTCGCGACCTCGCTCGGTCAGCCCGTCGTCGGGCGGCTCATCGACATCTTCGGGCCGCGCAGGCTCTTCCTCATCAGCACGAGCATCGTCGGTCTCGCCGGTGTCCTCGGCACGCTCTCGCCCGACCTCGGCTTCCTCATCGCCGCCCGCGTCCTGCTCGGTTTCGGCACGTGCGGCGGTTATCCGGCCGCGATGGCCCTCGTACGGAGCGAGGCGAAGCGGACCGGGCGCGACAGCCCCGGCGGCGTGCTCACCGCGCTCGCCGTCGCCAACCAGACCATCGCCGTCATCGGCCCGCTCCTCGGCGGCCTCCTCATCGCGGTCGGCGGCTGGCGCGCGACCTTCGCGCTGAACATCCCGCTCGCCGTCGCCGCGTTGCTGCTCGGCTGGTGGCGGCTGCCCCGGTCGGCCGGTACGGGCGAGAGTCCGCGGCGCGGTCGGGTCGCCGCGCAACTCGACCTGCCCGGCATGGCGTTCTTCGCGGCGACCCTCACCTCGCTGCTGCTGTTCCTCATGAACCTGCACCTGCGGGACTGGTACCTGCTCGTCATCACGCTCGTCGCCGGAACCGCCTTCGCCGTAAGGGAGTTGCGCGCCGAGACGCCGTTCATCGACCTCCGCGTGCTCGGCGGCAACACGCCGCTCCTCACCACGTACGGGCGCGCGCTCGTCGCGTACGTCGTCTCGTACGCCTTCCTCTACGGCTTCAGCCAGTGGACCGAGGAGGGGTACGGGCTCTCGCCGTTCCACGCGGGGCTCGTGCAGATCCCCATGTTCCTGCTCGCCATCGGCGTCTCGATCTGGTCCGGGCGCCGCAAGGGCGTACGGGGCAAGCTCCTCGTCGGCGCGCTCGGGCAGATCGCCGCGTGCCTGATCCTGCTCACGCTCTCCGGCTCCAGCCCGTTGTGGAGCCTGCTCCTCGTCGCCCTCGTCTTCGGCGTCCCGCAGGGGCTCAACAACCTCGCCCTCCAGAACTCCGTCTACTTCCAGGCCGATCCGGAACGCACCGCGTCCTCCGCCGGGCTCCTGCGCACCTTCGCCTACATCGGCTCGATGGTCGCCTCGTCCGCGAGCGCCGCCTCCTTCGGGGAGCGCGCCGACACGGGCGGCATGCACGCGCTGTCGTGGGTCATGCTCGGCGCGGGCGCGGTGTTCCTCGTCATGACGCTCTTCGACCGCTCCCTCGGCCGTGTCGGCACGTCGGACTGACTCCCCACCCGCGCCACCGAAAGGCACCCCCGTGTCCCGTACCGCCCTGCTCCTCATGGACTTCCAGAACGCCCACGCCAGCCGCGTGGACCCCACCGCCCTCACGCGGGCCGCCGCCGCGCTGGCCGCCGCGCGGGAGAAGGGGGTCCTCGTGATCCACGTCGCCCTCCTCCTGCGCGCCGGGCACGTCGACGCGCACCCGAACAACAAGGTGTTCGGCGCCCTCCCGCACGACCGCTTCGTCCCGGGCGACCCGGACGCCGAGATCCACCCGGACGTGGCGCCCGCGCCCGGAGAGCCCGTCCTGTACAAGAACCGCGTCAGCGCCTTCGCGGGGACCAACCTCGACCAGATCCTGCGCGCGCAGGGCGTCGACCAGCTCGCCCTCGCGGGCATCGCGACCGGTGGCATCGTGCTCTCCACGGCGCTCCAGGCGATCGACCTCGACTACCGGTTCACGGCGCTGTCGGACGCGTGCGCCGACCCGAGCCCGGAGCTCCACGAGGTGCTGCTGACGAAGCTGCTCGCGAAGCGCGGCGAGGTCGCGACGGTGGAGGAGTGGGCGGCCGGGCTCTAGCCCGCGTACGCCCCGGACGCCGGACCCCGGTACGGGCCGGGCTACTTCTCCGCCGCCTCCAGCCGGACGGCCCGTACCGCGAGGCCCAGCTCCGCCACCGCCTGCGGGGCGCTCAGCGACCTGCCGGTCAGCGCCTCCACCTTCCGCAGCCGGTACCGCACCGTGTTCGGGTGGCAGTACAGGAGCCGCCCCGCCGCCTCGGCGGAGCCCCCGGCCGCGAACCACGTCTCCACCGTGTCGAGGAGCCGGTCCCGCTCTGCCGCGCCCAGCGCCAGTACGGGCCCGAGGACGAGCCGCGCCACGCGGCCCGCCTCCTCGGGCGCCGCGGCGGCGACGACCGTCAGCGGGTTGTCGTCGAAGCGCGCCACGCCCTCCCGCGTGAGGCCGCGCAGCGCGAGGCGCGCGAACCAGAGGGCGCGCGGGGTCTCGCGCAGCGAGTCGTACGGGGGACTCACGCCGATCCGCGCGCGGGCGACCCGCCCCAGCGCCTCCCCGAGCGCCTGCACCGCCCCCGCGCCCGGCACCCCCACCACGCCGATCTGCTCGTCGGGCAGCAGCCGCCACGCCGAGCGCAGCCCCGCCGAGAGCAACGCCGCCTCGATCCCCGGCAGCGCCTCCCGCCCCGGCAGCGTGCCCCCGCCCACCGAGCGCGCGACCGCCACGACGAACGGCCCGTCCAGCGCGAGCCCCAGCGCCCGCGCCCCCTCGCGCAGCCCCGAACGCTCCGCGAGCACCCCCGTGAACAGCGCCTCGACGAGCGCCGAGCGCTCCCGCTCGCGCACGAGCAGCCGCTCGGCGGTCGTGGCACGGTGCGCCTCGGCCGCCGCGTCCGCGTACACCCCCGCGAGCTGCCACAACGTGGCCGACAGCGTCACGAGGTCGTCCGCCGAGACCTCCTCGCGGTGCGCCGCCTCCCGTACGAGCCGGTGCCACAGCGCCTCGAAGCCGATACGGAAGGCGCGCGTCATGTCCGCGACCGAGACGCCCTGCGCCGCGCGCTCGCGCCCCGTCGCCGCCGCGGCCGAGACGTCCGGCGCGGACTCGCCCGCGAGAAAGCCGAGGACCTGCCGGGCGTTGCCGAGCGTCGAGGCGTGCAGAGCCGCGCGCGGCACCGGGTCGTCGGCGCGGTACGCCTCCGCCTCGGACCGGATGCTCTCGTCGAGCTTGTCGGCCAGCTCCTCCTCCCGCGCGAGGAGCGTGCGCGCGAGCGGGATCGTGCCGGGCGGCGGGCTGAGGGGCGGGACGGCGGGCATGCGGGGCACGGTAGCCCCGGGGAGCGCGGGCGCGCCCGCCGCTGTGGTGTTGTTCACGGCGACAACGTGAGACGCCTCGCATTGTGGCGGGGGACATGGCCCCGCGCGGAGCCCGCGGCGCACGATGGCCGGTGGCGCCCGGCACCGTGGCCGGGCGGCCCGAGGGGTTCCGGCGGTCGCGTACCCGCGTACGTGCCGGGCTCGGGCGAACGCGAGGAAGCGGAGCACCACCATGAGCGACGTGGCCCAGCGGCAGATCCCGGCGGCCGACGGCCCCAGGGAGTCCACCGGAAGCCTTGTCCACCACCTCCTGGACACCGCCCGCCGCACCCCCGGGGCCCCGGCCCTCCTCCTCGGCCCGTACGCCCTCGACTACCGCACCCTGGAGCGCTCGACCGCCGTCGTCGCCGCGCGCCTGCGCGCGGACGGGCTCACGGCGGGGGACCGGATCGGGCTCATGCTCCCGAACGTCCCCGAGTTCGCCGTCCTCTACTACGGCGTCCTGCGCGCCGGCGGGGTCGTCGTCCCGCTCAACCCGCTCCTCAAGGAGCGCGAGGTCGCCTTCCACCTCGCCGACAGCGGCGCCCGCGCGCTCTACGCCTGGGACGGCGTCCCCGGCGAGCCGGCCGAGGGCGCGGCGAAGGCGGACGTCCCGCACCACCCCGTGAGCCTGGGGCAGTTCACCCCGACAGGGACCGAGGACCTCGAAAGCGCCGACGCGCTCACCGAGCGCGGCCCCGACGACGACGCCGTCATCCTCTACACCTCCGGCACGACGGGCCACCCCAAGGGCGCCCAGCTCACGCACCGCAACCTCGCGAGCAACACCGCCGCGACGGCCGGCCTCGCGCGCCTCACGGGTGCCGACACGATCCTCGGCTGTCTGCCCCTCTTCCACGCCTTCGGCCAGCTCACCGGGCTCAACGCCGCCGTCCTCTCGGGCGCCTCGCTCGCCCTCGTCCCGCGCTTCGACCCCGCCGCGGTGCTCGCGACGCTCGCCGCGACGCGCGCCACCGTCTTCGAGGGCGTCCCCACGATGTTCGCCGGGCTCCTGCACCACCCGGACGCCGCGAACGCCGACGCGTCCTCGCTGCGCCTGTGCATCAGCGGCGGCGCCGCGATGCCCGTCGAGGTCCTGCACGCCTTCGAGGAGGCGTTCGGCTGCGACGTGCTGGAGGGCTACGGCCTCTCGGAGACCTCGCCCGTCGCGGCCTTCAACCACCTCGACCGCCCCCGCAAGGCCGGTTCCATCGGCACCCCGATCGCGGGCGTCGAGCTGAGCATCCTGGACCCGGAGGGCACGGAGCTGGCGGACGGCGAGACCGGCGAACTGGCCGTGCGCGGCCCGAACGTCATGAAGGGCTACTGGCGGCGCCCCGAGGCCACGGCCGAAGTCCTCCTCCCCGACGGCCGGTTGCGCACGGGCGACCTCGCGCGCCGCGACGAGGACGGCTTCTACTACATCGTCGACCGCAAGAAGGACCTCATCATCCGGGGCGGCTACAACGTCTACCCGCGCGAGCTGGAAGAGGTCCTGTACGAGCACCCGGCGGTCCTGGAGGCGGCCGTGCTCCCCGTCCCCGACGCACGTCTCGGCGAGGAGGTCGGCGCGGCCGTCGTCCTGCGCCCCGGCGCGGAGGAGACCCCGGAGTCCCTGCGCGCCTGGATGAAGGAGCGCGTGGCGGCCTACAAGTACCCGCGCCGCGTCTGGTTCCTCGCCGCGCTCCCGAAGGGCCCGACGGGCAAGATCCAGAAACGGGACATCGAGGTGCCGAGCGCCGACTGAGGCGTACGGGGGGCGGCCTCCCGTGTGCGTGCGGCGCCCGTGTGCGGCCGTATGCGGGTGGGCCGGGCGGGAGACCTTCCCGTCCCGCCCGCTCACCCCCGCCGCGCCCCGCTCACCCCCGTGGCGGCTCGCGCAGCGCCGCCAGCGTGTCCACGAGCCGCGCCGTGTCCCCGTCGTGGACGAGCGCGTCCTCGTCCGCGCCCGGGGACTCGAAGCGCGCGAGGAAGTCGTCGAGCGCCTCGGGCGTCACGGTGAGCGCGTCGGCGTCCTCGCGCGGGTTCCGTAGCGCGAGCCGTGCCAGCAGTTCCTCGCGGGAGGCGGGCAGGTAGACCATGACCGCCCGCGCGCCCGCGCCGCGTGCCGTGTCCCGCCACGACTGCCGCTCCTCCCGCCGCCAGAGGCCGTGGTCGAGCACGACGTCCCGCCCGGCCCGCAGCTCCGCGCCGAACCGCGTACGGAGCGCCGCGACGACCGGGCGCTCCCGCGCGGCGTACGTGTCCTCCGGGTAGTCGACCCCGTACCTCCCGTGCAGCCGGTGCACCTCCTCGTCCACGGAGAGCCGAACGAAGCCGCGCGCGGCGAGCGCCCGCGCGACGGTGGTCTTCCCGGAGCCCGTCAGCCCCACGAGCAGCACGGCGAGCGCCACGTACGCCCCTTTCGTCGGAGACCGTCCCTCGTACCGCCTATTGTCCTGCCCCGGCACGCTCGTCCCGCCCCCCGCCGCCGAGGCGCCGCCACCCCGGGGGCGTAGGCTGAATCGGTCCGTACCTCCCGAGCGCTGTGAAGCGACCCGCCCCCGAAAGGTGACAGCCGGTGACCGAGCAGGCCGACCTTCAGTCCGTCCTCGACCGTGCCGCCGCAGGCGGTCGCATCACCGCCGAGGAGGCGCTCGACCTCTACCGCGACGCGCCGCTGCATGCGCTCGGCGCCGCCGCCGACGCGATCCGCCGCCGCCGCTACGCCGGTACGGAGCACATCGCGACGTACATCATCGAGCGCAACATCAACTACACGAACGTCTGCGTGACGGCCTGCAAGTTCTGCGCCTTCTACGCCGCCCCCAAGGACACGAAGAAGGGGTGGAGCCGCGACCTGGACGACATCCTGCGCCGCTGCGCGGAGACCGTCGAGCTCGGCGGCACGCAGATCATGTTCCAGGGCGGGCACCACCCGGACTACGGCGTCGAGTACTACGAGGAGCACTTCGCCGCGATCAAGAAGGCGTTCCCGCAGCTCGTCATCCACTCCCTGGGCGCCTCCGAGATCGACCACATGGCCCGCATCTCCGGCGTGAGCGCCGAGGAGGCGATCCGCCGCATCCACGCCGCCGGGCTCGACTCCTTCGCGGGCGCGGGCGCCGAACTCCTGCCCGCGCGGCCCCGCAAGGCCATCGCACCGCTCAAGGAGTCCGGCGAGCGCTGGCTGGAGATCATGGAGACCGCCCACAACCTGGGCGTCGAGTCCACCGTCACGATGCTCATGGGCACGGGCGAGACGAACGCCGAGCGCATCGAGCACCTGCGCATGATCCGCGAGGTGCAGGACCGCACGGGCGGCTTCCGCGCCTTCATCCCGTACACGTACCAGCCCGAGAACAACCACCTCAAGGGCCGCACCCAGGCCACGATGTTCGAGTACCTGCGGATGATCGCGATCGCCCGCATCTACCTCGACAACGTCGCCCACATCCAGGGCTCGTGGCTCACGACGGGCAAGGAGATCGGGCAGCTCTCGCTCCACTACGGGGCCGACGACCTCGGCTCGGTGATGCTGGAGGAGAACGTCGTCTCCTCGGCGGGCGCGAAGCACCGCTCCAACCGCCAGGAGCTGATCGACCTCATCCGCACGGCGGGCCGCGTCCCGGCGCAGCGCGCGACGACGTACGAGCACCTCGTCATCCACGACGACCCGGCGAACGACCCGGTCGACGACCGCGTGGCCTCGCACATCTCCTCCACGGCGATCGACGGCGGCACCGCGCACCCCGAGCTGAAGCTCATCCCGGCGAGCTGAGCGGGTCGCGCACGTGCTGACGCTGCACACCGCGCCGCTGCTCGACGCGGGCGACGGCACCCTCGTGCCCGGGGGCGCCGTCGCCGTCTCGGGCGACCGGATCACCGCCGTCGGCCCGCTCGCGGACCTGCGCGCCACGTATCCCGGGGCGCGGGTACGGGAGTGGCCGGGCCGCCTCGCCCCGGCCCGCGTCCACACGGGGCCGCCCCCGCAGGCGCCGAGCCCCCGGGAGACGGTGCACGCCCTCTTCGCGGGCGGCGCGACGGCGCTCCTGGTGGACGGCCCGCTCGACCCGTCGCTCCGCGAGGCGGCGGCACGCGGCGCCCTCCGCCTCGTCGCGAGCCCGTCCCCGGCCCCCCTCACCCCCGGCTCCCGCGCCGACCTCTCCGCGACCACGGACGACGGCACGTGCGTGGCGACGGTGTGCGCGGGCCGGCTGGTGTACCGGCGGCGCTGAGGCCGCGGGCCGGGCTGCCCCCGCAGTGGCTCGGCGCCCTTCGGGGCGCGTGCCGACGGGACCCCGGTGACGGTCGCCGGTCACCGCTGGTACGGCATCCTCCCGGTCGTGGCGGGGTCGGCAGGCCGCGCCGGGGCGGCCGTCCGCTCGTCCGCCCGCCCGGACCGCGCGAGCGCCTGCTCCACGGCGACGAGACGGGAACGCTGCGTACGGCGGGAGAACCAGATCCCGAGGGCCATGCAGGCGTAGACGCCCACGAAGATCAGTACCGGCCCGTACCTATGGTCGATCAGGCCGAGGACCGCGAGCACGACGAACACCGCCCCGAGGATGCCCAGCGGAACCCAGAGCGCCTTCCGGTTGTCCAGGCGCGCACGGGTGTACTCGGTGAGGCCCCGCAGCACCCGGCGTTCCTCCGCGTCCGCGGGCACCTCCCGTTTGCGGAAGGCGCGCTGGGCGCGGATCACGCCGCCCCGATCCGTGCGCAGCTTCTTGGCGAGCGCCCCGGTCTGCCAGAACGCGGACAGGTACCCGACGAGACCGAGCCAGATGCCCCGCCCCAGGGAGGCGGCAAGGCTCTCCCGGAAGACGAACGACCACACGAGGGTCACCGCCACCCCGCTCGCCAGGCCCGCCAGCAGCAGTCGGCCCTGACCCTCCGTCCACCCGCTTCGTGACGCCATTGGCCGTGCTCCCCCCGTGAGTTGTCGCCGGAGGACCCCCCCGGTGTGCCGTCCCGCGTACCCTTCGGCCCGTCCCGTACACAAGTCCTCCACGTGCCCGGCCGCTCGGGTGCGCGTTCGCCGCGCCCCGGCTACGCCACCGCCGGTCGTTCGATCAGCGTCAGCCTGTTTCCGTCCGGGTCGTGGACCGAGGCGAAGCGGACCCGGTCCTTGGCCGCCGTGGTCGCGTCCGCCGCGATGCCCTGGGCCGCGAGTGCGGCGAGTTCGGTGTCCAGGTCGGTGACCGCGAGGTTGATCAGGGCCTTGCCCGCGTGGCCGGGGTCGGTGAAGACCTGGAGCCAGCCGCCGTCCGTGAGGTGCCAGTCCGCGAGGCCCGGCATGGGGCGGGCGTCGGCGGGGCGGCCGAGGAGGCGCTCGTACCAGGCGACGGCCGCCGCGTGGTCGGTGACGGGGGCGACGGCGAGGACGTGGGTGAACCGCACGGGGACTCCTGTACGTGAGGGGTTCTCAGTCTGCGGCGCCCCCGCCCGCGAGCAGCCGTGCGAAATCGCCCTTCTTCTGCGCGACCCCCGTGCACCGCTCGCGCGAGGACTCGTCCGGCGCGCAGGGCCTGTCGCGGAAGGAGGCCCACTGCGACAGGCCGCCCAGCCCCACCCGCACCGCGAACTCGTGCGTGCGCCGCGCGTCGGCGCGCGTGAACGTCTCGTGCGGCACGTCGTTGACGCCCGGCATCACCGTGAGGCGCAGCCGCTTCCAGGCGGTACGGGACGGCCAGCCCAGCAGCTCGCGGAGCTGCCCGTGCGCGGCGCGCGCCGCCCGCTCCCCGTACGCGCTCATCGGGCCCTTCGCGTCCGGGTACGCGGAGCCGTAGCTCATCGTCATGATGTTGACCTCCCCGACGCGCACGCCCGCCGCGCGCAGCCCCCGCAGCAGCTCCCGCGCGTCCGCCTCCAGGCCCTCGGGCATGACGGGCAGCGTGACGGAGACGTCGAGGTCCGTGTCGGCCTGGAGCCGGGCCACCGCCTCCGCGCGGCGCGCGTTCGCCGCCTCGTCGCCGAGCGTCCCGCCCTCGATGTCGAAGTCGGCGCGGTCCGTACCGGCCGCGTCGAGCGCGCGGCGGTACGCGGCGGCCAGCTCGTCCACGGAGCCGCACGCCCGTGCCAGTTCCGTACCGGCCTCGCCGCCGAAGGACACGCGGGCGGGGCGCAGTCCCGCCGCCCGCCGCGCGACCGCCGGGTCGTCGACCGGCTCCGTACCGCCCCACACGGGCACGCACCGTCCGCCGTCCGCCACCGCGAAGGCGAGCCGGTACTCGTCCGGGTGAGCCGTCGTGTCGAGCGCTGACGCGGACTCGGCGCTCACGTACGGGGCGAAGCCGACGCGGTGCGGGGGCGCGCCGTCGGCGGCGTCGGCCGGTTCGCCCGCGCAGCCCGCGAGGAGCAGCGGCAGCGCGCACGCGAGAGCGAGCAGCGGGGACCGGCGGGGCGGCAGGGGCACGGGGAGCCCTTTCGGGGGGAGGACAGCGGAGTGTCCCGAACGTCCCACACGGGCGCGCCCCGGGCGGGGTTTCGACCGTATTCGTCGGGAAACTGCCCGGTTCTGCGAACGGTTGCCCGTTCCGCGGGGCTTCCTGGGGCGGGTCACCCCCGCGTCGCCCCTGGCGCCCGGCCCGGTACCGCCCCCGCTCCCGGCCCGGCGCCGCCTCCGTCGTCCGGCCCCGTACGCCGTCTTTATCCGCGCCTGCCACAATGAGCCGGTGACGACACGCGCATCCCTGGACAAGCAGCCGCAAGAAGTCGCTTCGATGTTCGACGGTGTGGCCAAGCGCTACGACCTCACCAACGACATCCTCTCCTTCGGCCAGGACCGCGCCTGGCGTGCGGAGGTGGCGAAGGCCGTGGACGCGCGCCCGGCGCAGAAGGTCCTCGACCTCGCGGCCGGTACGGCGACCTCCTCGCTGCCCTTCACCCGTACCGGCGCCTACGTCGTGCCCTGCGACTTCTCGCTCGGGATGCTCCGGGTCGGCAAGCAGCGCCACGGCTGGCTGCCGTTCACCGCCGGGGACGCGACGAGGCTGCCGTTCCGCGACGACGTCTTCGACGCGGTCACGATCTCCTTCGGGCTGCGCAACGTGAGCGACACCCCGGCCGCGCTGCGGGAGCTGTACCGGGTGACGAAGCCGGGCGGGCGTGTCGTGATCTGCGAGTTCTCCTCGCCGACCTGGGCGCCGTTCCGCACCGTCTACACCGAGTACCTGATGCGCGCGCTGCCCCCCGTGGCCCGCGCGGTCTCGTCCAACCCCGACGCGTACGTCTACCTCGCCGAGTCCATCCGCGACTGGCCCGACCAGCCCGCCCTGGCCTCGCTGCTCCAGGACGCGGGCTGGTCGAAGGTCGCGTGGCGCAACCTGACGGGCGGCATCGTCGCGCTGCACCGGGGGTTCAAGCCGCAGGAGCGCTGAGCCCGGCCCCCGGGGCGGTGGTACGGGGGCCGGGTCCGGTGGCGGCGACGGTCTTACGGGTTCGGGGCGGCCTCACCCCGAGACGGCGACTCCTTCGGGCCCGTCCCCTTCCGGCTCCGGCTTCTCGCGCTCCAGGCCGCTCGCGCCCGGCCCCGGGTCGAGCGGTTCGCGCACGCCCGTACCGCCGCCGCCCTCGTCGCCCTCGTCGGGCCACGTGTCGAACCACAGCGTGAGGACGGCGCCGTGCGGGACGCGCGCGCCGGGCTCCGGGTACTGCCGTACGACGTAGTCGAGGCCGCCCTCCAGCACCTCGGGATCGTCGGGGGACTCGGTCGCGAGCCCCTTCTCCTGCGCGGCCGTCACCGCGTCCATGGCCATGAGGCCGAGCAGGCGCGGCACGAGGACGAACTCGGTCGGCTCCGGCACGAGCGAGGACATGCTCTCAACTCCCCAGGTCTGGCGGTACCCGGCACGGTAGCGCTCCGCTTGGGGGGCGGGGGGTACGTGCCCGGCTGTGTGGGGCGTGTGCCCCCTGATGGGGCGCGTTACGCGGGGTACCCCCTCCGGCGGCTCGCGTCACGGGGCTCCGCCCCGGGCCCCGCTCCTCAAACGCCGGAGGGGCTGGATTTTGGTGGGCGTGTGTGTGGGGCTGGAATTCCGGGACGCGCTGCTTCACAGCGCCAGCTCGTACCTTCGGCCCCGTTCCGACCCGCCCGGCAGGGAGAACGTCTCCGCGTGGCGCATTCCGAGGCGTTCCGCGACCGCGAGCGAGCGCGTGTTGCCCTCCTTGACCATCGCGACGACCGCGGGGACCCCCGCCGCGCGCAGCCGTTCCAGGGTCGTACGGGCCGCCGCCGTCGCGTAGCCGCGACCCCAGGCGGTACGAGCCAGGCGCCAGCCGATCTCGATGGCGCCGACCGGGCCGAAGTGGGCGTGCGGCCACGGCTGCGCGCCCGTGAAGCCGACGACCTCGCCCGCCGCGTCGGTCACCGTCCACAGGCAGTAGCCGAGTTCGGCGTCGTGGCGGCGCTGGCGGGCGGTCAGCTCCTGGTAGACGGACAGCTCGGCGGGACGGCCGCCGTGGAACTCCATGACCTCGCGGTCGGCGAAGACGCGGTGCCAGTGGTGCGCGTCCTCGTCGGTGGGGACGCGCAGGGCGAGGACGGGGGCGGGGCGGGCGAGGTCGGAGGCGGGGGGCGAGGTGGTCAATTCCGGTCAGCCCTTCGGTCGGGGGGAGACGACGCCTGAATAGACTGCCCGTGTCCGGTGCCGCTCGGCACGTGATTTCAAGTCGTCGGGAGAAGTGTCGTGGCCGAGGCCCTGTCCGAACACAGCGCGGATGTGATCGTGGTGGGCGCCGGACCCGCCGGGTCGGCGACCGCCTACCACCTGGCGAAGGCCGGACTCGACGTCCTGCTCCTGGAGAAGACGGCGTTCCCGCGCGAGAAGGTGTGCGGCGACGGGCTCACCCCGCGCGCCACGAAGCAGCTGATCGCGATGGGGATCGACATCTCGGAGGAGGCGGGCTGGCTCCGCAACAAGGGCCTCCGCATCATCGCGGGTGGCAACCGCCTCCAGCTCGACTGGCCGGAACTCGCCTCCTTCCCGGACTACGGCCTCGTCCGCAAGCGCGACGACTTCGACGAGCAGCTCGCCCGCAACGCGCAGAAGGCGGGCGCGCGGCTGTACGAGCGGTGCAACGTCGGCGCGCCGATCACCGACGAGTCCGGCCGCATCACGGGCGTGCACGCGAAGCTCGGCGAGGAGAAGACCCCGGTCACCTTCCACGCCCCGCTCGTCGTCGCGGCCGACGGCAACTCGACGCGGCTCTCGCTCGCGATGGGTCTGCACCGGCGCGAGGACCGCCCGATGGGGGTCGCGGTCCGTACGTACTTCACCTCGCCGCGCCACGACGACGACTACCTGGAGTCGTGGCTGGAGCTGTGGGACCGGCGCGGCCCGGGGGAGGACCGGCTGCTCCCTGGCTACGGCTGGATCTTCGGCATGGGCGACGGCACGTCCAACGTCGGCCTCGGCGTCCTCAACACGTCCTCGTCCTTCAAGGAGCTGGACTGGCGCGAGGTCCTGAAGGCGTGGTGCGCCTCGATGCCCGAGGAGTGGGGCTACACGCCGGACAACATGACGATCCCGATCCGCGGCGCGGCCCTCCCGATGGCCTTCAACCGCCAGCCGCACTACACGAAGGGCCTCCTGCTCGTCGGCGACGCGGGCGGCCTCGTCAACCCCTTCAACGGCGAGGGCATCGCCTACGCGATGGAGTCCGGCGCGATCGCGGCCGACGTCGTCGTCCAGGCCCACGGCCGCCGCACGGCGCACCTGCGCGAACTGACGCTCCAGCGCTACCCGAAGGTCCTGAAGGACACGTACGGCGGCTACTACAGCCTGGGCCGCGCCTTCGTGAAGCTCATCGGCAACCCGAAGATCATGAAGCTCGCGACGGAACGCGGCCTCACGCACCCGATGCTGATGAAGTTCACGCTGAAGCTGCTCGCCAACCTGACGGACCCGACGCACGGCGACGCGATGGACCGCGTCATCAACGGGCTGACGAAGGTGGCGCCGAGGGCGTAGTCCGCGCGGCGGGGGCGGGCCCCCGGCACCAGCGGCAGGCCGGTCCCCGGCACCAGCGGGAGAGCGGTCCCCGGCACCGGGGCGCGGTGCCTGCCGGGGGCCGACACGCCTTCTCCGTAAGGCGGTTCGAGCGGACAGGGCGCCTACGATGCGGCAGCGGGTGCACACGCGACGTAGCTGAACGGCTACGCGCTGCGATGCTCCCGCTCACGTGTCAGCACCGACCGAAACGGGGAATCGTCATGCGACTCATCAGCCGGGCCGCCACCTTCGGCACCGCTCTCGCCACCGCCGTCGCCGCCACCATCGTCTTCGCCGGGAGCCCGGCCTCCGCCGCCGGGGGGTACTGGGCGCCCTCGTGCGACGCCGGGCGGGCCTGTATCCGGCTCTCCGGGGGGCGGCAGGGGCCCGGCGGTGCCGTGTGGAACCTGGACGGGTGCGGCTACCACACCATCAAGGACCACTACGACTTCGGCTGGGCCCACGGCAACGCCTTCGACGTGAAGTACGCGGACGGGCGGTGGGACCGCGTGCAGCCCAACTCCGGGCGCGGGCTGGACGGCAACAACCTCGTGACGGGTGTCGAGGTCCTCTGCTGACCGGGCGCGGCTGAGCGGCTGAGCGGGGGGCGGACAAGTCCGCTCCCCCCGCGGCCCGTTGGGTCACAGTCCCAGCAGGCGTTCCGCGTTCTCGTGCGCGATCTTCCGCTTGTCGGCCTCCGGCAGCTCTGCCTTCTCCAGGAACGGCACCGCACCCTCGTTGCCGATGAACGGGTAGTCGACCGCGAAGACGATCCGCTCCAGCGGGACCGTCTCCAGGCAGAACCTCAGCTGCGCCTGGCTCCACATGCCGCTCGGCGCGAGGTACACGTTCTCGCGGAAGTACTCGTGGAAGCTCCGGTCCAGGCCCGTCGCGCGCTGCGGCAGGGCCTCGTCCACGCGGTCCAGGTAGAACGGGATCATCTCGCCCCAGTGCCCCAGGATGAACTGGAGGCCGGGGTAGCGGTCGAGGACGCCGGAGTGCACGAGGTGCAGGAAGTGCACGGCGGTCTCCTGGTGCCAGCCCCACGCGGCGGTCTGGAGGCGCGTCCCGATCCCGGTCGGCAGCCCCGCCGCGTAGTTGCTGTCCGTGATCTCGCGCGGCGGCACGCCCGGGTGCAGGAACACCGGGACCTTCAGCGCGGCGGCCCTGGCGAGGATCGGCTCGAAGCGCGGGGCGTCCAGGAACTCGCCCTCGGTACGGCCCATGATCAAGGTGCCGACGAAGCCCAACTCGTTGATCGAGCGGTCGAGTTCGGCGACGGCGGCCTCGGGGGCGGCGGTCGGCAGGGCGGCGAAGGCCGCGAAGCGGTCGGGGTGGGCCCGTACCGCCGCCGCTGCCTTGTCGTTGGAGCCCGCGACGAGCGCGGGGGCGACGTCGGCGGGGACCGTCTGGGCGCCGAGACCGGAGAGCACCTGCATCGTGATGCCGCCCGCGTCCATGTCGGCGAGCCGCTTCTCGGCCAGGTTCTCCAGGACCTCGGGGGACGGCGAGTACGGCAGTCCGCTCGCCGGGCTGTAGGACGCGGCGAAGCCGGGGCTGAGCGCCTGCGCCCGCGCCGCGCCCGCCTTGGCGACGGCGGGGTCGGAGAAGTGCTCCTCCAGGGCGATGATCTTCATGGGGGGTTCCTTTCGGGTGGTGCGGAGGCGGTGCCGCGGGGGAGGCGGGGCCCTCGCTCAGGGGCGCGGGTACTCGGTCCCCGCGCACCACACGCGCTGGACCGTGCGCGTGGCACGGATGTCGGTGAGCGGATCGTCCGCGAGCAGGACGAGGTCGGCGCGCTTGCCGGGCGCGATGACGCCCCGGTCGTCGAGCCCGAAGTGGCGGGCGGGCAGCACCGTCGCCGCCCGCAGCGCCTCGACGGGGGTGAGGCCGGCCCCGGTGAGCAGTTCCAGCTCCTTGTGGATGCTCTCGCCGTGCGGGGGCGAGGCCGGCGCCGCCGCCGTGTCGTTGGAGTCCGTACCGGCGAGGACGGGGACGCCCGCGCGGTGCAGCGCCTCCACGCTCGCGCGGGCCGCCTCGTACGAGGGCCCCGGCGCTCCGGGCCGGGCGAGCGCCGTCACGATGTCCGCCATCATCGTCAGGGTCGGCACGATGACGCGGCCCTCCCGCGCGGCCCACTCGACGTCGGCGTCCTCCAGCGGCCGGTCCAGGGGCGCGTGCGTCAGTACGTCCACGCCCGCGTGCCGCGCCATGCGGACCGCGCCGAGCGCGGAGGCGTGCGCGACGGTGCGCAGCCCGTGCCGGTGCGCAGCCGCCACCAGAGCCGTCACGGTCTCCTGCGCGAAGCCCGGCAGGTCGATGACGATCTTGATGTGATCGGCCCCCTCGGCGACACGTTCCGCGACGAAGCGCTCCGCGTCGCCGGGGCCCGCCACGAGCGCCCCTGCGGGCAGCCCCAGGCGCGCGGCGTGGGCGCTCGCGGGCGAGGAGGCGCCGACGGTGCTGCTGCGGATGTCGGTGAGCCCCGCGCGGCCGCGCAGCGCGTCCACCCGGTCGGCGGGCCACGTCCCCATGTCGAGGGCGGTGGTGATCCCGTACCGCGCGAAGGCCCGCAGCGTGTCCGTGTCGCTCAGGTGGACGTGCGCGTCGATCAAGCCGGGGAGCAGGACGCCCCCGCCCCCGTCGATCTCGCGCGCGCCCCGCGCGCCGGCGGGGTCGCCGATCAGCGGCCCGTCCACGAGGACCGTGGCGGGCGGCAGCAGCTTCTCGCCGTCGAAGACCCGGACACGGGTGAGGGCGAAGGGCTCCGGCGAGGTGTCCGTGGGCGCGTGCGGCATGGGCGGCCTGCCTTCCGTGAGGTTAGTGGACAATTTCGTCCACTAATCGCCACGGTACACCCACCGCCCTCGCGCCGCCGCGAGGCGCCGCGCTATAACGGCAGGTGTGAGCAGCGCTTCCCGTCCCCCCGAGCCGTCAGCCGATTCCGCCGCGCCCGCCAGGGCGACCCGGCGGCGCGGCGAGGCGTTCACGCGCGCGCTGCACCAGGCCGTGCTGGAGGAGCTGGCGCTCACGAGCTTCGAGGAACTGGCCTTCGACAAGATCGCGGCGCGCGCGGGCACGGGGAAGTCGGCGCTGTACCGCCGCTGGTCCACGCCGAAGGAACTCCTGCTCGACGCGCTCTCCGACCCGGTCACCGGCTTCGGCACGCCCGTCGACCCGGACACGGGCTCGCTCCACGGGGACCTGACCGAGCTGCTCGGCAGCTTCGCGCGCGTACTCGACGAACCGCGCGGACAGGCCCTGCGCCCCCTCATGACGAAGCGCCCCCGGCACCCGGAACTCTTCGACGAGGTGCTCCGCCTGATCGTCCTGCCCCACGAACGCGTCCTGCTCGACATCCTCGGCAGGGCGGTCGACCGCGGAGAGGCCGACCCGCGCCGCGTGACCCGCAGGGTCGCCTCGGTGGGGCCGCGCATGATCGTCGCGGAGTCGATGCAGAAGGGGACGGTGGACGCGGCGGAGGTCGAGGCGATCATCAACGAGGTACTGCTGCCGCTGGCGGCCTCAAGGGGCTGAGGGGGGCGGGGGATTGGGTGCTCGGGCCCGCGCACGGGAACGCGCCGGCGCTCCGCGCACGGGAACGCGGTCGCGCTCCGTGCGGGTGGCGGGGTGGCGTGGGCGAGCCTGAGCGCCGCCGCGCCGCGCCGCGCCCCGCCCGGCCCCGGACACGTGACCAGCGCGGCTGGTCCGCCCACGAGCCGCTACCCGCCGAGGGCCTGCTGTCGGTGACGCCGCGGGCGGCGGCTGCCCGGCCGGTCGGGCTTCAGGGCTCGCACGTCCACCTCCTGAGCGCCCTGCTCACTGCATCATCTGGAGGTGCGGGTGGTCGGGGGACGCCGGGCAGACGTGGAGCTGGAGGGTGTAGCCGCCGCGGATGTCGACGAGGGTGGGGTCCGAGGGGTCGTCCGGACGGTCATGGGCCGGGTCCTCGGCGGGGCGCCAGCCCTCGGTGGCGTCGTCCCACTCGGAACTCGCGATCGTGAGGAGCGGGATCTGCTCGGTGCCGCAGGCGGGGCACACGCGGGGGTAGGGGTCGGTGAGGTCCCAGGTGGTCCAGCCGCCGGTCTTCCAGCCGGGGGCAGTCGACAGGCGCTCGGACCAGTACTCGTGCGGCTCCTCCGCACCTTCTTCGTCCCACCTCACCCCGGCGGCCTCCCAGCGGCTCTCGTCCGCCACCTCCCGCCGGGTCTCCTCGTCCATCTCCCTGATGCCGGGGTACTCGTTGACTTCCTCCGGGACCAGCACGCAGGGCTGGGGCAGGTAGCCCTCCTCCTCGACCACGGGTTCCGGCGGTGGGGAGCCGAGGAGGTCGGTGACGGTGGCGGAGTCGCGCCAGCGCAGGACCGTCCTGGGCTCTGAGCAGCCGTGGCCGCTGGGGCACCAGAGGACTTGGAGGAGGTCGGCGCCGATGGGGCGGGTGAGGAGCGGGGCGTCCCGCGCGTAGAGCTGGGCGACGGGCAGCATGGGGACGGGGCCGTCGAACCAGGGGCGGCCCTTGGTGAACCGCTCGGAGACCTCCCGCTCCTCGGGCAGGGCGAGGGGCGCGTGGCGGTCACGCAGCAGGCGGGCTTCTGATGCTGCGAGCACGCGGCGCAGCTCCCGTATGTCATCAAGGGAGTGCGGCACGTCGGCGGCCTCCTCCTCCGGGTGCGGTTCCGTGCAGTGCGGCCAGGGCTCGTCGGCGGGCCACAGGAGGGGCCCGCCGACGGAGCTGTCGTGCACGGTCGGCGAGCCGGGCCGGGGGTGCAGCCGGGTCGCCGTGCGCGCCAGCGGGGCCAACTGGGGGCAGAGCGCGGTGACGTCGAACGGCCGCGGTGGGGTGGTGAAAGGCATAACGGCTCCCGGGGGCGGGTGACTTGGGCGGTCGGTCACCGAGGTCGAGCGAGCCAGTGTCCCGCAGCGGGGCGGGCAACGGCCGAACGGCCGACGGCCGTAGGCTCCCAGCCGCCGACCTCCAGCCGCCAGCCGCCCGGCCCCCGCCCTCGGAGCGCCGGGTCGCCTCCCCGCCGTCCCCCGCCGCAGTGCGGCTCAGGCGGCGGACAAGGGGGCGTACGCCTTGAGGCGGAGCATTTCGGTGAGGCGGGTGGTGAAGCGGTGGGTGCGGAGCGCCGCGCCCGCCGTGGTGAGGGCGACCAGGGCGTACAGGACGGCGTTGAGGGAGAGTTCGCCGGGGTTCGTGAGGCTGTTCGAGATCCGGCCGACGGCGTTCCCGGCGAGCGTCATCACGAGGAAGAGGACCCACCACTCCCGTACGATCGCGTCCCCCGTGTCGGGCCAGCGGCTCTCGGAGGCGGGGGAGCGGGCCGCGTTCCAGATCTCGCTCGCCACGCGGCGCGGGAGCGCGAGGTTGGCGAAGGGGATGAACCACACGCCGATCGCCCAGCCCCGTCCCCGGGTGAACACGAGCGGTTCCATGCGCCCGGCCGCGCTCCTCGCGCTGCCGAACCACACGAGGAAGAGGACGGCCGCGAGGACGTAGACGACCCCCGTCAGAAGGCTCGTGAGATCCGCGTAGCGCTGCGCGTGGTTGAACGCGTCGACGTCCGCCTGCGAGGCGGTCGTCGCACCGATGCCGCCGGGTCCCCAGTCCACCGCGTGCGCGCGGACGTTGAGCGCGGCGGCGAACTGGAGCGCGTAGCCCGTGACGACGAGTGCCAGCCCGACGTGCACGGCGCGCAGCAGCCCGCCGGACGGCGGCTGTGCGGGCGGCAGTGAGTGCGGCGGCCGATGATGCGGAACGGTTGCGGACATGCGGAAGGACCCCCCCGGGTCAGGCGTGTGACGTGCCGCCGAACGGCGGTCGGCGCAGCTTATCGGGGGAGTTCGCGGAACGTCCACGGATATGTGTGCACGGTGAAGTATTCGTGAAGCGGAGTGCGGGCGGGTGGGGCTTCGCGGGCGGGGCGCGCCCCGGGAGGCGGCCGACTGGTGCCGCGCGGCGCAGTCGGGAGGCGGTTGGCCGGGCCCTGGGGTGCTCACTCCATGATTTGCAGGTGGGGGTGGTCCGGTGAGGCCGGGCAGACGTGGAGCTGGAGGGTGTAGCCGCCCCGGATGTCGACCAGGGTCGGTTCCGAGGGGTCGCCCGGGAGGTGTTGGGCCGGGTGGGCCGGGTCCTCGGCGGGGCGCCAGCTCACGCTGCCGTCGTCCCACTCGGAGCTCGCGATCGTGAGGAGCGGGATCTCCTCGGTGCCGCAGGTGGGGCAGTCGCGGGGCTCGGGGTCGGTGAGGCTCCAGAAGGTCCAGCCGCCGGTCTTCCAGCCGGGCGCGGTGGCGAGATTGCGGAAGTAGAAGTCCTGCGGGTCCTCCGCCTCGCCGTCGTCCCACTCCGCCCCGGTGGCCTCCCACCGGCTCTCGTCCGCCAGTTGGTCCTGGAGTTCCTCGTCCAGTTCCATGGTGCTGGGGTACTCCGTGACCTGCTCCGGCGTCAGCAGACAGGGCCTGGGCAGGTAGCCGTCCTTCTCGATCGCGGGCGGCTCGGGCGGGGCCTCCAGGACCTCGGTGACGGTGGCGGCGGAGCGCCAGAAGAGAGCGGTCCGGGGTTCCGAGACGCCGTGACCGCAGGGGCACCACAGGACCTGGAGGAGGTCGGTCCCGGCAGGTCGCGCCGGAAGTGGCACGTCCCGGGCGTAGAGCTGGGCCACCGGAAGCATGGGGACGGGCCCCTCGAACCACGGGCGGCCCCCGCCGTGCCGTCGCCAGACCTCGTCCTCCTCGGGCGTGCGCACGGGCGCCCGGCGATCGCGCAGCCGTCGCTCGGCGGATGCCGCGCGCACCCGGCGCAGAGCGCGGATGTCCTCCGCGGAGCGCGGAGTGTCCTCGGCGAGCGAGGCGTCGTGCGGCCCCTCGCAGTGGGGCCACGGCTCGTCGGCGGGCCACAGAAGGGGCCCGCCGACGGAGCTGTCGTGCACGGTCGGCGAGCCCGGCCGCGGGTGCAGCCGGGTCGCCGTGCGCGCCAGCGGAGCCAGCCCGGGGAAGAGTGCGACCGGATCGACCGGACGCGGTGGGGTCGTGAAACTCATCCTGGCTGCTCCTTGGGGCGCGAGTGCTGCCGCGCCGGTGAAGGGCGCGCAGCGAACGATCAGTTACCGAGGTTGAGCGTGCCGGTGTTCTCCAGGGTGTTGGTGACGTACACGTTGGGGAACAGCTGCTCCGACGGCCCGTTCGCTCGTTCGATGGTAGCGATCATCGTGACGCCCACCGGGATCGTGCTGGTCGCGTCCTTGTAGACAGGGGTCACCTGGTAGAAGATCGCGTCGTCCGGCCCCAGTGAGCGCCCGGCGTCGTCCGTCTCCCCCTTGACCAGCTTCTCCGCCATCGCCTCGTAGGTGCGCATGCTGGGGGTACCGGTGTTCATCCCTACCTGCCAGCAGGGGACGAGGTTGTACTGATTGCCCCTTCCGCCGATGACGTTGGGGACCAGGTGGCAGCGGGCCAGCTTGGTACCGGGCGACTGCGCCGTCCTGTACAGCTTCGCGTCCTGCCAGCCGGTGATGTCGCCACCGGCGGGCTTGCCCTTGACGTAGCCCAGCCCCACGCAGGCCTGAGCCCGGGTGGGGCGCTCCCCGGCCTTGCCGACCGGGTCGGTCGTCTTGTTGACGGCCTCGACCGGTTCGCTGGTGTTCAGAATCCAGCCGTCACCGCTCGGCACCCGGCCGTCCGGCAACGTCTCGTCCAGGCAGGATGCCTGCGGCCCACCGTCCGGCGTGCTGAGCGTGAGCTCGAACTGGTCGGCGTCGATGACCCGCTGGTCCGCGAAGCCCTCCGCGAGCTGCCCGGCGGCGAACTGCCTGTCGGCGTCCTTGACGTGGGCGCGGACGCACGGCCGGGAAGGGTCCGGGTCGCGGGCGTCGTTGAGGATGTACGTGTCCCACTCGCCGTGGCTGAGGTTGGGGATCACATCGACGCAGTCACTGCCCGCGCTGCCCCCTTCCTTGGTTTCGCCGAAGGGGAAGTCGCCGCAGGTGTCGTTGTCGAGCAGGTCCGTCTCCGGCGTGAAGCCCGCGCAGGTGGCGGCGGTCCGGGCTGAGGCGCCGCTCGTCGCGCGGGTCAGCGGCTTGCCCTTCGTTCCCCAGGCGCCGTCGAGGTTCTTCTGGGCCCAGTCGTAGGCGGCCACCGCGCCGCCCGGGTCGGAGGCGGTCGCCTTCAGCGGGACGACCGGCATGACGGAGGGGACGGCGCAGCCCGCGGGGGAGGTGCCCCCCACGGCGTTGTCGCAGCGGACCTTGCGGGGGTTGTCCCACGAGGCGTTCGGGTCGACGGCCGTCGCGCCCGGCGACGTCACGTACAGCTTGTACGAGGTGGTGAACTCGGCGGCGGCGCCCTGTGCTGGGGAGGAGGAGTACGCGACCGAGCCGGAGAGCGACTGGTCGAGGACCAGGTCGCCGCCGTACCACGGCGCGGTCTTCGTCGCCGTGCAGCCGGTGGAACAGGAGGCGCGCAGCTTGGCGTTGAGCGCCGTCACCTCGCCGCTCGCGGCGGTCATCCTGACGGTGACCTGCTCCTGCCAGGTGGTGGCGGCCTTCGGGAGCGTGGCGCTCGTGGCGACCTGGAGGGTGCCGCGGCCCAGCTCGGCGCCCTTGCTGTCGCGCAGGACGTAGAGGACGTTGATGCCGCTCACGCAGTACGAGAAGCGCTCGTAGCTGTAGGTGCCGGGCGCGGTGATCGCGCAATTCGCGTCCGCGAGCGGGGCGATGGCGCTGCGGGAGCGGGGAGCGGCCTGCGCGGGGCTCGCGCTCACACAGGCTTCGGTGGCGCCCGCGCGGCGCTCCCGGGAGCCGGCCGCGGTGGGGGTGCAGTGGGTGCCCGTGAGGCTGACCGCGCTGGTCTCGGGGGCGGCCCCGGTGCGGGTCGTGGCCCCGGCCGGGGAGGTGGTCGCCGCGGTCTGGCGCGTCGCGGTGCTCTCCGGCTGGGCGGCCTGGCTCGTGCCGACCGCGGTGGTCGTGAGCGTCAGCGCGGTCACGACGGCGAGGACGGCCGCGCGGGCGCGTCTCCTCGGCGGGCCCGCCTGGCGTATTCGGAAGGGGTGCTGGTGGCGCATGTGGGTGGGTGCTCCTTGAGTGGGGCATGGCGGTGGGCGGGATCACCCCCTCGCGGGGGTGGTCCCGCCCACCGCCGTACGGTCGTACGGGGCGTCAGGAGACGAGGTCGAACAATCCCTTGCCGATGCTGGAGATCTTGTCGCCCGCGACGTGGGTGATCTTGCTGACCGCGGGCACCACGGACTTGCCGAGGGCCTTCGTCGGGGTCAGCCACTTGCTCGCGCCGAAGGTCGCGAGGCTCAGCGTGCTGTTGAGCGCGGACGAGAAGAACTCACCGCTGGTGAAGCCGTGTTCGATGCCGGTGAAGACGCTGCTGATGACGCTCGCGCCCCCCGAGATCCCGGCGAAGACGGCGGCGGCGCCGAGCGCGGGCGGGAAGACCGTGCCCGCTAGCGTGCAACCGGCCGCGATGAAACCGGACCCGACGCTGACGACGTTGAACGCGTCGGCGTACCACTGGGCGTCGTTCCACCACTCGTCGGAGTCCCCGTGGCCCTTCGTGCCGTTCGGGTTGACCTGGTCGTTGCCGTTGTTGTCCGCGGGGTTCTGCTTGTTCTGCCGTTCCAGCTCGGCCCTCTCCTTGTCCTCCTTGGCCTTGCGGGCCAGTTCGTCCTTGTGCTTCTGCGCGGCGATCTGCTTCGCGGCCGAGTACGCGGCGGCGGCGGCCTTCGCGTCGGCGGACGCGGCCAGCTCGGAGGCGCGGGCGGCGGCGGCCGAGTTCTGCGCGGAGGCGGAGGAGGCGAGCGCGGAGCGCGCGGAGTCGATGGCCTTGTTCGCCGAGTAGTTCGCGGAGCGGGCGGCGCCGCGCGCGGTGGCGGCGGCGGCCTTCGCCGTGTCGGCGGACTTCTGCGCGTCGGCCGCCGCCTTGTCGGCGGCGTTCGCGTTGTCCCGGGCCTCCTGGGCGTAGTCCTCCGCCTTGGCGGCGGAGTCGAGCGCCTTCTGCGCCCACTCCTGGGCCTCGGCGGCTGCCTTGCGCGCGTCGGCCGCGGCCTTCGAGGCCGTGGCCGCGTCCGTCTGCGCGTTCTGGGCGATCTTCGCCGCGGCGGCGATCGCGCCGCGCACGGCGGCGACGTGCGTCGCGGTGTCGAAGTCGAGCTGGGCGGTGCGGTACCGCACGACGGTGATGAAGTTGCGCAGCACCCAGGCCGGGGCCTCCAACGCCACTTCGGCGTACGCCTTGGTGAACATGCCCCCGGTGAGAAGCAGTTCGTTGGCGAGGACCTGGTCGTCCTCCTTGACGGCGACCGGGTACACGTCGTCGAAGAAGCTGTTGAGCGCCTCGGTCGTGTTCTCGTCGAGCGCGTCGTTCCCGGCCTTCTTGACGGCCCTGCCCGGGTTGTCGTTGAGGATCTTGTTGATCGCGACGCGCAGTTCGTCGTCGGACGCCTTCTTCATGCCGCTCGTGAGGAAGTCGCCGATGGCCGTGTCCGTGGCGCTCGCGAGGGCCGCTGCCGCCGCCTCGGCGATCTTCGGCGCGGCGATCGTCGCGATGTGGGCGGTCGTCTCGCGGTCGTCCTGGGCCTGGGCGAGCGCCCGGTCGAGGTCGATCCAGGCGAAGATGTCGTCGTCGGAGCCCGCGAGGGCGTGCTGCGCGGACTGGCGGGTCCAGGCGCCCGAGGCGTCCAGCAGGTGGACGGCCGCCTGGCGGCCGGTGATCGCGGCGGTCTCCATGTCGCCCGAGTAGAGGGCCTGTTCGGCCTTGGCGATGAGGTCCTTGGTCTCCTGCGTCAGGCGCTCGGCGACGAGCCGCTTGCCCGCGAGGGTGGCCTGGTCCGTCGTCTCGATCTCGGAGAGGAGCCTGACCTCGTCGATCGCCTGCTGCTTGTCCTGCTCCAGCGTCTGCGCCTCGGCGGCGCGCGCGTTCTGCTCGACCTCGACGGCGTCGCTGACGGCCTTGGTCGCGACGTTCGCCGCCTTGACGGCCTCCGCCGCGTGCGCGGTGGACTTGTTGGCGTAGTCGACGGCCTTGCCCGCGTTCTTCACCGCCTCCTCGGCCGCCGCCGCGGCGGCGTCGGCGTGGTCGGCAGCCGAGTTGGCGGCGTCACGGGCCGTACGGGCGGCCTTCGCGGCGGCGGAGGCGAGGGCCTGCGCCGCGGAGGCCGCGTTGGTGGCGCGGTTCGCCGCGCTCGTGGCGATGGAGGCCTGGCGCTTCGCCTCGGCGGCCTCCGCCTGCGCCGCGCCCGCCGAGGCGGCGGCCTGCGCGGCGGCGTTCGCCGCCGCCGCCGAGTTCCGCGCCGCGGAGGCGGCCGACTTGCCCGCCGAGGCCGCGGCCTCGCCCGCGACGGCGGCCTTGTCGGCGGCCTTGGCGGCGGTACGGGCCTTGGCGGCGGCGTTCTTCGCGGCGACGGCGGCGTTCTTGGCCGCGGCCGTCTTGCCGGCGTCCTTGGACGCGGCTATCGCGGCGTTGTAGGCGAGCGCGGCGGCGCTGCCCGCCTTCGAGGCGGCCTGCGCGGCGCCGGTGGCCGCCCAGGAGGCGCGGCGCGAAGCCTGGACGGCGGCGTTCGAGGCGTTGATGGCATTGCGCGCGGCGTCGGCCGCGCCCTTGGCGGCGCTCGACGCCTTGCGGGCGGCGGTCGCCGACTTCTGCACGTCCTTCTGTGCCGCCGCGGCCTCGGCCGCCGCCTTCTCGGCCGCCTCCTTGGCCTTCTGCGCGGCCGTCTCCGCACGGGCCCCCGCCTCGACGGCGAGGTTGGTCTCGCTCTCGGCGCGCGCGCCCTCGCGCTCGACCAGGGCGACGAGTTCCTCGATGGTCGCCGACTCCTGGTCGCGGGCCCGCGCGATGTGCTGGCCGGTCTCGATGAACCACTCGACGTCGTCCGCCGAGCCGCTGAGCGCGCGGTCCGCGTACTTGCGCACCTCGGGGCCGCCCGTCGTCAGCATCGTGCTGACCTGGACGCGGGTGTCCTCCAGGCGCGCGGAGAACTGCTTGTCGGTGAGGAAGGCGCCGAGGACGGGGTCGGTGCCGCTGTCGAGCGCGGTGTTCGCGTCGCGTACCACCGCCCTGCCGCCGGTCGAGGCGACGGTGGCCGTGGCGACCTGGAGGTCTTCCACGATGGCCGGTACGAAGCCCTCCTTCAGGAACGCGGCGATGGCCGCGTCGCCCTCGTCCAGCGCGGCGACGGCGTCCCTGCGCAGCCCGCGGCCCGCCCGGTCGAGGCTCGCGACGATCGCGACCCGGTTGTCGTCCACGGTCTGCCGGGGGAGCGTCACGTCGAGGAAGGTGCGGATGTCCTCGTCCGTGCCGTGCAGGGCCTCGGCGGCGGCGGCCTTGACGCCCTTGCCGCCGGTCAGCCAGGCCCGTACGACCTTGGCGCGCTCGGTGTCGGGCAGCGGCACGGGATCGGGGCCGGCCGAGTCGTCGGCGAAGGCCGAGGCCGGGAGTACGGCCGTGGGGATCGCGGTGACGGCGGTCGCCGCGGCGAGCGCGCCGAGTACCCGGCGTCTGCTCCAGAAGGTGGTCTTCATGACGGGTTCCCTCGTTGAGAAAGCATGCGAAATCCGTCGGCCGCGTGGGCGGCGCGACGGGTGAATAGGGATGGGTGGGCGCGGATCGATGCGGACCCTATCAACTCCACATCGTGAATACAGAGAAAAGAATTAGGAAAGATGCGGGGGCCTTGCATGGAGTTATGGAATCGTCACCGCACCCCGTACAACCTTTTGCCGTCGTGGTGAACGTCACAGTTGAGGAGCCGTCAATGTCCGTCTTTGTGAACGGCATTGCGGTTGATCAGGCACTCCGTGCGTGCTGCCATGGCCACGCCCACGAGAGCAGCGAGGGCGGAAGAACCGACCGACTTATTCCGGTCCGAAACGGGGAGTGAAATGCGGAATTACCGCATGCCAGTTGTGAATGTGCGAAGAAATCGGGTCTTGCGGCGAATCGCGGGCACGGTGGCGGCGAGTGTTCTCACCGCGGGTGCCGTGGTGATCGGCACGCATGCGGGGCAGAGCGGGACGGTGGCGACGGCGGGCGTCGCCGACGCGGCCCCCGGCTACGCCGTGGAGGACTTCGCCTATCCGCAGGCGGACAAGATCCTGGCCGAGAAGGGCCTCGTCCTGAAGCGCGGCGACGGGCACATCACCCTCGCCGACTGCGCGAGCGGCACGGGCCAGCTGGAGCTGCTGGCCCGGAACAAGGGCGACAAGCTCTGCTTCGACGTCGTCGGCAACGAGGGCTTCCTGACGATGGAGATCCCCGCCGTCTACTCGGTGCGGGGCAACGACTACTCCACCACGGTCGACATGACGGTCGGCGACGAGGAGAAGTCGTTCCCGATCACCGAGAACACCTGGACCCCGGTGGGCGAGTCCGCGGACCCGGAGAACCGGGACTTCCTGCTCGTCGAGATCAGGACCTCCAAGTAGTCCCAGGCAGCCGCCCGCGAACCACGCCGCGGTCCGGTACGTCCCGGACGCGCGGTCCTCGCTCCAAGGAATCGATTCACCCATGACAGACAGAACCACGCGCGTGAGCGGACGCACCCGTCTCCTCGCGCAGGGCGCGGCAGCCCTCCTGGCCCTCCCCCTCGCGCTGAGCGCCGTGCCCGCCGCCGCCGTGACCGGCCCCGCGTCGGAGCCGTCCGACACGACGCACGCCTACACCGCGCGGCTCGTCGTCGGCTCCCACGACCGCGGCTGCTCCGGCGTGCTCGTCGACGCCGACTGGCTGCTCACCGCCGCGAGCTGCTTCGCCGACGACCCGGCCCAGAGCCTCTCCGTGCCCGCCGGGGCGCCCCGGAAGCCGGTGACGGCCACGATCGGCCGCACCGACCTCTCCTCGGCCTCGGGTGCCGAGCGCGAGATCGTCGAACTCGTGCCCCGTACGGACCGCGACGTCGTCCTCGCCCGCCTCAACCGGCCCGTGACCGACGTCGCCCCCGCGCCCCTGGCCACGACGGCCCCCGCCGCGGGCGAGGAGCTGAAGTTCGCCGGCTTCGGGCGGACGAAGGACGAGTGGGCGCCGCTCAGGCTCCACACCGCCGCCTACTCCGTCGACTCCGTGGACGCCACGAGCGCGAAGGTCACCGGCAAGGACGGCGCCGCCGCCTGCGCGGGCGACTCCGGCGGCCCCGTGCTGCGCGGCAGCGGCGCCTCCGCCCAGCTCGTCGCCCTCACCAGCCAGTCCTTCCAGGGCGGTTGCTTCGGCACCGACGAGGAACAGACGAGCACGGCGGGTGTCGCCGCGCGCGTCGACGACCTGAAGTCCTGGGTCGACGCCACGACCGGCGCCCCCGGGATCACCGACTTCAACGGTGACGGCGTCGAGGACATCGCGGTCGCCGACCCGAAGGCGACCGTGGGCGGCGACGCCGGAGCCGGTCTCGTACGGGTCGTTTACGGCGCCGACAAGGGCATCGCCCAGCTCGACCAGGACCTCGACTGGGTGCCCGGCGGCGCCGAGGCGAACGACGGCTTCGGCGGCGCCCTCGCCACCGTCGACTACAACGAGGACGGCTACACCGACCTCGTGGTGAGCACCCCCAACGAGGCTCTGGGCAGCGCGGCGGGCGCCGGTTTCGTCGACATCCTCTTCGGTGCCCCCGGCGGCCTCGGGACGGGCGCGGTCAAGGCCCAGCACCTGGAGCAGGGCGCGGGCACGGGTGCCCTCCTCTCCTCGACGCCCGAGACCAACGACCACATGGGCCAGGCCCTCGCGGCGGGCACCACGGCCGAAGGACGCCCCTGGCTCCTCATCGGCGTCCCGGGCGAGTCGATCGGCGACCTGGCCGCGGCGGGTATGGCGATCTACGTCTACGGCAACACCAGCCGCTCCCTCGCCCAGGACCTGCCGACCAACGTGCCCGGCGCCTCCGAGGCCGGCGACAAGTTCGGCGCCGCCGTCGCGGGCGACGAGAACTACTTCGCCATCGGCTCGCCCGGTGAGGCGATCGGCGCGAACACCAACTCCGGCACCGTGGCCCTCTTCAGCCACACCCTGGACGCGGACGGCAGGCCCACCGTCGTCGGCGGCATGGACCAGGACAACAGCGCCGTGAGCGGCGCCGCCGAGAAGGACGACGAGTTCGGCGCCTCGCTCGCCATGACCTCGTACCGCACCTCCGCCACCTCCGGCAGCGGCACCTCGATGCTGGCGATCGGCTCGCCGGGCGAGATGACCTCGGCCAACGGCACCCAGCGGGCCCAGGCGGGCCGGGCGATCCTGGTCAGGATCAACCCCGACAAGACGTGGACCTACCTCCACGAGCTGCGCCAGGGCGAGCCCGACGACACCGTGAGCGGCACCTCGGAGGTCGGCGACCGCATGGCCGAGAGCCTGAGCATCGTCAACACCGCGCCGCACGCCGTCGCCACGACGAGCACGCTGCTCGTCGCCGTCGGCATCCCGGGCGAGGCGCTCGGCACGGAGGCCAAGGCCGGGGCCGTGCAGGTCTTCTCGGCGCTCGGCGCCGCCGGTGACAACGACGTGTGGGTCGAGCCGGGCAACGGCCCGGGGCTGCCCGGCCCGTACAAGGCCAACCAGCGCGTCGGCGAGAGCATCCACTTCACCGGCACCCGCCTCTACGTCGGGATGCCCAACGGGCCGAGCGCGTACGGGGCGCTGCACGCCCTGCCGATCGGCAACGTCGTTCCCGGCGGCACCAAGGGGACGGTGACCACCTACCAGCCCGGCACCGGCGGACTGCCCGCCGCGGGCAAGGCGTTCGGCTCCGCCGCGCGCTGAGCCGCGGCCGGCCGACGAGGCGCGGGGAGGGACGGGGGAACCCGTCCGCCCCGCGCCTCGCGGGCGTCCCGGCCCCGCGCCACGACCGGCCGCCGCCACCCGCGCGGGCGGGTCAGAAAGGAGACACCAGCGTGCACAGGAGCGACGACTCCATTCCGGACGAGGAGTGGGACCGCTTCCTGCGGGACGCCGCCGCCGGAACCGGGGCGGCGGACGCGCCCAAGGAACCCTCGGCGCGGGCCCGGATGGTGACCCGCAGACTCCAGGGGCAGCCCCCGCCCGAGCCCCCGCGCGCCCACCGGCTCGCCGCGCCCGCTTCCGCGCCCCGGCGCAAGCCCTGGTTCACGATCGTCGTCGCCGCCCTCGTCGTCCTCGCGATCGTCGCCTTCGTGCCCGGCCCGCTGACCGGCCTCTTCCGGTCCGGGGGCGGCTCCGCCGGGCCGGCCGCCCCCCAGGGCCCCACCGTCCGCGAGCCGTTCCGCGACTCGCCCGCGGAGCACTGGGCCGAGGGCGCGGACGGCATCGAGGTCCCCGCGGCGCGGGCGACGGGCGGGATGAGCGCGGCCGAGGTCGGCCAGGCGCTCGGCAGGACGAAGGACTTCCTCGTCGGCACGAACCTGGACCCCGGCGTCCTGCGGGGGGAGCGCCCCACCGGGGCACTGCGCTTCCTCGACCCCCGGCAGCGAGCGGTACGGGAGTACGTCGACGACGCGTTCGGCACGCCGGGTGCGCCGGGCGGGGAGAACGACCCGCTGCGCCTCGCCACGCGCTTCGACCCCGCGCGCTTCGCCTTCGCGGGGGACGTCGTCAAGACGCGCGGCGGGATGACGTTCCGCGCGGCCGGGGGCGGCGGGATCGACGTGACGACGGACGTGACCTACGTGTACCCGGTGGTGCGTGCCTCCGGCGGCGGCGAGGTCGTGCGCACGATCGTGCGGCGCGCGGTGGTCCTGCGCTGGCGGGCCCCGGGGACGGCCGGAGCGGGGACGTTCCAGCTCGTGTCGTACGCGTCGGACGTCACGAACGGGGGGTGCGGGGACAGGAAGGGGTACTTCAGCCCCGAGTTCGGCGCCGAGCGCGCCACGGTGGCGCCCGACGACGGTGTCGTCATCGACCCGTACGACCGCGCGGGCACGGTCGACGGGCACGCGGGCACGGAGGACGAGTGCGCCTCGGCGGTCCGGTCCTGAGACGCGCGTCGGGCGGACCCCGCGCAGGGGTCCGCCCGAACGTGTCGCGTGAGGGGGAGGCTCAGAGGAGCCGGATCGCTCCCGAGGCCGGGTAGCCGGAGAGATCCTGGATGACGACGCCCTTGCCGGGGTTGGCGGCGTCGAGGTACTGGCCGTTCCCGATGTAGACGCCCACGTGGTACGCGGAGCCCGCGCCGCCCCAGTAGAGGAGGTCGCCCGGCTGCGCCGAGGAGACGGAGACCTGGGTGCCGGCCGTGGACTGCTCCTGCGAGGTGCGCGGGAGGTCGACACCGACCGAGCGGAACGCGGCCTGGGTCAGGCCCGAGCAGTCCCACGAGTGGGGGCCGGTGCCGCCCATGACGTACGCGTCGCCGACGTGCGACTTGAGGAAGGCGATGACGCTCGCGGCGGAACCGCTCGCGGGGGCCCCCGCCGACTGCGTCGAGGCGGTGGACGTACCGGAGCTCGTGGACGTGGACGCGGACGTGGACGGCGCGAGGGTCGTACGGGCGGCGGAGCGCGAGGCGGTCTCCCGCTCGGCGGCGCGCTTCGCGGCGGCCTCCTCGGCGGCCTTCTTCTTCGCCGCGGCCTTCTCCTCGGCCTTCTTCTCCGCCTGCTTGCGGTCGGCCTTCGCCTCCTTGGCGGCCTTCGCGACGGCGGCGTCCTGCTCGGCGCGCAGTTCGTAGCTCGTGGCCATCTGCTGCGTCGAGTCGGCGGCGGCGGCCATGGCGGCGGAGAGGTTGGCGGTGAGGGTCGGCATCTCGATGGTCTCGGTCACCGGTTCGGCGGCCGAGGCCGAACCCGTCGCACCGGCCACCGCGAGCGTGCCGAGCACGCCACTGGCGACGCCGGCACGCAGGGCGATGCGGGAGGCGCTCCGGCGGGGCTTCCGGTGGCTGGGTATCTGAGCGGTGTGGGGCATGGGACCTATCGCTATCAAGAGGCCGCCCACAGGTTCAACAAACGTGGGATGCGCCACTGTTGACCGCAAAACGGGCGAAAGGTGCGGGAGGGTTTTCGGTCTGATCGCCCATAGGGGGCGAAAGGGGCAGGCCCTGTCTGTGGTGATCATGGCCGTGATCCCGCTGTTTCCGCGATACGTCCCAATTGCCCCGCGCCTACCATCGGTCCCGCTTCGTGGCCAAGCCCCGCGTCCCAGGTCACGGGGCGGGAGTGGCGCAGGTCACGGAACGGTGTAGGCGGGCTGCGCGTCCGCGAGACGGGGGCGGCCGAAGGACCGCCGGTCGGCGGGACGGCGTCCGCCGACGGAGCCACCCACCGGCGAGACGGCGTCCGCCGGGGAGGCCGCCCGTCCGTGAGGGGGCGTCCGCCGACGAGTCCGCCGCCTCGCGTCCCCCCTCTCACCCCACGGTCAGGACGAGCTTGCCCGTCGTGCGGCCCGTCTCCCCCTGGGCGTGCGCGCGGGCGCCCTCGGCGAGCGGGAAGGTGCCGGAGACGTGGGCGCGCAGACGGCCGTCCGCCGCGAGCCCGGCGAGCGCGCGCATCCCCGCGTGGTCGTGCTCGACGAGCAGCGTGACGGCGCGGACCCCCGCCTTCTCCGCGGCGGCAGGGGTGTCCGGCGCGCCCGGCACGAGGGAGACGAGCACGCCCCCGGGCCGCAGCACGCCTGCGGAGCGCGTCGCCGTCTCGCCGCCGATCGGGTCGAGCACGACGTCGTAGGGCTCCTCCGCGGCGGTGAAGTCCTCCGTGCGGTAGTCGACGCAGGCGTCGGCGCCGAGCGCGCGCAGGAAGTCGTGCTTGGGTGCGCTCGCGGTCCCGGTGACGTGCGCGCCGCGCTCCTTGGCGAGTTGGACGGCGAGGTGCCCGACGCCACCGGCCGCCGCGTGGACGAGGACCCGCTGCCCGGCGCGGAGGGCGGCGGTGTCGACGAGGGCTTGCCAGGCGGTGAGCGCGGCGAGCGGCAGCGCCGCCGCCTGGACGTGGTCGATCCCGGCGGGCTTCGCGGCGAAGGCGCGCGCGGGGCCGGTCACGTACTCGGCGTGGGAACCGGCGCCGTGGGGATAGGGGAGCATCCCGAACACGTCGTCGCCGGGGCGGAAGAGGGTCACGCCGTAGCCGGTCGCGACGACCGTCCCCGAGACGTCCCAGCCGAGGGTGAAGGGCGGGGGCGGCAGGAAGAGGCGCTGCGAGCGGTGCTTGAAGTCCGTGGGGTTGAGCCCGGCCGCGCGCACGGCGACGAGGAGCTGCCCGGGTCCCGGGACGGGGCGCGGGACTTCGGTGAGGCGGAGCACGTCGGGGGTGCCGAGGGCGGTCTGGTGCAGGGCGAGCATCGTGGTGCTCCCCGGGGCGTCCGTGGTCGTCATGCCCCGATCCTGGCGGTACGGGCGGGGGCGGGGCCATGGCAGGAACGTCATCCCCCGATACATTCGTGCCATGTCTTGTGACCCGGACCTCCGGCTGAACCCGGCGCCCCGCCCCGGCGCCCACAAGGTCGTCGTGCTCGCGCTCGACGGCGTCTACCCCTTCGAGCTCGGCATCCCGCACCGGGTCCTGGGCTCGGCGGGCGGCCGGTACGAGGTGCTCTCGGCGAGCGTGGACGGCGGGCCCGTACGGACCGACGCGGACCTCACCGTCACCCCCGGGCACGGCCCGGAGGCCCTCGCCGGGGCGGACACGGTGATCATCCCGCCGCACGCGCTCTCCGCCGTCGGGGCGGACCCCGACCCGGCGGCGCTCGCCGCGCTCGCCCGCGTGCGGCCCGGGACGCGGCTCGTGTCCATCTGCACGGGGGCCTTCCTGCTGGCGGCGGCCGGGCTCCTGGACGGGCGCCGCGCCACGACGCACTGGGCGCTCACCGAGCACTTCCAGCGGCTCTTCCCCCGGGTCGAGTTCGACCCGAACGTGCTCTTCGTCGACCACGGCGACGTGCTGACCTCGGCGGGCGCGGCGAGCGGCGTGGACGTGTGCCTGCACCTGGTGCGGCGGGACCACGGCACCGAGGTCGCGAACCAGGTCGCCCGCTGCTGCGTCGTGCCGCCCTACCGGGACGGCGGCCAGGCGCAGTACGTGGAGCGCCCGCTGCCCCCGGCGAGCGAGGCCGGTACGGGGCCGACGCGGGACTGGGCGCTCGGACGGCTCGACCGGGCGCTGCCGCTGGACGAGCTGGCCGCCCACGCGGCGATGAGCGCCCGTACCTTCGCGCGGCGCTTCCAGGAGGAGACGGGCCTGAGCCCGGGGCGCTGGCTCACCCAGCAGCGGCTGCGCCGCGCGCGCCATCTGCTCGAATCGAGCGATCTCCCGGTGGAACGCGTCGCGCACGAGGTCGGTTTCGCCACGGCGACGTCGCTGCGGCGCCACCTGGCGGCGGACTCGGGCGTCACGCCCTCGACGTACCGGCGGACGTTCCGCGCGGCGGGGGCCTAGGCCCCGGGAGGCGCGGGAGGGGGCGGGGGCGGGCGCAACGCGGGGGCGGCGGTGGAGGGTCCGCGCGGCGGCGGCGGATGGTCGGCGGGTGGTCGGCGGGGGCCGGGGTTCCCCGAACGGCCCCACCCGCTCCCCGGCGCGGGTGATTCCCCCTTCGTGAACGCGTGCACGCGCGGCGGCCGTTCGGAGGAGCGGAAACGGGTGGGGAAAGGGGGACGGAGGAGGGGAAGGCGAATTCCCCCGGGCAAGTGCGGTGTTGTGGGGACTTTTCGGGCTCTTGGCGGCGACGGTTCCTATATCAAGAGATCGAGTCCAGCGCCAATTTGCTTGAGCCTACATCCTCTTGATAAGGCGAACCCTCCCCACCTGCGGAAACCGTCCGCACGCCTCACCGGAAGTGATCATTCCGCCGCGCGCTGTACGAAAGTCCGGGCATATGCGCGCTCATGATCAGCCGTCAGGTGGCGTAGATCACAAACGCGGGGGTGTACCCCGTGTCGCAGATCACAGAGAGGCGGGCATAGGATGCGGGGCAGTCAGGCTTGTGAACTGCCTCACATATTCGCGATCTTCGTCATCGGGACACGGAGAAGAGCGGGTGGGGAGCAGGCCCGGCGGCCCCGGGCGGCACAGCGGCGGCCCGGGGGGACCCGTGTACGCAGTCAGTGCCGACTGAGAGGAGCGAGGAGCGGTGAACGCTTATGCGCCCATCCTCGTACTGGGAGCCCTCGGGGCAGGCTTTGCGATCTTCTCCGTGGTCATGGCCACGCTTATCGGTCCAAAGCGTTACAACAGGGCGAAGCTCGAAGCCTATGAATGCGGAATCGAACCCACCCCCACGCCGGCCGGCGGCGGGCGATTCCCCATCAAGTACTACCTGACGGCGATGCTCTTCATCGTCTTCGACATCGAGATCGTCTTTCTCTACCCCTGGGCCGTGACCTTCGACGCCCTGGGCGTTTTCGGGCTCGTGGAGATGCTGCTCTTCGTGCTCACCGTCTTCGTCGCCTATGCGTACGTATGGCGGCGCGGCGGCCTGGAATGGGACTGAGACCCGCAGGGGACGACACGGTCTAAGGGGCCATCAATGGGACTCGAAGAGAAACTTCCGAGCGGATTTCTGCTCACCACCGTCGAACAGGCCGCGGGCTGGGTGCGCAAGTCGTCCATGTTCCCCGCGACGTTCGGGCTCGCGTGCTGCGCCATCGAGATGATGACGACGGGCGCGGGCCGCTACGACCTCGCGCGCTTCGGCATGGAGGTCTTCCGGGGCTCGCCCCGGCAGGCGGACCTGATGATCGTCGCGGGCCGGGTGAGCCAGAAGATGGCGCCCGTCCTGCGGCAGGTCTACGACCAGATGCCGAACCCCAAGTGGGTCATCTCCATGGGCGTGTGCGCCTCCTCGGGCGGCATGTTCAACAACTACGCGATCGTGCAGGGCGTGGACCACGTCGTTCCGGTCGACATCTACCTGCCCGGCTGCCCGCCCCGCCCCGAGATGCTGATCGACGCGATCCTCAAGCTGCACCAGAAGGTGCAGGGCACCAAGCTCGGCGTGAACGCGGAAGAAGCGGCCCGCGAGGCCGAGGAGGCCGCGCTCAAGGCGCTGCCCCTCATCGAGATGAAGGGGCTGCTGCGATGAGCGACCGTACGCCCGAGGACGCCGGTACGGGAGCGAGCCCCGCCCCCGCCGACCCGGCCCCCGCGAGCGCGCCCGCTCCCGAGGACGTACCCGCCGGGGCCGGGCCCGACAGCCCCGGCGCCGAGGGGCAGTTGCCCGCGCCCCGGGCGCGGGCCGACGAGGTCATCGCGGTCCGCCGGGGGATGTTCGGCGGCTCGCCGGGCGGTGACACGAGCGGGTACGGCGGGCTGGTGCGCACCGTGCGGCTGCCGGGGGCTTCGAGCCGCCCGTACGGCGGCTGGTTCGACGAGGTCGCCGACGAGCTGGAAGGCGCCCTGGAGGAACAGGGCCTGGTCCCCGAGAACGCGCTGTGGAAGACGGTCGTCGACCGCGGCGAGCTGACCTTCCACGTCGAGCGCGAGCACCTCGTCCAGGTCGCGCGGACGCTGCGCGACGACCCGGCGCTCCGCTTCGAGCTGTGCACCGGGGTGAGCGGGGTGCACTACCCGGGCGACAAGGGACGGGAGCTGCACGCCGTCTACCACCTGCGCTCGATCACCCACAACCGGCTCATCCGCGTCGAGGTGAGCGTGCCCGACGCGGACCGGCACCTGCCCTCGCTCGTCGCGCTCTACCCGACCAACGACTGGCACGAGCGCGAGACCTACGACTTCTTCGGGCTGATCTTCGACGGCCACCCGGCCCTCACGCGGATCATGATGCCCGACGACTGGCAGGGCTTCCCGCAGCGCAAGGACTACCCCCTGGGCGGCATCCCCGTGGAGTACAAGGGCGCCCAGATCCCGGCTCCCGACCAGCGGAGGTCGTACACATGAGCAGCACCACCACGCCGGGGTCCCGCAGGACCACCGAGGGGACGGTCTACACCGTCACCGGCGGCGACTGGGACGAGGTCGTCGAGGCTGCGGCCAAGGCCGACGACGAGCGCATCATCGTCAACATGGGCCCCCAGCACCCCTCCACGCACGGGGTGTTGCGGCTCATCCTGGAGATCGACGGCGAGACCGTCACCGAGGCCCGCTGCGGCATCGGCTATCTGCACACGGGCATCGAGAAGAACCTGGAGTTCCGCACCTGGACCCAGGGCACGACGTTCGTGACGCGGATGGACTACCTCACGCCGTTCTTCAACGAGACCGCGTACTGCCTCGGCGTCGAGCGCCTGCTCGGCATCGAGGACGACGTACCGGACCGCGCGAACATCGTCCGCGTCCTGCTCATGGAGCTGAACCGCATCTCCTCGCACCTCGTCGCCATCGCGACGGGCGGCATGGAGCTGGGCTCCACGACGATCATGATCTACGGCTTCCGCGACCGCGAACTGTGCCTCGACCTCTTCGAGTTGTTCACCGGCCTGCGCATGAACCACGCGTTCGTCCGCCCCGGCGGGCTCGCGCAGGACCTCCCGCCCGGCTCGCTCGACGCGCTCGCCGAGTTCGTGAAAACGATGCGGCACAACCTCACCGAGTACGACAAGCTCGCCACCGGGAACCCGATCTTCCGGGCCCGCATGAAGGATGTCGGCCACCTCGACCTCACCGGCTGCATGGCCCTCGGCGCGACCGGCCCCATCCTGCGCTCGGCCGGGCTCCCGCACGACCTGCGCAAGGCGCAGCCGTACTGCGGCTACGAGACGTACGACTTCGACATCCCGACCGACGACGGCTGCGACTCCTACGGGCGCTTCCTCATCCGCATGGCCGAGATGCGCGAGTCGCTGCGCATCATCGAGCAGTGCGCGGAGCGCCTGCGGCAGCCCGGCCCGGTCATGGTCGCGGACAAGAAGATCGCCTGGCCCGCCCAGCTCGCCCAGGGGCCCGACGGGATCGGCAACTCGCTCGACCACATCAGGGAGATCATGGGCACCTCCATGGAGGCCCTGATCCACCACTTCAAGCTCGTCACCGAGGGCTTCCGGGTCCCGCCCGGACAGGCTTACGCGGCCGTCGAGTCCGCGAAGGGCGAACTCGGCGCGCACGTCGTGTCGGACGGCGGCACCCGCCCCTTCCGGGTCCACTTCCGCGACCCGTCCTTCACCAACCTTCAGGCCATGGCAGCGATGTGCGAGGGCGGCCAGGTCGCCGACGTCATCGTGGCCGTCGCCTCCATCGACCCCGTGATGGGAGGAGTCGACCGGTGACCGACGTCAGTCTGGGGATGCCGCAGCTCCCCGCGCCCGACTACCCGCCCGAGGTCCGCGCGCGCCTGGAGGCGGACGCGGCCGAGATCATCTCCCGCTACCCGGGGGCCCGTTCGGCGTTGCTGCCGCTGCTCCACCTCGTGCAGTCCGAGGAAGGACACGTCACGCGGACCGGAATGGCCTTCTGCGCACAGCAGTTGGGGCTCACCACCGCCGAGGTGAACGCGGTCGCGACCTTCTACACGATGTACCGGCGCAAGCCCTCGGGCGACTACCAGGTCGGGGTCTGCACCAACACGCTGTGCGCGGTGATGGGCGGCGACGCGATCTTCGAGACGCTCCAGGAGCACCTGGCCGTCGGCAACGACGAGACGACCGAGGACGGCAAGGTCACGCTGGAGCACATCGAGTGCAACGCGGCCTGCGACTTCGCGCCCGTCGTGATGGTGAACTGGGAGTTCTTCGACAACCAGACACCCGAGTCGGCCGTCCGGCTCGTCGACGACCTGCGCGCCGGGCGCGAGGTCGAGCCGACCCGGGGCGCGCCGCTGTGCACCTTCAAGGAGACCGCGCGCATCCTCGCCGGCTTCCCCGACCAGCGCGAGGGCGCGGTCGCCGCGAGCGGCGGCGCGGGAGCCGCCTCGCTCGTCGGGCTGCGGTACGCCAAGGGCGAGAACCCGCAGCCGCGCGTCGTCCACCCCCGCCCGGTGAGCGGGGAGCCCGAGGACGACGCGCCCGCGCACGGCACCGGCGGCCAGTCGCCGAGCGCCCACCCCAGTTCGCACGACGCGCCGCAGGAGACCTCGGCGTCCGATCCCGCCCACCCGGCGGGACCCACCGCAGAGGAGGGGGAGTGATGACCGTGGCAGCCGAAGACGCGGGGAACGCGGGCGACGCGGGGAGCAAGGGGAGCGCCGGCCCCGGCGACTTCCTCGCCCCCGTCCTCTCCGCCTCCTGGGATCAGCCCGAGTCGTGGACGCTCGACACGTACCGCCGCTGCGACGACGGGTACGAGGGCCTCAAGAAGGCGCTCGCGATGAGCCCGGACGACCTCATCGCCTACGTCAAGGACGCGGGCCTGCGGGGCAGGGGCGGCGCCGGGTTCCCGACCGGGATGAAGTGGCAGTTCATCCCGCAGGGCGACGGAAAGCCGCACTACCTCGTCGTCAACGCGGACGAGTCGGAGCCCGGGACGTGCAAGGACATCCCGCTCCTCTTCGCCAATCCGCACGCCCTCATCGAGGGCATCGTCATCGCGTGCTACGCCATCCGCTCCTCGCACGCCTTCATCTACCTCCGCGGTGAAGTCGTCCCCGTGCTGCGCCGCCTGCACGAGGCCGTGCGCGAGGCGTACGCCGCCGGGTACCTCGGCGAGAACATCCTCGGCAGCGGCATCGACCTGGAGCTGACCGTGCACGCGGGCGCGGGCGCGTACATCTGCGGCGAGGAGACCGCGCTCCTCGACTCCCTCGAAGGCAGGCGCGGACAGCCCCGGCTCCGGCCGCCCTTCCCGGCCGTCGAGGGCCTGTACGCCTGCCCCACTGTCGTGAACAACGTCGAATCCATCGCCTCGGTTCCCGCGATCCTGAACCGGGGCAAGGAGTGGTTCCGCTCGATGGGCAGCGAGAAGTCCCCCGGCTTCACGCTGTACTCGCTCAGCGGGCACGTCGCCAGTCCGGGCCAGTACGAGGCCCCGCTCGGCATCACGCTGCGGCAACTCCTCGACCTCAGTGGCGGGATGCGCCCCGGGCACCGCCTCAAGTTCTGGACCCCTGGCGGCAGTTCGACGCCGATGTTCACCGAGGAGCACCTCGACGTCCCCCTCGACTACGAGGGCGTCGGCGCCGCCGGGTCCATGCTCGGCACCAAGGCGCTCCAGTGCTTCGACGAGACGACGTGCGTCGTGCGCGCCGTGACGCGCTGGACCGAGTTCTACGCGCACGAGTCCTGCGGAAAGTGCACCCCCTGCCGCGAAGGCACCTACTGGCTCGTGCAGTTGCTCCGCGACATCGAGGCGGGCAAGGGCCGCGCCGACGACCTCGACAAGCTCCTCGACATCGCCGACAACATCAACGGCAAGTCCTTCTGCGCCCTCGGCGACGGCGCCGCCTCGCCGATCGCGTCCTCGCTCAAGTACTTCCGCGAGGAGTACGAGGCCCACCTCGACGGCAAGGGCTGCCCCTTCGACCCCGCCAAGTCCACGCTCTGGGCGGACAAGCGTGACACGCACCTGGAGGTGACCGCATGACCGTGACGACAGGCGCGCCCGCTTCGGGTGCCCCCGCCGCGCCCCCGCCCGAGGACCTGGTCACCCTGACCATCGACGGCGCCGAGATCTCCGTGCCCAAGGGCACCCTCGTGATCCGCGCCGCCGAGGAACTCGGCATCGAGATCCCCCGCTTCTGCGACCACCCGCTGCTCGACCCCGCCGGGGCCTGCCGCCAGTGCATCGTGGAAGTGGAGGGCCAGCGCAAGCCGATGGCCTCGTGCACCATCACGTGCACCGAGGGGATGGTCGTCAAGACGCAGCTCACCTCGCCCGTCGCCACCAAGGCGCAGCACGGCGTGATGGAACTGCTCCTGATCAACCACCCCCTCGACTGCCCCGTGTGCGACAAGGGCGGCGAGTGCCCGCTCCAGAACCAGGCGCTCTCGCACGGCAACGCGGAATCCCGCTTCGAGGGCAAGAAGCGCACGTACGAGAAGCCCGTTCCGATCTCCGCGCAGGTCCTCCTGGACCGCGAGCGGTGCGTGCTGTGCGCGCGGTGCACGCGGTTCTCGAACCAGATCGCCGGGGACCCGATGATCGAGCTGATCGAGCGCGGGGCGCTCCAGCAGGTCGGCACCGGCGACGGCGACCCCTTCGAGTCGTACTTCTCCGGCAACACCATCCAGATCTGCCCGGTCGGCGCGCTCACCTCGGCCGCGTACCGCTTCCGCTCGCGGCCCTTCGACCTCACGTCGAGCCCGAGCGTGTGCGAGCACTGCGCGGGCGGCTGCGCGACCCGCACCGACCACCGGCGCGGCAAGGTCATGCGGCGGCTCGCCGCGAACGACCCCGAGGTCAACGAGGAATGGCTGTGCGACAAGGGCCGCTTCGGCTTCCGGTACGCGCAGCAGACCGACCGCCTCACCAACCCGCTCGTGCGCGACGCGGAGAGCGGTGAACTGCGCGTCGTCTCCTGGCCGGAGGCCCTCGAAGCCGCCGCCGCCGGGCTCGCGGGCGCGCGGGGGCGGGCCGGAATCCTCACCGGGGGCCGGCTCACCGTCGAGGACGCCTACGCGTACAGCAAGTTCGCGCGCGTCGCGCTCGGCACCAACGACATCGACTTCCGCGCCCGCGCGCACAGCGCGGAGGAGGCCGACTTCCTCGCCGCGCACGTCGCGGGGCGCGGCGCCGACCTCGACGGCACGGGCGTCACGTACCGCCTCCTCGAAGAGGCGCCCGCCGTGCTGCTCGCCGGGATCGAGGCCGAGGAGGAGGCCGCGGGGGTCTTCCTGCGGCTTCGCAAGGCCTGGCGCAAGCACGGCCAGCGCGTCTTCTCGCTCGCGACGCACGCCACCCGCGGCCTCACCAAGGCGGGCGGCACGCTCCTTCCCGCGGCGCCGGGCACCGAGACCGAGTGGCTCGACGCGCTCGCGGGCGGCGTCGGGCTGGAGGACCTCGGCCGCGAGGCGCTCGAAGCGCTGCGCGCCGAGGGCTCCGTGATCGTCGTCGGCGAACGCCTCGCGACCGTCCCCGGCGCGCTGACCGCCGCCGTACGGACCGCGACCGCGACCGGCGCCGACCTCGTGTGGATTCCGCGCAGGGCGGGGGAGCGCGGCGCCCTGGAGGCCGGGGCGCTGCCCTCGGTCCTCCCGGGCGGGCGCCCCGCGACCGACCCGCGCGCCCGTTCCGAGGTCGCGCGCACGTGGGGGCTCGCCGAACTGCCCTCGCGGTACGGGCGCGACACCGCGCAGATCGTGCGCGCGGCCAGGGACGGCGAGATCGGCGCCCTGCTTGTCGCGGGCGTCGAACTCGGCGACCTGCCCGAGCCCGCGGTGGCCGCAGAGGCGCTGGACCGCGTCGGCTTCCTCGTGAGCCTGGAGCAGCGCCCGAGCGACGTGACGCGCCGCGCGGACGTCGTACTCCCCGTCGCCGCCGTCGCCGAGAAGGCGGGCACCTTCCTCAACTGGGAGGGCAGGGCGCGGATGTTCGAAGCCGCGCTCAAGCCCGACCAGATGACCAGGCGCCTCGCCCCGACCGACGCGCGCGCCCTCCAGATGCTCGCCGACGCGATGGACGTCCACCTCGGCCTGCCCGACCTCGCCGCCGCGCGCCGCGAGCTCGACGCGCTCGGCGCCGCCGAGATCCCGGCCAGGGCCCGCTTCGACGCGCGGCCCACCGGCACCCCCGTACCGCAGCCGCGACCCGCGGCCGGGGAGGCCGTGCTCGCCGGGCACCGGCTGCTCCTGGACCGGGGGCGGCTCCAGGAGGGCGACCAGGCGCTCGCCGCGACGCGGCACGCCGCCGTCGCCCGGCTCTCGGCCGCGACCGCGATCGAGGCGGGCGTCGCCGAGGGCGAGGTCCTGGAGGTCTCGGGGCCCGCGGGGACGACGGCGCTGCCGCTCGTCGTGACCGAGGCGATGCCCGACCGGGTGGTGTGGCTGCCGCTCAACTCGGTGGGCGAGGGCGTGGCGGCCGACACGGGCGCCGCGGTCGGCTCGCTCGTACGGATCGGGCCCGCACGGCCCGTACCGGAGCCGGAGGCCACGTCGTGACCGGCCGCTTCGTGAACTGTCAGCACACCGGAGGTGCGCGCGTGAGTCAGGTGCCCGTGGTACCGCGAGCCGACGAGGGGGTGACGGCATGAGTGCCGCGCTCGGGGCGGCGGGCTCCGTACCCCTCACCTCGCTCGCCGCCGAGGACCTCAGCCTCTTCGGGACCGACCCGTGGTGGCTCGTGGTCGTCAAGGCGGTCTTCTGCTTCGCCTTCCTGATGATCTCGGTGCTCTTCGCGATCGTCTGGGAGCGGAAGGTCGTCGGGTGGATGCAGTTGCGCATCGGCCCGAACCGCACGGGGCCCTGGGGCATGCTCCAGTCCCTCGCGGACGGCGTGAAGCTCATGCTGAAGGAGGACCTGCTCGTCAAGCGGGCCGACAAGGCGGTCTACATCCTCGCCCCCGTCGTCGCCGCGATCCCCGCCTTCATGGCGATCGCGGTCATCCCCTTCGGCCCCTCGGGCAACGAGATCTCCGTCTTCGGCCACCGCACCGCGATGCAGCTCACCGACCTCCCGATCGCGATGCTCTACATCCTCGCGACGGCCTCGGTCGGCATCTACGGCATCGTCCTCGCGGGCTGGTCGTCCGGCTCCACGTACCCGCTGCTCGGCGGGCTGCGCTCCTGCGCGCAGATGATCTCCTACGAGATCGCGATGGGCGCCGCCTTCGCCTCGGTGTTCCTCTACTCGGGGTCGATGTCGACGTCCGCGATCGTGGACGCGCAGAACGGCCGCTGGTACATCGTGCTGCTGCCCGTCTCCTTCCTCCTCTACATCGTGACGATGGTCGGCGAGACGAACCGCGCGCCCTTCGACATGCCGGAGTCCGAGGGCGACCTCGTCGGCGGCTTCAACACCGAGTACTCGTCCATCAAGTTCGCGATGTTCATGCTCGCCGAGTACGTGAACATGGTGACGGTCTCCTCGGTCGCCGCGACGCTCTTCCTCGGCGGCTGGCGGGCGCCCTGGCCCATCAGCACCTTCTGGGAGGGCGCCAACCACGGCTGGTGGCCGCTGCTCTGGCTCGTCGTGAAGGTGCAACTCCTGTTGTTCTTCTTCATCTGGCTGCGCGGCTCGCTGCCCCGCGTCAGGTACGACCAGCTCATGAAGCTCGGCTGGAAGGTGCTCATCCCCGTCTCGGTCGTGTGGCTCATGCTCGTCGCCACCGTGCGGGTCCTGCGCAACGAGAACTACGACTACGCGCAGATCCTGCTGTGGGTCGTGGCCGCCGTCGTCGTGATCCTGCTCGTGACCTTCCTCGTGGACATGTACCGGGACCGGGGCGCGCCACCACCCGAGCCCGAACCGGCCGAGCCCGACGGGGCCGCCTTCGACCCGATGGCCGGCGGCTACCCCGTACCCCCGCTGCCGGGGCAGACCCTGCCCCCGGTGCCGCGCCGGAAGCCGCGCGGGGAACGGGAACTGGTCGGCAGTGGCGGACCGCAGACGGACGGCGAAGGAAAGGAGGAGTCCGATGGCTGAGCGCAAGAAGCGGCTCTCCCGCGGCGGGGACGGCGAAGTCGCCCCCCGCGCGGGCGCGGAGCCCGCACGGAGCGAGGCACCGGCGGGCGGCGAGCACCCGGTCGCCCCGGGCTTCCAGAACCCGGTGGCCGGCTTCGGCGTGACCTTCAAGGCCATGTTCAAGAAGCGGCTCACCGAGCAGTACCCGGAGCAGCCCAAGGTCACGGCCCCCCGGTTCCACGGCCGCCACCAGCTCAACCGGCACCCGGACGGCCTGGAGAAGTGCGTCGGCTGCGAGCTGTGCGCCTGGGCCTGTCCCGCCGACGCGATCTACGTCGAGGGCGCCGACAACACCGAGCAGGAGCGGTACTCGCCGGGCGAGCGCTACGGCCGCGTCTACCAGATCAACTACGCGCGCTGCATCCTGTGCGGCCTGTGCATCGAGGCGTGCCCGACCCGGGCGCTCACGATGACGAGCGAGTTCGAACTCGCCGACTCCACGCGCGAGAACCTGATCTACACCAAGGACCAGCTTCTCGCCGGGCTCACCGAGGGCATGGTCGACTCGCCGCACGCGATCTTCCCCGGCATGGACGAGGGCGACTACTACCGGGGTCTCGTCACCGAGGCCGCGCCCGGGACCGAGCGCCAGGTCGCCACGTCCAAGGGCGAGAAGACGGACGAGGAGCCGGTCACCGTCGAGCACACGGCGGCGGCGGTCTCCTCGGGCGCCCCGCACGAGGCGACCCCGATGGACCGGGGGGCGGCGGAATGAGCGGCCTCAACGGGCTTGTCGCGAGCGGCCAGCTGGAGTCGCTGGCCGCGTACCACACCTCGACCGGCGAGGCCGTCCAGTTCTGGATTCTCGGCGTCGTCGCCGTCATCGGCGCCCTGTGCACGGTGCTCATGCCGAAGGCCGTGCACAGCGCGCTGTGCCTCGCGGGCACGATGATCGTCCTCGCGGTCTTCTACCTCGCCAACGGCGCGTATTTCCTCGGCATCGTGCAGATCGTCGTCTACACCGGCGCCGTCATGATGCTCTTCCTCTTCGTCGTGATGCTCGTCGGCGTCACCGCCGCCGACTCGCTCAAGGAGACGATCAAGGGACAGCGCTGGCTCGCCGTGCTGTGCTTCCTCGGCTTCGGCGCGCTCCTCGTCGGCGGCATCGGCAACGCCTCGGTCAGCCAGTTCCAGGGCACCGGGCGCGCCAACGCGGGCGGGAACGTGCAGGGGCTCGCGCGCGAGATCTTCACGACGTACGTCTTCGCCTTCGAGATCACCGGCGCGCTGCTCATCACCGCGACGGTCGGCGCGATGGTGCTCACGCACCGCGAGCGCACCGAACGCGCGCTGAACCAGCGCGAGATGGCCGAGAAGCGGGTCCGCGAGGGCAAGCACCTCCCGCCGCTGCCCGCGCCCGGCGTCTACGCCCGGCACAACGCGGTGGACGTCCCCGGGCTGCTTCCCGACGGCACCCCGTCCGAGCTGACGGTGAACCCGACGCTGCGGCAGCGGGGCCAGATCAGGGACGTGTCGAGCGAGGCACTGGCCGACCTGAAGGCGCTGGAGCAGCGCTCGACGGAGCGGCTGGGGCGCGAGGGCGGGCCGGGTGCGTCGCCGGGCGGCGCGTCCCGTTCCGGCGGCGCGGCCCGTACCGGTACGCGTGAGGAGGAGCGGACGAAGTGAACCCGGTCTACTACCTGTATCTCGCGGCGATCCTCTTCACCATCGGCGCCACCGGCGTCCTGATCCGCCGCAACGCGATCGTCGTGTTCATGTGCGTCGAGCTGATGCTCAACGCGTGCAACCTGGCGTTCGTCGTCTTCTCCCGCATGCACGGCAATCTCGACGGGCAGATCATCGCGTTCTTCACGATGGTCGTCGCCGCCGCCGAGGTCGTGGTGGGGCTCGCGATCATCGTGTCGGTCTTCCGGGCCCGGCACTCCGCCTCGGTCGACGACGCCGACCTGATGAAGCTCTGAGGGGTCGTTGACAGTGAACAACCTGATCGCGCTGCTCATCGCGGCGCCCTTGCTCGGAGCGGTCGTGCTGCTGTGCGGCGGCCGTCTCCTCGACCGGGCCGGGCACCTGCTCGGCACGGCCCTGGCCCTCGCCTCCTTCGTGATCGGCGCCGTCCTCTTCGTCGACATGCTCGGCAAGGACGCCGAGCAACGGGGCCTGCACCAACACCTGTTCACATGGGTGCCGGTGGAGAGGTTCCAGGCGGACGTGGCCTTCGGTCTCGACCAGTTGTCGATGACCTTCGTGCTCCTGATCACCGGCGTGGGCACGCTCATCCACGTCTACTCGATCGGCTACATGGCGCACGACCCGCGCCGCCGCCGCTTCTTCGGCTACCTCAACCTGTTCCTCGCGGCGATGCTCCTGCTCGTCCTCGCGGACAACTACCTTCTTCTGTACGCGGGCTGGGAGGGCGTGGGGCTCGCCTCGTACCTGCTCATCGGCTTCTGGCAGGACCGGCCGAGCGCGGCGACGGCGGCGAAGAAAGCCTTCCTCGTCAACCGCGTCGGCGACATCGGCCTCTCCGTCGCCATCATGCTGATGTTCACGACCTTCGGCGGCTTCTCCTTCGACGAGGTCTTCTCGAAGGCCGGGGACTCCGGGGTCGGCCAGGGGACGCTCAACGGCATCGCGCTCATGCTGCTCCTCGCCGCCTGCGGCAAGTCGGCCCAGGTGCCGCTCCAGTCCTGGCTGGGCGACGCGATGGAGGGCCCGACCCCGGTCTCCGCGCTCATCCACGCGGCGACGATGGTGACCGCGGGCGTGTACCTCATCGTGCGCTCGGCGAACATCTTCGACGCGGCACCGGACGCGCAGCTCGTCGTCGTGATCGTCGGCGCCGTCACGCTCCTGTTCGGGGCGATCGTCGGTTGCGCGAAGGACGACATCAAGAAGGCCCTCGCGGGCTCGACGATGTCGCAGATCGGGTACATGGTCCTCGCCGCCGGGCTCGGCCCGATCGGCTACGTCTTCGCGATCATGCACCTCGTGACGCACGGCTTCTTCAAGGCCGGGCTCTTCCTCGGCGCCGGGTCGGTCATGCACGGCATGAACGACGAGGTCAACATGCGCCACTACGGCGGGCTCTGGCGGAAGATGCCGGTCACCTTCGTGACCTTCGGCCTCGGCTACCTCGCGATCATCGGCTTCCCCGGCCTGTCCGGCTTCTTCTCGAAGGACAAGATCATCGAGGCGGCGTTCGCGAAGGGCGGCACCGAGGGCTGGATCCTCGGCGCCGTGACCCTGCTCGGCGCCGCGATCACCGCGTACTACATGACGCGCGTGATGCTCATGACCTTCTTCGGCGAGAAGCGCTGGAAGCCCGACGAGAACGGCGCGTTGCCCCACCCGCACGAGTCCCCGAAGTCCATGACGATCCCGATGATCGTCCTCGCCTTCGGCTCGGTCTTCGCGGGCGGCATCTTCGGTGTCGGCGACCGCTTCCTGCACTGGCTCGAACCGGTCACGCACCACAGCCACGGCGACTCGCCCGTCTCCGCGACCACGGTCACGGCGGCCACGATCGTCCTGCTCCTCGTCGGCGTCGGCGTCGCCTGGCTCCAGTACGGCAGGCGCCCGGTCCCCGCCGCCGTGCCGCGCGGCTCGCTCCTCACCCGGGCGGCCCGCCGCGACCTGCTCCAGGACGACTTCAACCACGTCGTCCTCGTCTCGGGCGGCGAGCACCTCACCCGCTCGCTCGTCTACGTCGACCACTCCCTCGTGGACGGGGTCGTCAACGGCACCGCCGCCGCCTTCGGCGGGCTCTCGGGCAGGCTGCGCCGGGTGCAGAACGGCAAGGTCCGCAGTTACGCGTTCTCGATGTTCGGAGGTACGGCGGTGCTGATCGCCGCGACCCTACTCATGAGGGCGGTGTGACATGTCCTTCCCCCTGCTGACCATGACGGCCGCCGTCCCCGCGGTGGGCGCCGTGCTCACCGCCGCGGTCCCGGCCGCCCGGCGCACGGCGGCGAAGTGGCTCGCGCTGCTCTTCTCGCTCGCCACACTCGCCCTCGCGATCGCCGTGCTCGTCCGCTTCGACCCGGACGGCGGCCGGTACCAGCTCACCGAGTCCCACGCCTGGATCGCCGACTTCGGGGTCCGCTACGAACTCGGCGTCGACGGCATCGGCACGGTCCTGATCGCGCTCACCGCGCTGCTCATCCCGTTCGTCATGCTCGCCGGCTGGCACGAGCCGGACGGCCTGGAGACCAACAGCCGCCGCTGGCGCCCCACTCAGGGCTTCTTCGCGCTGATCCTCCTCGTCGAGGCGATGGTGGTGCTCTCCTTCGAGGCCACCGACGTCTTCCTCTTCTACCTCTTCTTCGAAGCGATGCTCATCCCGATGTACTTCCTCATCGGGGGCTTCGGGGACCGCGCGAGCGGTCGCGACGCGCAGGAGGAGGCGACCCAACGCTCCTACGCGGCGGTGAAGTTTCTCCTGTACAACCTCGCGGGCGGCCTCGTCATGCTCGCCGCGGTGATCGGCCTCTACACCGTCACGCACACGTTCTCGCTCACCGGGATCCTGGACGCGCGCGCGGACGGCTCGCTCTCGATGGCGACCTCGACGGAGCGGTGGCTCTTCCTCGGCTTCTTCTTCGCCTTCGCGGTCAAGGCCCCGCTGTGGCCCGTCCACACGTGGCTGCCGAACGCGATGGGCGAGGCGTCCACGCCGGTCGCCGTCCTCATCACGGCGGTGGTCGACAAGGTCGGCACCTTCGCGATGCTCCGCTTCTGCCTCCAGCTCTTCCCCGAGGCCAGCAAGTGGGCGACGCCCGTGATCCTCGTCCTGGCCGTCATCAGCATCCTGTACGGGGCGCTGCTCGCGGTCGGCCAGCGCGACATCAAGCGCCTCATCGCGTACGCCTCGCTGTCGCACTTCGGCTTCATCATCCTGGGCATCTTCGCGATGACCTCGCAGGGCCAGTCCGGCGCGACGCTCTACATGGTCAACCACGGTATTTCGACAGCCGCGTTGATGCTCGTCGCCGGGTTCCTCATCTCGCGGCGCGGTTCGCGGCTCATCGCCGACTACGGGGGAGTGCAGAAGGTCGCCCCGGTCCTCGCGGGGACGTTCCTCATCGGCGGGCTCGCGACGCTCTCGCTGCCCGGACTCGCCCCGTTCGTCAGCGAGTTCCTCGTCCTCGTCGGCACCTTCGAACGCCACAAGGCGCTCGGCATCGTCGCGACGGTCGGCATCGTCCTCGCCGCGCTGTACGTCCTCGTGCTCTACCAGCGCACGATGACGGGCCCGGTCAAGCCCGAGGTCTCCGCGATGGGCGACCTGCGCGCCCGTGAACTCGTCGTCGCCGTACCGCTGATCGTGCTGCTCGTCGTCCTCGGCGTCTACCCGAAGCCGGTCACCGACGTGATCAACCCGGCGGTCAAGCAGACGATGTCCGACGTACACGAGAAGGACCCGCAACCGCACGTGGAGGCAGGGAAATGACAGCCACGGCCGTCCACAGCCTGTGGACAACCGGAGCGTGGACGAGCGCGGCAGGGCCGATCGACAAGATCAGCACGCCGCACATCGAGTACGCGCAGATCTCACCCGTGCTCGTCGTGCTCGGCGCGGCGATCCTCGGCATCCTCGTCGAGGCGTTCGTCCCGCGCCGCGCCCGGCGCACGACCCAACTCCTGCTCTCCGTACTGGCATTGGCGGGAGCCTTCGCCGCCGTCGTCGTCCTCGCGGCGCAGGGGTACGGGACGACCAAGGCGCACATCGCGGCGATGGGCGCGCTCGCCGTCGACGGGCCGGCGCTCTTCCTCCAGGGCACGATCCTGCTCGTCGGGCTCGTCGCCGTCTTCACCTTCGCCGAGCACAAGCTCGACCCGGAGACGCACGGCAGGCCCGTCGACTCCTTCGCGGCCCAGCCCGCCGCCGTACCCGGCTCTGAGTCCGAACAGGCCGCTGTGAAGGCCGGGTTCACGACGACGGAGGTCTTCCCGCTCTCCCTCTTCGCGCTCGCCGGGATGCTCGTCTTCCCGGCCGCGAACGACCTCCTGACCCTCTTCGTGGCCCTGGAGGTCCTGTCGCTGCCGCTCTACCTGCTGTGCGCCCTCGCGCGCCGCAAGCGGCTGCTCTCGCAGGAGGCGGCGGTCAAGTACTTCCTCCTCGGCGCCTTCTCCTCCGCGTTCCTCCTCTTCGGCATCGCGCTCCTGTACGGGTACGCGGGCTCGATGTCGTACGGGGTCATCGCGCGCGTCGTCGAGGGCGACCTCACCTCCATCAACCCGGCGCTCGCCGACACGATGGGCAACGACGCGCTGCTCCTCATCGGCGGCGCGCTCATCGTGATGGGCCTGCTCTTCAAGGTCGGCGCCGTCCCCTTCCACATGTGGACCCCGGACGTCTACCAGGGCGCCCCGACCCCGGTCACCGGGTTCATGGCGGCGGCGACGAAGGTCGCGGCCTTCGGGGCCCTGCTCCGGCTCCTGTACGTGGTCCTGCCGGGCCTGCGCTGGGACTGGCGCCCGGTGATGTGGGGCGTCGCGATCGTCACGATGCTGGGCGGCGCGATCATCGCGATCACGCAGACCGACATCAAGCGGCTCCTCGCGTACTCGTCCATCGCGCACGCGGGCTTCATCCTCGCGGGCGTCATCGCGACGAACCCTGACGGCGTCTCCTCCGTCCTCTTCTACCTGGGCGGCTACTCCTTCGTGACGATCGGCGCCTTCGCCGTGGTCACGCTGGTGCGGGACGCGGGCGGCGAGGCCACGCACCTGTCGAAGTGGGCGGGCCTCGGCCGCAGGTCCCCGCTCGTGGCCGCGGTCTTCGGGATCTTCCTCCTCGCCTTCGCGGGCATCCCGCTGACCAGCGGCTTCGCCGGCAAGTTCGCGGTGTTCAAGGCGGCGGCCGAGGGCGGCGCGATCCCGCTGGTGATCGTCGGCGTGCTCTCCTCGGCGATCGCGGCGTTCTTCTACATCCGCGTCATCGTCCTGATGTTCTTCAGCGAGCCGAAGGCGGACGGCCCGGCGGTCGCGGTCCCCTCGGTGCTGACGACGACGGCGATCGCGCTGGGCGTCGTGGTGACGGTGGTGCTGGGGGTGGCGCCGCAGTACTTCCTGGACCTGGCGGGGTCGGCGGGCGTATTTGTGAGGTGACAACGGATTCAGCCCCTCTGGGGGCACCTCCCGGCCGAAGGCTGGGGGAGATTGAGGAGCTGGGTGTGGGGGCGAAGCCCCACGAGGCGGGTCCGGGGCGCAGCCCCGGACCCGTTTGTCCTACCGCGAAGAGTCACCTGTGGATAACTCTCCGCACCATGTCGGCCGATCTGCCTATGGTTGCTGGGACAGGTACGGACGGCACGACGGGGACACGAGCGATGGACGAGGCGAACGGTGTGACCGAGCAGGACGACGCCTTGACGGACGACCCCGACCTCTGGGGCGGCTGGGACAACGCCCCGGAGAGCTTCGAGGAGGACGCGGTCCCGGCCGCGCGCCCCTCCGGCGGCGCCGCGCGCGAGGCGCAGGGGGAGCCCGCCGAGATCCTCAAGCGCGTCTTCGGGTACGACTCCTTCCGCGGCGAGCAGCAGGCGATCATCGAACAGGTCGTCTCCGGCGGCGACGCGGTCGTCCTCATGCCGACCGGCGGTGGCAAGTCCCTCTGCTACCAGATCCCGGCCCTGGCCCGCCCCGGCACGGGCGTCGTGGTCTCCCCGCTCATCGCGCTCATGCAGGACCAGGTGGACGCGCTGCGCGCGCTCGGCGTCCGCGCGGGCTTCATCAACTCCACGCTCGACCTCGACGAGCGCCGCACCGTCGAGGCGGAGTTCCTCGCGGGCGAGCTGGACCTCCTCTACCTCGCCCCCGAGCGCCTCCGCGTCCCCGCGACGCTCGACCTCCTCGCGCGCGGCACCGTCTCCCTCTTCGCCATCGACGAGGCGCACTGCGTCGCCCAGTGGGGCCACGACTTCCGCCCGGACTACCTGAACCTGTCGGTGCTCGGCGAGCGCTGGCCCGACGTGCCGCGCATCGCGCTGACGGCGACGGCGACGCGGGCGACGCACAAGGAGATCACCGAGCGGCTCGGCATGGACGGGGCCAAGCACTTCGAGGCGAGCTTCGACCGCCCGAACATCCAGTACCGGATCGTGGCGAAGGACAACCCGAACCGCCAGCTCCTCCGCTTCCTCACCGAGGAGCACCCGGGGGACGCGGGCATCGTGTACTGCCTCTCGCGCAACAGCGTCGAGCGCGTCGCGGCCTTCCTCAACGACAACGGCGTCAAGGCCGTCCCGTACCACGCGGGGCTCGACGGCCGGACGCGCGCGCTGCACCAGTCCCGGTTCCTGCGCGAGGACGGGCTCGTCGTCGTCGCGACGATCGCCTTCGGCATGGGGATCGACAAGCCCGACGTCCGCTTCGTGGCCCACCTGGACCTGCCGAAGTCGGTCGAGGGCTACTACCAGGAGACGGGCCGCGCGGGCCGCGACGGGCAGCCGTCGACGGCGTGGCTCGCGTACGGCATCCAGGACGTCGTACAGCAGCGCAAGATGCTCCAGGGCGGCGAGGGCGACGAGGCGTTCCGCCGCCGCGCGGGCGCGCACCTCGACGCGATGCTCGCGCTCTGCGAGACGGTGGACTGCCGGCGCGCCCAGCTCCTCGCCTACTTCGGGCAGGAGCAGACCGGCGAGAAGTGCGGGAACTGCGACAACTGCCTCCACGGCAGCCCCGACGCCTTCGACGGCACCGTGCCCGCGCAGAAGGCCCTGTCCACCGTGATCCGCCTGCGCCGCGAGCGCGGGCAGAGCTTCGGCACGGGCCAGATCATCGACATCCTGCTCGGCAGGCGCACCGCGAAGGTCATCCGCTTCGACCACGACCAGCTCTCGGTCTTCGGGGTCGGCGAGGACCTGAGCGAGACCGAATGGCGCGGCGTCATCCGGCAGTTGCTCGCGCAGCGGCTCCTGGAGGTGGGCGGCGAGTACAACACGCTGTCCGTCACGGAGGAGGCGGGCGCGGTGCTGCGCGGCGAGCGGCAGGTGATGCTGCGCAAGGAGCCGAAGAAGGCGCCGCGCGCCTCCGGCGGCTCGGGCTCCTCGGGTCGCGGCGGCGCGAAGAAGCCGCCCGTGGACCTCCCGGAGGCCGATGTCCCGCTCTTCGAGGCGCTGCGCGCCTGGCGTGCCGAACAGGCCCGCGAACAGGCGGTCCCGGCCTACATCGTCTTCACCGACGCGACCCTCCGCGCCATCGTCGCGGCCCGCCCCGACTCGGTCGAGGGCCTGACCGGGGTGAGCGGCGTGGGCGAGAAGAAGCGGGCGACGTACGGAGAAGGGGTCGTGGCGGCGCTGAAGGCGGCGAGGGAGGGGTGAGGGGCGTCCGGCAGCGGTAATCGGGGCGGGGGGACGGGGAGACGGGCGGGACCTACCCCCGTCCGGTCCCGCCCGCCTGTCCCCTTGATGGCCCCGGCCTCGCGCCCCGGCTGCCCGTCCGGCAGCCCTCCGGCGCGTCCGGCAGCCCGCAGCCTGGTCCGAGGGCAGGCGCCTGCGCCCGCCCTCGCCCCCGTCAGGCCGCCGTGTCCGCGGTGTCCGCCGCTTCCGCCAGGATGTGGGCCAGGGGGGTCGGCGCGGTGAGCATGGGCCAGTGGCCCGAGTCGATGTCGGCGTAGTCGAGGTGTTTGGCGAGGGGGAGTTCGGGGATGGCGCCTCCCGCGATCCACTCGCGGGCCTGCTCCGGGGAGAACTCGGGGCACACCACGAGTACGGGGACGTCGTAGCGGCGGGCGTCGGTGAGGCGGATCGTGCCGCGGGCGACGCCCTCGGGGACGGGGACCGCCGCGGCGGCGAAGGCGCGGCGGCCTTCCTCGCCGAGGTCGTCGGACTCCGGCCCGGCGAAGGGCTCCCAGCCGGGAAAGGGCATCGCTCCGTCCCGTACCTCGAAGAAGTCCGCGTACGGCTTTCCGTCCGCGGCCGGCATCCCGCCGATCAGCGCGAGTTTCGCGACCCGTTCGGGCCGCCGGTCGGCCGCGAGCCAGGCCAGCCCGCAGGCGGCGGAGTGCCCCACGACGAGGACCTTCCCCGGCGCCGCGTCCACGGCGGCGAGTACGGCGTCGAGCTGGTCGTCGAGCGTGGCCGCGCCGTTGCCGTCCCCCTGCCCCGGCAACGTCACGGGCACCGGCCGGTGCCCGAGCGCCGCCAGCTCGGGCACCACCCGCTCCCACGCCGAACCGTCGAGCCACAGCCCACCGACAAGCACCACGTCCATGCCCATTCCCCTTCCGAGCCGCCGGTCCGAGCGGCCGACAGCCCCACCGTAGAAGGAGATCCGGACGATTCGGCGCCGCGTTTCCGGGACGGTCCGCACACCTTCCGCCCCCCGTCGCCCGGCCCCCGGTTCTGGTCGCTCACTCCGTCCGCGCCGAGTCGAGGGCCCCGGCCCATGACGACAGGTCCGCGGCCACGGGGAGGAAGCCCGCCGGGTCCAGGTCGCCCAGGTCCGAGGAGAAGACGGGAGACGCCGGGTCGTCGGCCCGGACGAGGAAGCCGAGACCGCCGCTGTCGTCGCCGACGAGGAGGAACCCCGGCGCGTAGCGGGCGACTTCGTAGGTGGCGTTGCGTTCCGGGATGTCCCGCGACGCGTACAGGTGGACACCGGTGTCCGCGAGCAGGCCGTCCCGCTCACCCCCGACCACCGCCAGTGCCGCCGAAAGCCCGGCCCCCGCCGACGAGTTGTCCGCCGCAGCTCCCGCAGCCGTTGGGACCTCCGCCCCTGTCCGCGAGTTGTCCGCCGGTGCCTCCGCACTCCGCGTGTCGCGCTCCCGCATCACGTATCCCCTCCCCGGCGTCCTTTCGCGGACCGCCCGTCCGGGCGACCCTGGGGCCGCGCCTCCCCTACTCTCCTCCCATGCTCCCCGGCCCGCCCTCTCCCGACCTCACCCCCACCGCCCGCGCCCTCCGCACGCTCGACCTGCTGTGGGAGCGGCCCGGTCTCGGGGCGGGGGAGCTGGCGGGGCGGCTCGGGGTGACGGAGCGGGCCGTGCGCCGGTACGTGGGGATGCTGCGCGAGGCGGGGGTGCCCGTGGAGTCCGTGCCGGGGCCGGGGGGCGGGTACCGGCTGGGACGGGGGGCGCGGCTCCCGCCCGTGCGGTTCACGCAGGAGGAGGCGCTCGGGCTCGTGATGGCGGTGCTCGGCGGGCGGCCCGAGCTGGTCGGGACGGCGCTCGGGAAGGTCGTGCGGGCGCTCCCGGCGGAGGTGGGGCGGCAGGCCGCGCTGCTCGGCGCGTACGCGGCGGCCGCGCCGGACCCGTACGTGACCCGTCCCGATCCCGTCCTGACCGCCGAGCTCGCCGGGGCCGTCGCGGCCCGCCGCCGGGTCGCGCTCGGCTACCGCGACGACGCCGAGGCCGAGGTCGATCCCTGGGCGCTCGTCGTCCGCCAGGGCCGCTGGTACCTCCTGTGCCACTCGCACCGGGCCGCCGCCGTCCGGACGTACCGCGTCGACCGCATCCGCGCCGTTCGCGCGCTGGACCGGCGCTTCACCCCGCCCCCGGACCTCGACCCGGTCGCCGCTCTGGAGGAACACCTCGGCCTGGGCTGGGAGTTCGGCACACGCGTCGTCTTCCACGCGCCGCTCGCCGACGTCGCGCCCTGGCTCCGGCCGCACATGGGCCGGCTCGAAGCGCTCGACGACGCCTCCTGCGTCCTCGTCGGCAGCACGCGCAACCCCGCCATGTACGCGGGCGAATGGCTCGCCCGGGTGCCGTTCGGCTTCCGGGTCGAGGGCGGCGAGGAGCTGCGCGCGGAGGTCGCGGCCCTCGCCGAGCGCTTCGCGAGGGCGGTCGAGGTGGCGTAGCCCGCCGGGGCACGCCCCTTCGGCATGCGCCGGTCCTCGCGCTCGCGCGGCGTTCTCCGGCCGCGCGAGCGCCGCGAGGAAGGGTGACGACCCGGGAGGTACGGGCCCTTGCGGCCGTCACCCGGAAGGGCGAAGAACGCGTCGCGAGGATGAGCGTGCCGGAGGACCGTACGGAGGAGACCCGGCCCCGTCACGTACGCGCGGCGACGGGCGGGCGGCGTCGACGGCGGAGCGCCCGGCCGCCTCCGCACGGGGCGGCGCGCGCCGCCCGGCACGAGCCGCGCCGCCCCCGCGCCGCCGCCCGGCCCCGCTCCCCGCCCCCTGGCCGTATCCCCGGCCCGTACTCCACCGGGCTCCGCGCGGCGGCCTCGTACGGCCCCGTCACGCCTTTCGTCCGGGCGCCCTGTACGCGTCCCCGCCGCCGCCCGCACACCCGCGCGCCGCGCCCCGCCGAGCGGCCGCATCCGGCCCGTCCGGGCGGGAGCCCCGCGAGGCCGCCGCGGGCCTGGGACGCCGGGCCCATGCCCCCGTCACATTCGGCACGCCCCTCCCGTCACCCCCCTCCCCTCCTTATCCTTTGCCGCATGGCCGCAGCGTCCCCGTACTCCCTCGTCGCCACCGATCTGGACGGCACCCTCCTGCGGGACCAGCGGGACACGGTCACCGTGCGCACGAGAGCCGCGCTCGCGCGGGCCGGGCGCGCGGGCGCGCGGCACATCGTCGTGACGGGCCGCCCCGCCCCCCAGACCCGCACCCTCCTGCGCGCGATCGGCTACCGGGGGCTCGCCGTGTGCGCCCAGGGCGCGCAGGTCTACGACGCGGACTCGGGGCGCCTCGTGCACTCCGTACGCATGGAGCGCGAGCTGGCCGAGACGGCGCTCGGCAAGATCGAGGCGGAACTCGGGCAGGTGTACGCGGGCGTCAACCAGGACGGCAGCGACGGCCTCATGCTCATGGAGCCCGGTTTCGTCACCCCGCCGCCGACGCTGCCCTCCGTACGGGTGCGGCGGCGCGCCGAGTTGTGGTCGCGGCCGATCTGCAAGGTGCTCCTGATGGCGCCGGGGCGCACCGAGGACGCGCTCGCGGAGGTGGCGCGGGCGGTCGTCGGGGACCTCGTGAACGTCGTGATGGCGGGCCCGGGAGCCGTCGAGCTCCAGCCGCGCGGGCTCTCGAAGGCGTACGGGCTGGAGCGGGCCGCCGAGCTGCTGGGGCGCACGGGCGCCGACACGATCGCCTTCGGCGACATGCCGAACGACATCCCCATGTTCGGCTGGGCGGGCCACGGCGTCGCGATGGCGAACGCGCACGCGGAGCTGCTCGCGGTCGCCGACGAGGTGACGTGCGCCAATACGGAGGACGGGGTCGCCGTGGTCCTTGAGCGCCTGTACGGGTCGTGACGCGGGCGGGCGCGCCGGGCCCGCGCGGACGGGGGTGGAGGACCCGTACGGGGGTACGGAGGGGAGAGGCCCCGGGCGGATAGGGTCGAGAGCTGTCACCGCGCGCGGGTCCGGGCGATCCGCGCGGGTCCGCGCGGGTACGGAACGCTTTCAGCTCATATGAGTTGATCACGAACATACCGGTGTCGGTCGCATACCGCCTGCGCTGGTCGGGCAGGCGCTCTCCGTGATCGAAAGGGGACCGGATACGCTGCCTTGAGAGGCAGCAGCGACACATCGACACACCGTGTGATCGTCAGCAGACAGGAGAACCCTTCGTGACCGTCGTCGGGCCATTTGGGCTGAGCGTGCGGGACCAGGCTCTCGAAGCCGATGTCCAGGCCGGGTTGACGGCTGTCGAGGAAGGCTTGCTGGACGCGACCAAGAGCGGGGTGCCCTTCATCACCGAGGCGGCCCAGCACCTCGTCCTCGCCGGGGGCAAGCGGTTCCGGCCGCTCCTGGTGATGCTCGCGGCCCAGTTCGGCGACCCGGAGGCCCCGGGCATCGTCCCCTCGGCGGTCGTCGTGGAGCTGACCCACCTCGCGACCCTGTACCACGACGACGTGATGGACGAGGCGACCGTGCGGCGCGGCGTCGACAGCGCCAACGCGCGCTGGGACAACTCCGTCGCCGTCCTCACGGGCGACTTCCTCTTCTCGCGCGCCTCGCAGATCCTCGCGGGTCTCGGCCCCGAGGCGGTACGCATCCAGGCCGAGGCGTTCGAGCGGCTCGTCACGGGCCAGATCCTGGAGACCGCCGGGCCCAGGGACGGCCGCGACCCGGTCGACCACTACCTCGACGTGCTCAGCGGCAAGACCGGCTCGCTCGTCGCCGTCGCGACGCGGTACGGCGCGATGATGTCCGGCGCGGGCGACGAGGTCGTGGAGGTCCTCGCGCAGTACGGGGAGCGGCTCGGCGTCGCCTTCCAGCTCGCCGACGACGTGCTCGACATCGCCTCGGACAGCCACGAGTCCGGCAAGACGCCCGGCACCGACCTGCGCGAGGGCATCGCGACGCTGCCCGTGCTGCGGCTGCGGGAGCGGATCGCGCGGCAGGGCCTCGCGGAGGACGTCGCTCTCGACACGCTCCTGCGCGGCGACCTCACGGACGACGCGCGGCTCGCGGAGGCGGTGGCCCTCATGCGCGCCCACCCCGCGCTCGCCCAGGCCAGCGAGGACGCGGCGCGCTACGCCCACGACGCCCGCGCCACCCTCCAGGCCCTCCCCGACACCCCGGCCCGCACCTCGCTGGCCGACCTCTGCGACGCGGTCGTCCACCGGGTGGGCTGAGGCCACCGGACGGGCTGTGCCTGCCGAGTGGGCTGCGCCCGCTGGGTGGGCTGTGCCCGCCGGGTGGGTCGTTCCCGCTGGGTGGGTCGTGCCTGCCGGGTGGGCCGAGCCCGCCGGGTCCACCCCACGTCGTACGGGACATCCCTGAGACCGTCATCCCACAGGGGTACGTCACGTTGGCCCCCAAGGCTGACGCTTTGTCGCCCCCGTTCTGGTCAGATGGACAGTGACCGGCGGGGAGTCCGCGGGGGAGAATGGCGACGGAGGTGGCACGGATGACGGCACAGCCCGAAGACGGTCAGCGCGAGAGCAACCGCCCGGAGGACACCCCGTACCGGGCGGCACGCCGCAAGGCGGCCCGGTACGCGGTCCCGGCGGCGGTCGTGGGCGTGACCGCGCTCACGGTGGGCCTCGTCCCGGCCCTCGCGGACAGCGGCGACCCCGACCTGCCCGAGCTGACAGCGCACCAGCTCGTGGCGAAGCTCGCGGGCGCCCACGAGGAGCACTTCTCCGGCACGGTGCGCGTGAGCACGGACCTGGGCCTCCCCGGCCTCGACAGCGGGGCCTTCGGCGGCCTCGGCGGGCCCGCCCGGAGCGGCGGCGGCGACGCCGACCCGCAGTCCAGGCTGACCGAGCTGGCGAGCGGCACGCACACGCTGCGCCTCGCCGCCGACGGCCCCGAGCGCCAGCGCCTCTCGATCCTGGAGGACGCGGCCGAGTACAGCGTCATCCGCGACGGCGCGCGCGCCTGGGCCTACGACAGCGCGAGCGACAAGGCCGTCCGCCTGGACGTCCCCGTGAGCGAGCACGCGGAGCGGTCCCCGTACACCGCGCTCACCCCCCAGGAGCTGGCCGACCGGGCACTCGAGGCGGTCGACGCGCACACGACGGTCCGCGTGGACGGCACCGCGCGCGTCGCGGGCCGGGACGCCTACCAGCTCGTCATCGAGCCGAAGCAGTCCGGCTCGACCGTCAAGGCGGTGCGCATCCTCGTCGACGCGCGGACGGGCACCCCGCTGCGGGCCGCGCTCACCGCGCGCGACGGCGGCAAGCCGGTCGTCGAGGCCGGGTTCACGAAGGTCAGCTTCACCGCCCCGGCGGCGAAGACCTTCTCGTTCACGCCGCCGAAGGGCACCGAGGTCACCGAGCCGAAGAAGGAGGCGCCCGCCGACCGCGCGGCCGGGCCCGACGCGGGGGCGCTCAAGGACCTGCTCGGCGGCTCCCGTACGTACGGCGAGGGCTGGACCACGGTCGCGCGCCTGGACCTGCCCGCCGGAGCCGGCGGGTTCGCCTCGCAGAAGGCGGGCGGCGGCCAGGCCGGGCAGCTCGTCGACAGCCTCGCCAAGGAGGTCAAGGGCTCCTTCGGCACCGGCCGCCTCTTCTCCACGCGCCTCGTCAATGTCCTCCTCACGGACGACGGCCACGTCTACGCGGGCGCGGTGACGAAGGACACGCTCGTGAAGGCGGCCGAGTCACGGAAGTGAGCGCACGACCGGCGGAAGCGGGGAAGGCCGCCGTCACCACGACGGCGGCCCCGGCCCCGGGCGTCCCCCGCGCCCCCCTCGCCCCTCTCGTCATCGAGACCGAGGGCCTGACGAAGCGGTACCCGGGCGACCGGCTCGCCGTCGACGGGCTCGACCTGCGCGTGCCCGAGGGCAGCGTGTTCGGCTTCCTCGGCCCCAACGGCTCGGGCAAGACGACGACGATCCGCATGCTGCTCGGGCTCGTCACACCGAGCGCGGGCCGCGCGCGCGTCCTCGGCGGCGAGATGCCGGGCGCGGGGCGGCGCGTGCTGCCGCACGTCGGCGCGCTCATCGAGGGCCCCGCGCTCTACGGCTTCCTCTCGGGCCGCGACAACCTGCGCCGTCTCGACGCCGCCGACCCCACCGCGTCCCGCGCCGACCGGGAACGCCGCGTCTCCGAGGCCCTGGACCGCGTCGGGCTCGCCCCCGCCGCGCACCGCAGGGCCCGCACGTACTCGCTCGGCATGAAGCAGCGCCTCGGCCTCGCCGCCGCGCTGCTCCGCCCCCGCCGCCTCCTCGTCCTCGACGAGCCGACCAACGGCCTGGACCCGCAGGGCATGCGCGAGATCCGCGCCCTCGTCCGCGCGCTCGCCGCCGAGGGCACGACGGTCTTCCTCTCCTCGCACCTGCTCGACGAGATCGAGCAGGTCTGCGACCACGTCGCGGTCATGGCGGCGGGCCGCCTGCGCGCGCAGGGCCCCGTCACGGAACTGCTCGCGGCCCGCGCGGCCCGCGTGGTGGTGACGACGGGGGACACCGAGGAGGCGACAAGGGTCCTCGCGACGCACGGCGTCGCGGACGTACGCCAGGACGGGCCCGACCGGCTCAGCGGTGAGCCACCCGCCGGACTCGACCCGGCCGCGCTCAACGCGGCGCTGGTCGGTGCGGGGGTGCGGGTGCGGGCCTTCGGGACCGAGGCGATCACCTTGGAGGAGAGGTTCGTGGAACTGACGGGCGAGGGCTTCGATGGCGGACGCTGAACGCGCGGGGGCGGAAGCCGAGGCGGGCCGCGGGGACGCCGAGAGCTCTGCGGCGGGGGCGGGGGCGGGCCGCGGGGACGGCGAGTGGGCCGGGGCGGAGGCGGGCCGCGGGCGCGCCGAGCCCGCGGTGGCGGAGGCGGGCGCGGGGCGTGGGGACGCCGAGCGCGCCGAGGCTGCGGGCGCGCCCCGTACCCGTGCCTTCCGCCTGCCCGGCTCCGGGCTCCTCGCCAGCGAACTGCGCACGACCTTTCGCCGGGGCCGCACGCTCGCCCTGCTCGGGGTGCTCGCCGCGATCCCCGTGCTCATCGGGATCGCCGTGCGCATCGAGACGGGCGGCGGGGGCGGCGCGGACGCGCACGGCGGTGGCGGACCGGCCTTCGCCTCGCAGATCACCAACAACGGTCTCTTCCTCGTCTTCACCGCGCTCGCCGCGACGCTCCCGGTCTTCCTGCCGATGGCGGTCGGGGTCGTCGCGGGCGACGCGGTCGCGGGCGAGGCGAGCGCGGGGACGCTGCGGTACCTGCTCGTCGCGCCCGCCGGACGGACGAGGCTCCTCCTGACGAAGTACGGGGCCGTCGCGGTGTTCTGCGCGGCGGCGACCGGTGTCGTGACGCTCGCCGCTCTGCTCACCGGGCTCGCGCTCTTCCCGGTCGGGGACCTCACGACGATCTCCGGCACACGCATCGGCTTCGGCGAGGGCGTGGGACGCGCGCTGCTCATCGCGCTCGTCGTCGCGGCCTCACTGCTCGGTGTCGCCGCGCTCGGCCTCTTCGTCTCGACGCTGACGAACAGCGGCATCGCGGCGATGGCGACGACGGTCGGGCTCGTCATCACCGTCCAGATCCTCGACGTGATCCCGCAACTCTCCGCGCTCCAGCCGTACTTCTTCTCGCACCACTGGCTCGCCTTCGCCGACCTCGTCCGCGATCCGCTCCTGTGGGACGACGTGCTGAAGAACCTGGGCCTCCAGGCGGTCTACGTGGCGCTCTTCGGCTCGCTGGCGTGGGCGCGGCTGGGCACGAAGGACATCACGACCTGAGGGAACCCCCTCGCGGACACCCGAAGTTCACCCGTAGCCCGGCCGTTCCTCACCGGGCGCTCCCCAGCCGGCGAAAGGGTTTCCCCTCCGGTGGCCGCACCCCGCCGCCACCCCTGGCCGCAGGAGACCGCCACGATGAGAAGCGCCGCGCCGGGCCGCGCCGGACCCACCGCCACGGCGATACCCGCGCCCGTACCCGTCGCGGGGGCCAAGCCCCGCGATCCCTGGTACGACAACACCCGCTTCGTCGCGGCGACCCTCATCGTCGTCCTGCACACGATCGGCAGCATCATGAGCCGGTACGGGGTGCTGCACGCCTTCAACGTGGCCGCGTGGGCCTTCCGCGTCCCCGCCTTCGTCATGCTCGCGGGCGTCTTCAGCAGCCCGGGGCCGCTCGACCCCCGCCGCCTGCGCAACCTCCTGCGCACCATCGCGCTGCCCGCGCTCACGTTCAGCCTGCTGTTCTCGCTGGAGTCGTACGCGCTCGGCGGGCCCTTCACGCTCCACCTCGCCCAGCTCCCGTGGACGCTGTGGTTCCTCATGTCGCTGTTCTGCTGGCGGCTGCTGCTGCCCCTGGTGGTCCAGTTGCGGTACCCGCTGCTCGTGACGACGGCGGTGGCGGCGGGACTGGGCTACGTGGAGGAGTTCGGCCTCCTGTTCTCGGCGAGCCGGACACTGGTCTACCTGCCGCTCTTCTACCTCGGCTGGCGCCTCGGCCAGGGCGCGGGCCGCGAGTGGCTGGAGAGCCGCTGGAGCCTGCCGGTCGCGGTCGCGGGTGTGCTCGGCGCGGGCCTCGCGGCGTGGCGCTGGCACCGCGACATCCCCGGTACGTGGCTGTCGATGCGGCACCCGTACACGGCGGACACCCCGCTGGGCATGGAGGGCGCGTGGCTCGTGCGGCTGGCGGTCCTGGCGGTGGCGGCGTTCCTGGTCCTGTGCCTGCTGCGGCTGGTCCCGAAGCGCCGCCTGCCCCTGATCTCGGCGCTGGGGGCGGGCGGGTTCACGGTCTACCTCCTGCACCCCCTGATCATCATGCCGCTGCGGGAGAAGGGCCTGATCGCCCGCGCGGACACGACGCTGGAGCTGATCGCCCTCCTCGTGGCGGGCGTCCTGCTGACCACCGTCCTGGCCTCGTCCCCGGTCCGCCGCCTGGTCCGGCCCCTGACCAGCCCTTCGGCGCGGTGGCTTTTGGCACCGCAAGGGGGCGGGCGGCGCGGCCTTCAGGAGTGAGGGCGAGGGGGCGCCCCTGAGGGGCCGTCGGGCGCGTCTCCCGGTGGCCGGTGGCCCACCGGCTCATCAGGTGGGGTCCACTGGGTCAACCAGTGGGACACCGGCTCACCCAGTGGGTCACCAGGTGGGGCGGATCGGTCCCTGGGGCGTGATCCGTGCCAGGTCGGCGACGAGTTCGCCGAAGCGCGCTTCGCCGAGCGCCTTCCGCCACGGTGCGACGGCGGCCCGAGCGGCCTCGTCGGCGGCCCGCGTGGCGGCCCGGCCGGCCTCGGTCAGGCCCAGGAGCCGCGCGCGGGCGTCGTGCGGATGCGGAAGCCGCACCACGTACCCCTTGTCGACGAGTTCCTTGACCAGTTGGGCCGCCGCCTGCTTGGTCACGCCCAGGTGCTCGCCCAGGGAGGCTGTCGTGGCGTCGCCCAGGGAGATGCGGGCGAAGGCGAAGCCGTGCGCGGGCCGCAGGTCCGCGAATCCCTGCGCGGACACGCGTGCGTGCATGTCCTGCACCAAGTGGCCCGAGAGCCCCAGCACGAGGGCGGAGAGGGCCAGAGCGTCATCCATGGGCTTGACTATAACTGGTCAAGCTGCTTGTCTTCATAGACAAGCAGCTTGTCTTTGAGGAGTTGGCATGCCCTTCGTTCGCAGTGACGAGGCCGTCGTCCACGAGGTCCACGGTGCCCGTTTCGTCTCCTACCTCCGGCCGGGCACGGGCGCCCGGGACCTCGCCGCCTGGCGGTGCGAGATCCCGGCGGGAACGGTGGCTCCGGCCCACACGATCAGCCAGGAGGAAACGTTCTACGTGCTGTCCGGCCGCCTCCGGCTCACCATCGGCGGCGAGAGCGCCGAACTCGGTGCCGGTGACGCGGCGGTGGCCCCGGCGGGCTCCGAGCTGGCCGTCGCCAATCCCGCCGACCGGCCCGCGCACATGTGGGTCACCACGCGGGCAGGGCTCAGCGCCGAGCTGGCCGACGGCAGCACCATCAACCCGCCCTGGAGCAAATGACCCCGCACCCGGGGCCGGTGGCGGGGACCCGGCTGAGCGCCGCCGGGACCGGAACGGCGCCATCCACCACGGCGCGGCCCACCGGCCTCCGAGGCCCGCTCACCACGGCGCGGTCCACCGGCCGCCGGAGACCGCTCACCAGCGCGCGGTCCACCGGCCTCCGGGGACCGCTCACCAGCTTCCGGAGGTGAAGGCCGCCAGCGCCGCGGGGGAGTCGAAGGCGCTCGTCGTGTTCGCGAAGGCGAGGACGAGGGCCGCCAGGGTGAGGAGCGCCGTCGTGGCCGGGGCGAGGCGCGGGGCGCGGCGGCGGCGCAGGAGCACGGTCGCGGTGGCCGCCGCGAGGGCGACGAGCACCGCCGCGACCGCGAGGACCGCGTGGTAGGTCGCGAAGTCGCCGATCATGGCGGCGAGTACGGGGGAGTGCGCGCCGCTCGGGTCGGCGGCGAGGCGCTCGCCGACCTGGGCGAGCGTGGCGTTGTCGGCGCCGAGCATCGGCATCAGGGAGGAGAAGGGGGCCGCCGCGCCCTGCACGTTCGCCATGAGCGCCACGAGCGCGAAGAGGCCGAGCGCCCCCGTACCCGTCGCGGACAGCACGAGCAGTGCCCTGCGGCCCTCCCGGGCCCTGAGCCGCCGCCACAGCACCACACCGAGTGCCACGGCCGCCGCGAGCAGCAGCGCCGAGACCCCCGCCTTGACCACGTGGAAGCGGAACCAGAAGTCCACCGTGCCGCGCAGCCCGGCCGGTTGCTCGGCGTCGCCCGCGTTCCAGTACGCGGCGAAACCGCTCCGGAAGGCGGGCGCCACGTTGCTCGTGTTCACCGTGTCGCGCGCGAGGGCGTTGGGGGCGGTGAAGAAGGCGAGGAGCAGCGTCGCGGTGAGCGCGGCGAGGACGCCGGGGCGGCGCAGCGCGGAGAGGGCGCGGGAGTGCATGAGGGGGCTTTCGGCAGTACGGACGGCGGGCCACCCCAGCCAAGCGGAGCGGCCCGCGCCGGGCGATGAGGCTGCCCGCCGGACCGGGGTGGGGAAAACCCCAGCAGAGGCCGCGCCCCTACTCGATCGGGTAGATGTCCCCGCTGCGCATGTCGCTCTCCTGCTCGCTCAGCGACTCCAGACGGCGGGCCTTCTGCGCCAGCCGCTCCCGCTCCTTCGGATCGCTCTCGTGCTCCGCGCTGTCGCTCAGCTCGCGCGCCTTTTCCCGCATCGCGTCGAGCCGCTCGCGGGTCTCGTCGGGCTCGCCCATGACAAGGCTCCTTCCCTGAGGCCGGGGGTCCTGTGGCGCCCGGGTACCCCCCTTCCAGGGGAGCACGCGGGGGCAGGGGCGGCATCCGGAGCGAGGGAGCGTGGCGGGATCGGGCCCGTCGCCGGTGACGGACGGGTACCGTGCGCCCCGCACCCGTGACACACAGCCCGTGCCCGCCCGGCTCCCGGACGGGTCCCGTCCCATCCCGCCCGGCCCGCGTACCGGGCCCGTTCCCATCCCGCCCGGCTCCCGTATCGGGCCCGTCCCTGTCCCGCCCGGCCCGCGTCCCGGGCCCGTCCCCGTCCCGCCCGGCTCCCGTGACGGGCCCCCGCCCCCTCCCGAGGTCATGTCCGCCATCCCCGTCTCCCCCCTCCGCCTCGCTCCCTTCCGCCGGTTCCTCCTCGCGCACCTCGTCTCCGCCACCGGGTCCGCGATGGCGCCGCTCGCGCTCGCCTACGCCGTCATCGGGCAGGGCGGCGGGGCCGGTTCGCTCGGCGTCGTGCTGGCGACGAACACCCTGCCGACCGTGGTGTTCGTCGTGGTCGGCGGGGTGCTCGCCGACCGGATGTCCCGTAGTCGGCTGCTCTTCGCGGGCAACGCGCTCGCCGCCGTCGCGCAGGGCGTGCTCGCCGCGCTCGTGGGGGTGGGGCACGCCGGTACGGCCACCGTCGCGGTGTGCGGCCTCGTCTCCGGTACGGCCGCCGCCTTCCGCGTCCCCGCCGCTCAGGGCGCCGTCCCGCAGCTCGTGCCGCTGGAGCAGGCGCAGCGCGCCAATGCCCTGCTCCGCCTGCCCGCCAACGCCGTGCGCTTCGTCGGCCCCGTCGCCGCGGGGCTGCTCGTCGCGGCCGGCGGGCCCGCGTGGGCGCTCGGCTGGGACGCGGTGAGCTTCGCCGTCGCCGCTGTCCTGCTGCGCGGGCTCCGCCTCCCGGCGCCGCTCGCGGTGGGCCGCCCGCTCGCCGCGCTGCGCTCGGGCTGGCGGGCCTTCCTCGCCCGTACGTGGCTGTGGACGTACACGCTCTCCGGGACAGTCGTCGTCGCGGCCTGGCTCGCCGGGTTCCAGCTCCTCGGGCCCCTCGTCGCCGCCGCGCGCTACGGCGGGGCGCGGGACTGGGGCCTCGTGGAGGCGGCGCTCGCGGGCGGGCTGCTCGGCGGGACGCTTGTGTGTCTGCGCTGGCGGCCCCGACGGCTGCTCGTCGTCGCGATTCTCGCGAGCGGGGGACTCGCCGTCCCGCTCGCCGTGCTCGCCGCCGGGCTCCCGCTCGGGTACGTCCTCGGGGCCGCCGTGCTCGCGGGCGTGCTGCTCGACGTCGCCGTCGTGACCTGGACGACGGCGTTCCAGAGCTACGTGCCCGAGGCCGAACTCGGCCGCATGTCCGCTTTCAACAGCGTCGGCGAACGGCGCGCCATCCCTTTCGGCTACCTCCTCGTGGCGCTCGCCGCGCACCTGTGGAGCGACGGTGCCGTCCTGTGCGTGTGCGCGGGCCTCATCCTGCTCGCGACGCTGCTCAACCTCTGCGTACGGGACGCCTACCGCATCACGCGACCCGCCCCCTCGCGTGCTTCCGCGTCCCGCGCCGCGACGACCGCGGAGGCCGGCTCGGGCGGGTAGAAGCGCTTGGCCCAGCGGCGGAAGGGGCCGATCGGGCCGTCTCCCTGCCCGAGCCTGGGCGGCTGCACGTACTTCTTCGAGTCCCAGATCGGGAAGTCCGCCGCCGTGAACTCGATGTTCGACTTGAAGAGCAGGCCCTCGAAGACGCGCGCCGCCGTGCGGCTCACCGCCTTCGCCACCGGGGCCGGAAGCCTGGCGGGTTCGGAGAAGGCGAGGCGGTTGCGCTGCCGGAACTGCATGCGGTGCGGGCCGATCGCGGTCGGCAGGATCATCGTGCACATGCGCATGCCCATGCGGGGCGTGTACATGTCGGCGTGCAGACAGCCGAGCCCGTATCCGTGGACGTCCACGTCGACGGTGAAGTCACCGATGAGCGGGGCGGACTCGGTCGCGCGCATCGTGAGGTGGAAGGTGTCCCCGTCGTACGTCAGGGGCTCCAGGATCTCGGCCTTCTTCCAGCCGTGGAGCGTCGCGAAGTGCCCGTAGTCGACCGAGTTCTCGATGACCTCCTGGGCGTGCCCGGAGAACTCCCAGGCCGCGTACCGGGCGGGGCGGTGGCCCAGTTCGTGCCAGGCGGGGATCGTCCAGTACGGCTCGCGGTCCTCGTGGTGGTGCCAGACGAAGACCGCGCCGTTCGCCTCCAGGACGTGGCGGCGGCTGAGCGGGGAGCGGGGCGGCGGGGTGTCGTAACCGGTGCGGACGCAGGTGCCGTCCGGGGCGAAGGCGAAGGCGTGGAAGGGGCACACGAGGTCGTCGCCCTCAAGCTTCGCGAGTCCGAGGTGCGCGCCGAGGTGCGGGCAGTACGGGCGGATCGCGCGCAGTTCGCCCGAGCGCAGGCGGTAGAGGACGACGTCCTCGCCCGCGAGGGGCCGCGTGAGGACCTTGCCCGCCGGAAGCTCCTCCGAGAAGGCGAGCGCCGCCCAGCCGCTCGGGTACGGCAGCGGTGGCGCTTCGGTCGATGCGGAGGCGGGCGTGGGGCCCTCGGTGAGGGGGCTTCCGTACGCGCGTGACAGTCCCACGGGGTCCCTTCGGGTGGTGTCGGAGCGCTATGACGTGGCTACGGACAGTGCTAACGGGACAATGCCCGGAAGCCTGCCTTTTGCTCCCGATGGGTGATCTTTCACCCGAAGGTGGTTCTGTCGTACGGACGTTGACGTGCGGCCCGCCCGGGAATGCCCCCCCGGTCCGCCCGCCCCGGTCGGGCCGCCTCGGTCCGGTCGCCCCAGCCCAGCCGCCTCGGCCGCCTCAGCGCAGCCGCTCCCCCCACCCGTGCCCCGGGTGCACCCGCTCCAGCCACCCCTGCAGCCGCTCTCGCCGCCCCGCGTCGAGCAGCGGAAGTACCCCCGCGAAGTCCGCCTCGTCCTTCGGCCGCGTGGCCTTCGCCTTGAAGAGCAGCACCACCTCAGGGATCAGGTACGGAACGCCGTCCGCCGTGCGCGCGACGATCTCCGTGTACGGGAGGCGGATCGACGGGTCCCTGCGGCAGATCCACGTCCCGCCCTCGTGCGGCTCGCGGAAGACGTCGAGCAGCCAGCGGTCCGTCGCCTGATCGCGCAACCAGGTCTGGTGCGACCCGGGAAGCGGGCCCGACCCGGGCCACACCCGCCCGTCGCCCACGCCGTCCCACACGTACTCCGGAAAGCGCGCCGCCAGCTCCCCGAACCCTGCCTCCGGAACCGCGAGTTCGAGGTCACCGTGGGGCCGCGAGGGCAGGCCGCCCCGGAAGAGGTCGAGCGCCCACCCGGCCGCGACGCACCACGGCGCCGAGAGGCCTCGCAGCCGCTCCGCCGCCCGTGCCGGGTGCCACGGTGCGGCCCAGCCCGTGTCGAGCCGCGCCTCGTCCACCTCCACGCCGCCCGGCGGCAGTTGCTCGCTCACGGGCGCCACACGTACCGCACGTCGGGCTCCTTCTCCTCGTTCCGCGCCCCGTCCGTCTCCTCGGCCACGACGAAGCCGTGCCGCTCGTAGAAGCGGCGTGCCGGGGTGTTGACCTGGAAGGTCCACAGGTCGAGCCCGGCGGGCCGCCGCTCCTTGGCGAGCGCCACGAACCGCTCCCCGAGCCCCTGCCCGCGCGCCTCGGGGGAGAGGTAGAGCTGTTCCAACTCGTCGTCGGAGAGAGCCAGTACGCCCACGAGCGCACCGCCGCCCGTCTCGGCGACCCACGTCTCCATCCCGGGCACCACGACGTACGTGAACCACTCGCGCACCTCGTCGTCCGAGTGCGCCCGCCGCACCCCCGGCAGCGCGGCGGCGAACGACCGCAGCCACACGTCCGCCGCCCCTCGGGCATCCGATTCCCCGGCCCTGCGCAGCACGATCACGTCTTCGTCCACGGCAGGAACCTTTCAGCGGCCTCGTCCGCGCGCAAGGTGTTTTCCCGGCCCGGGCAGGGCCGCCAAGGCGGCCCTCCTCGCGGCAGGCCCCCGGTGTTCTGCAAGGACACGGACGGTGCCGCGACGCACTGCTCCAGTACTCCACCCGCGACCATCTCCGCGCACGGAAGGTGGGTGGACGAGCGGAGCGGGGGCGCCCGGCTCCAAGAGCGTCGGCAAGGCGGGGAAGCGCCCGTCGCGGAGAACCGCTCGACCGGGATGCCGGCCGCTTGGGTCACAGCGTGGCTCACGCCGCGCACTCCAGGCGCTCGGTGGCGGACGCGTCGGTCGTACGGAATCGGCTTGCACGGGGCGAGGTGGCGCCCGTAGTCGCGAGGGCGGGTTCCGCTGTTCGGGGAGCGCGGCGCCATCCGGTGGAGTTTCCGGTCGATACTGGGGGGTGTATCGGGAGCGGGGTTCTTCGGTCGTGCCGGGGGCGGTGCTGTGGTCGCGGCGGCAGAGCGCCGACGCGCACGTCCGCGTTCTGCCGGACGCCTGCATGGACCTGATGTGGGCCGGTGGCCGCCTGCTCGTCGCGGGCCCGGACACGACCGCGCACGTGACGCCCGTACGGGCCGGTGAGGTGTACGAGGCGGTGCGGTTTCCTCCGGGCGCGGCACCGTCCGTACTGGGCGTTCCCGCCGGGGAGTTGCGTGACCTGCGGGTGCCGTTGGCGGACCTGTGGCCGCAGCGGAGGGCACGGGAACTCGCCGAGCGCGTCGGGGAGTCCGCCGACCGCGCAGCCTCGCTGGAGGCGGTGGCCGCCTCGGCCCTGTACGGACGGATCGCGCGCGACCGAGTGCCGGAGGCGGTGCTCGCCGGGGTCCGGTGCGGCCTCGCGGTCGCTGACCTCGCGCGCGAACTGGCCCTGAGTGAGCGCCACTTGCGCCGCCGCTGCCTGGACGCCTTCGGCTACGGCCCGAAGACCCTCGCCCGCATCCTGCGCCTCGGCCGCGCCCTCGACCGTGCCCGCACCGGCCTCCCCTTCGCCCAGGTCGCCCACCGCACGGGCTATGCCGACCAAGCCCACCTCGCTCGCGAGGTAAGGGCGTTGACCGGCCTCCCGCTCGGCCACCTGCTGGCCGAGGAGAACCGCTGAGCGCTTCCCTCCGGTCGGCGTCCCACGGCTCCGGGATGCCCGCCCACGGGCCGCGTCCCGCCGAGCGCGAAGGTACGTGCCCCGCCCTCCCGGAGACCGCGACGCGATGGCGTTCTCGAACGCATCGGACGTGCCGGGCCCTCCGGGGCAGCGGGGGCTCAGGCCGCCCCGAACTCCTCGCGCTGCACGCTCGTCACGAAGGCGGTGAAGGCGGAGGGGGTGAGGCGGAGGTGGGGGCCGGAGGGGTTCTTGGAGTCGCGGACGGGGATCGTGTGGGGCTGTTGGTGGCGACCTCCACACACTGACCGCCGTTGTCGCTGTACGAGGACGCACGCCACTCGGCAGCCGCCTCCACACAGGCGCCTCCGTTGTTGCTGTACGTGGACTTGCGCCACTCCGCCATCGCGGCCTCCTGCGTGCTGGGTTGTACCCGGTCCTCGGAGGTATGCCCCACCTCGTGCAGCGCGAAGCGGTGTCCGCCGGTTGTGGCGCTTCGGGGGGCTGACGGTCTCGTCTCAGAGGTCGAAGGTGCCGCGCTGCACGCTTGCCACGAAGGTGGTGAAGGCGGTGGGGGTGAGGTGGAGGTGGGGGCCTGTGGGGTTCTTGGAGTCGCGGAGGGGGATGGTGTGGGGGGTGTTGGTGGCGACCTCCACGCACGTGCCGCCGTTGTCGCTGTACGAGGACGTACGCCAGTTCGCCGCCGCCTCCACGCAGTCGCCTCCGTTGTCGCTGTACGTGGACTTGCGCCACTCCGCCATCCTGGCCTCCTACGTGCTCGGTTGTACCCGGTCCTCGGAGGTATGCCCCACCTCGTGCAGCGCGAAGCGGTGTCCGCCGGTTGTGGCGCTTCGGGGGGCTGACGGTCTCGGCTCAGAGGTCGAAGGTGCCGCGCTGCACGCTTGCCACGAAGGTGGTGAAGGCGGTGGGGGTGAGGCAGAGGTGTGGTCCTGCCGGGTTCTTCGAGTCGCGGACGGGGATGGTGTGGGGGGTGTTGGTGGCGACCTCCACACACTGGCCCCCGTTGTTGCTGTACGTGGACGTACGCCAGTCCGCCGCCGCTTCCACGCAGCTCCCACCGTTGTCGCTGTACGTGGACTTGCGCCACTCCGCCATCCCGGCCTCCAGCACGTCGAGTTGAGCCCTGCCGGGAGGTATGCCCCACCCCGCACAGCGCGAAGCCCCGTCCTGCGCGGGGCGACGGGGCTTCGGGACGCGGAAGGTTGGCTCAGACGTCGAAGTCGCCACGCTTCACACCGGAGACGAACCCGGCGAAGGCGGACGTGTGGAGGGCGAGGGAGGGGCCGCCGGGGTTCTTGGAATCACGGACCGGGACGATGCCGTGGGCGGGGACGAGGTTGGTGGCGACCTCGACGCAGCTTCCGCCGTTGTTGCTGTACGAGGACTTGAACCAGCGGGGAGCGTTACTCACGGGTGTTCCCTTTCAGCCTGTTCGATCAAGGCCACAGTCTCCGCTTGCGAAAGCGACACGGCCTGTGCCTGATGGTAGGCGGTCATCAAGGCGGCGACGGAGGTGATTTCGCGATCAAGGTGTCCCTGTGTCTGTGACTCCGCGTACGAGACGATGCCGCGATCCGGGAGCGTGAGCAGATTGGTGAGCAGGTCGAGCGGACGCCGTTCCCCGACAGAGAAGGGAACGATCTGAAGGACGGTATTGGGGAGGGCCGCGAAGCCCACCAAGTGACGTAGCTGAGCCTTCATAGCTTCCGAGCCGCCGATAGTGCGGCGGATGCAGCTCTCGTCCAGTACCGCGAAGATCATGGGCGGACGCTCGCCCTGCACGGCTTGTTGGCGTTCGGCCAGCGCACGGAGACGTTGCTCCGCCAGTTCCGCAGTGATCGCACCGCGCCGAACTGCGGCTTCTGCCAGTGCTCTGGCATATTCAGGAGTCTGGAGCAGCCCTGGGACTATGCCGGTTTCGAAAGCTCGGACCTCCACCGCCCGCCCTTCGAGCTTCAGGTACTCGGGGAACCCCTCCAGCAAGGCCCCGAACGTGATGTTCCGCCACTCGCGCTCGAACGACCGCTCGGTGTTCGTGAGTCCGAGTGCGGTGTCAAGCGCCACCGAGAAATTGAGTGTTGGTTTCTTCGCGGCGATTTCCACGCCGGACATGTGCGACTCGGCGTAGCCCACCCGTGTTGCCACGTCCTTCTGTCGCAGTCCCAGCTCCTGCCGTACCTTGCGCAAACGCGCTCCGTAGGCCGCGTAAGGCCCCGCGTCCGGGTTCAGCTTCTTGATGTTCAAGGGGCGTTCCCCTCCACCTTCCACCCGTTGGCACAACGTTGAGTAGTTCTCCACGCTAGGTCACCGTGTACCTCCCCGGTAGCCAAACCGCCACGGAGAGGAACCGTCATGACCCTGCGCCTCGTCCACGAACGCCCGCCCGAGTCCCCCGAATCCGACCTTCCCTGCCGCCTCTGCGACCGCCTCCGCGCGGAGGAGCGGGCGGCCACCGCCGCCGGTGACCACTCCCGCGCCGTCGACTGCCGCGTCCTCATCGCGCGGCACCCGCACGGGTTCACACGGCGGTGAGCCGCGCAGGTCAGCGGACCCGCCGGGGAAGGGGGAGGCCGCTCCGTGCCCGTACCGCCGCCGGGACATCGGCCGCCTGCGGCCCGTACCGCCGCTACCTTCCGCACAGTCGCCGCGCGGAGGCGCCCCGGAGCGCTCACCTCGGCGGTCCCGTCGCCCCGCCGCCGTACATCCGTGCCCCCGGTGAGCCGCCGGGCCCCGCGTCAACGCGCGGCGGGGTGGGTGGTTCCTCGGCGGTGCCGTGCCCCGGAAGCCCTTTCCGGCGTTTGACTCACATCCCCCACGGGTGCCCTTCAGCCAGAGACAGAGGTGCCGTCATGCCCCCACCACCGGTCCGCCGCCGTGCCGCGCACGCGTACCCGTACGAGCGTACGGAGGTCGAGCGGTCGTGGTGACGAGCGAGCGGGGCAGCGCGGAGCGGGACGCGAGACTGCGGCTCGGGCGGCGGATGAGCGCGACGGGGGTCCTCGCGCCGGACTGGCGGGACGCCTACGAGGAGGTGCCGCGCGCCGCCTTCCTGCCGCCCCTCATGTGGCCGTGGGACGCCGAACAGCGGTCGCACGTACCGGTGTCGCGCAGCAGGGACCCTGCCACGTGGTACGGGTACGCGGACAGCGATGCGCCGATCGTCACCCAGTGGGATGACGGCGAGCACACGGGGCTGACGCCGGGACGCCTCGCGACCTCGACCGCGCTCGGGCCGTCCGTCGTCTTCGGGCTGCTCGCCGACCTCCGCCTCGGTGAGGGCGTCGGGAGGGTCCTGGAGGTCGGTACGGGCACGGGGTGGACGACGGCGCTGCTCGCGCACCGGCTCAGCGTGCCCGCCGTGACGAGCTTCGAGATCGACGAGTCCGTGGCCGCGCTCGCGCGCCAGCGCTTGCGCCGCTTCGGGCTCAACCCGGAGGTGCGCGTCGGCGACGGGCTCTCGGGGCACACCACGCAGGCCCCGTACGACCGGATCGTGTCCTGTTGCGGGCTGCGCGAGGTCCCGTACGCGTGGATCGAGCAGAGCGCGCCCGGGGCGCTCATCGTGCTGCCGTGGGGGACGAACTTCTGCTCGGCGGACGTGCTCGTGGCGCTGCGCGTGAGCCGGGACGGGCGTTCGGCGAGCGGGCGCTTCCTGCGGCCCGTCGAGTGCACGCGGGCGCGCGGGCAGCGCTGGCGCGGGGGTGCGCGGGCCGAGTACCTGCGCGAGACCGGGGCCAAGGCGCACCGCTCCTCGGCGTGGATCGGCACCGACATCCTCGATTCGGACCTGCTCGGCAGCGCGCGGTTCGCGCTCGGCCTGCGCGTGCCGCGCTGCGCGACGGCGGTCGCGCCGACGGTGCAGCTCGACGGCAGCCGTCCCGTGTGGTTCCACGACACGGGCGGCACCGGCTCGTGGGCGTGCCTGGTGCTGCGGCCCGACGCGGAGTCGACCGTCCTCCAGTACGGGGAGCGGAAGCTGTGGCACGAGGTGGAGGCGGCCTACCGCTGGTGGCAGACGGCCGGGCGGCCGGGGTACGGGGAGTTCGGGCTGACGGTGGACGCGCAGGGGGCGCGGGCCTGGCTGGGGGACGAGGGGCGGGGCTGGGGGGTGGGCGGCGGGACGTAGAGGCGGGGGCGCCGCGAGTCGGCCGGGGAACGTAGGGGCGGCGGGGGCGCCGCGAGTCGGCCGGGGAACGTAGGGGCGGCGGGGGCGCCGCGAGTCGGCCGGGGGAAGCCCCCGGCCGCTCCCGTCCCCGCTATCCCAGCAGTCGGTCCGCCAGCTCGGTGAAGTCCGCCGCCGTGACGTCGAAGCGGTCGTCCGGGCCCGGAGCCTCGCGCTCGTCCCTGTGCACGTACGCCGTCCGCATCCCGAGGCTCTGCGCGCCGCGCAGGTCCCAGGCGTGCGCCGCGACCATCAGGACCCGCTCCGGCGGGCGGCCCGCCGCCGCGAGCGCGAGTTCGTACGCGGGCGGGTCCGGCTTGAACGTGCGCGCCTCCTCCGTGGAGAGCGCCAGGTGCCAGCGCAGCCCCGCCCGCACCGTGATGCCGAGCAGTTCCGCGCGGCTCGCGTTCGACAGGGCGATGAGCGGGAAGCGGCGGGCGAGCCGGTCGAGCCCCGCGACGCTGTCCGGGAACGGCGCGAGCGCGTGCGCCGTGCGCGCGAGCGCCGCCACCGCCGCGACGTCGTCGTCCAGCCCGGCCGCCGCCGCGACCACCCCCGCCGTCTCCATGTCGAGCGCGTCGGCCGGAAGGTAGGGCCGCTGCCCGGCCATCATCCGGCGCTGCTCGGTGTCCGTGTGCTCCTGCCACAGCGCGAACAGCCGCTCCGCCTCCGCCGCGTCCGTCGTCAGCTCGCCGATTCCGGTGCGGATTCCCGCCACGTCGTCCACGAGCGTGCCGAGGACGTCGAAGACGAGGGCGTCGATGTCCCGCGCCGCGTCGATCTCGTGATCAGCCATGGCGTCGAGTGTTCCCGGCTTCCGGCCCTTCATCCCGCGCCGCGCCGGTTCACGCCTCCCGCACCGGGCGCGCGGCGCGATCCCGTACGGGCGCCTCCGCCGCCGGGTCCCGTACGGGCTCCGTCCCGGCCGCCTCCCGTACCGTCTCCGCCCCCGCCGGGTTCCGTACCGCCTTCGCCTCGCGCACCGCCGTGCGCAGCCGCTCCGCCGTGCGGCGGTTGGCGCGGGCCGTGCGCAGCGCGTCCCACGTGAGCAGGACCAGCGCGATCCACACGAGCCCGAAGCCCGCCCAGCGTGCGGCCGGCATCTCCTCGTGGAAGTAGAAGATGCCCAGGCCGAACTGGAAGACCGGGGCCAGGTACTGGAGCAGGCCCAGCGTCGAGAGCGGCACGCGGATCGCCGCGGCGCCGAAGAAGACGAGCGGCACCGCCGTGATGATCCCGGTCGAGGCGAGGAGCGCCGCGTGGCCCGCGCCCTCGCCCGTGAACGTCGCCTCGCCCCGTGCGCCGAGCCAGATCAGGAAGCCCAGCGCGGGCAGGAACTGGAGGGCGGTCTCGGCGGCGAGCGACTCGATCCCGCCGAGGTTGACCTTCTTCTTCGCCAGCCCGTAGGCGCCGAACGAGAAGGCGAGCATCAGCGAGATCCACGGCGGCTTCCCGTAGCCGATCGCGAGGACGAGCACCGATGCCACGCCCGTCGCCACCGCGACCCACTGCGCCGGCCGCAGGCGTTCTCCGAGGAGCAGCACGCCGAGCGCGATGCTCACGAGCGGATTGATGAAGTACCCGAGCGACGCCTCCACGACGTGGCCCGCGTTGACCGCCCAGATGTAGAAGCCCCAGTTGACCGTGATCACGGCCGCCGCGACCGCGACGAGCCCGAGGCGGCGCGGGTCGCGCAGCAGCTCGCCCGCCCACGCCCAGCGGCGTATGCAGAGCAGCAGGATCGCGACGACGCCGAGCGACCACACCATGCGGTGCGCAAGGATCTCGCCCGCCCCGGCCGGCTTGAGCAGCGGCCAGAAGAGCGGGACCAGGCCCCAGATGCCGTAGGCGCCGAATCCGTAGGAGAGCCCGGCACGCGAGGTGCTCTCGGCGGCTGGAGTGGTGTCCTGTGGTGCGGCCATCGCTGTCCCCGTCCGGTCACGGGCCGGCGCCCTGCCGCCGCCCCCGTCGGGAAGGTAACGGGAGCGGCGCGGCTTGTCATTCCCGTATCGGCCTACGGTCATGACAGGACGGCCCGCACCCCTGGGGCGCGGGCCGTCCGGCGGGGGCGCGGGTCGGAACGGAGTCGTCCGTCAGGGGCGGGCCGGGGCCCTCCGGGTGTCGCTCAGCCCTCCAGCTTCTTGAGCCCCGCCGCGATCGAGTCCGCGATCGGGGTGGTCCCGCGGCCGATGAGGCGGGAGAGGTCGTGGGTGGTCCCCGCGAGCAGGCCGCGCTCGATGGCGCTCTCGACGTCCGTCAGGATCTCCGCCATCGGCTCGGGCAGGCCCGCGCCGAGCAGCACCTGCCGGTACTGCTCGGGAGCGACGTTCGTGAACACGACCGGCTTGCCGGACTGGCGCGCGATCTCGGCCGCGAACTCGCTCATCGTCCACGCGACGTCGCCGCTCAGCTCGTACGCCTGGTTCAGGTGCCCCTCACCCGTGAGCACCGCGACGGCCGCCGCGGCGTAGTCCTCGCGGGGAGCGGGGGCGATCCGGCCCTCGCCCGAGCTGCCGAGCACGGCGCCGTTCGCGAGGTACACGGGGAGCTGGGCGATGTACATGTCGTCGTACCAGCCGTTGCGCAGGAAGGTGTACGGGACGCCCGCGTCGAGGATCGCCCGCTCGGTGACCTTGTGCTCCTCGGCGAGCGCGAAATCGGCCTCCGGGCCGCCGAGGACGCCCGTGTACGCGAGCTGGGCGACGCCCGCCTCCTTCGCGGCCCCGACCACGGCCGTGTGCTGCGCGGCGCGCTTGCCGACCTCGCTGCCCGAGATGAAGAGCACGCGGTCGCCCGCGCGGAAGGCGTCCTTCAGCGTCTCCGGCCTGTCGTAGTCGGCGACCCGCAGCTCGATGCCCTTCGCCGCGAACTCCGCGCCCTTCTCCTCGCCCCGGACCACGGCCGCGATCTCGCTCGCGGGGACCTTCTCCAGGAGGCCCGCGATGACGAGACGGCCGAGCTGCCCGGTGGCGCCGGTGACGACGATGCTCATGAGATGTGCCTTTCGCGGTACGTGAGGTGATGCTGTGCGATATGAGCCGCTTGTGCTCCGCGCTCAGCCTACGGTGCACACTAACCAAACGAAAGTACCCACTTTGGAGTAAGGTACTGCCATGACAGTGAGTGCGGAGATGGCGGAGCTGCTCGGCGGGAGCGGGGCGATCGCGCAGGGGCCGCCGGACGTCAACCGGGCGATGTGCCCCTCGCGCGGCATCCTGGAGCACGTGACCTCGCGGTGGGCCGTGCTCGTGCTCGCCGCGTTGCTCGCGCGGACGTACCGGTTCAGCGAGCTGCGGCGCACGGTGGGGGGCGTGAGCGAGAAGATGCTCGCGCAGACGCTCCAGACGCTGGAGCGGGACGGCTTCGTCCTGCGGGAGGCGAAGGCGGTCGTGCCGCCGCACGTGGAGTACTCGCTCACCGCGAGTGGACGCGAGGCGGCTCAGCAGGTCTTCGACCTGGCGCGGTGGAGTGAGCGGCAGGTCTCCGGGGTGGAGGAGGCCAGGGCCGCGTACGACGAACGCCGGAGGGACGGGGAAAGTCCCTCCGGCGTGTGAGGAGCGGAGTACCCCGGGGCTCCGCTCGGGGGGTGGGCGTCAGCCCACCACGGTCCAGGTGTCCTTGCCCGCCAGGAGCGCGGACAGGTCGCCCTTGCCGTGCTCCGAGACGGCCGCGTCGAGCTGCTCCGCCATCAGCGTGTCGTAGACGGGGCGTTCGACGTCCCGGAAGATCCCGATCGGGGTCTGGTGCAGGGTCGTCGGGTCGGCCAGGCGCGACAGCGCGTACGCCGCCGTGGCCGTCTCGCGGTGGGCGTCGTGGACCAGGACGTCCGCCTCGTTCTCCGGCGTCACGTCGACCACCCGCAGGTCGCCGGACGCGTGGTCCCGTACGACGCCCTTCGTGCCGAAGCGGATCGGCTGCCCGTGCTCCAGCCGGATCACGGCCTCCGCCGCCGTGTCCTTGTCCTTCAGGACCTCGAAGGCGCCGTCGTTGAAGATGTTGCAGTTCTGGTAGATCTCCACGAGCGCCGTGCCCGGGTGCTCCGCCGCCGCCTTCAGGACGCTCGTCAGGTGCTGGCGGTCGGAGTCGACCGTGCGCGCCACGAACGTCGCCTCGGCGCCGAGGGCGAGCGAGACGGGGTTGAAGGGGTTGTCGAGCGAGCCCATCGGCGTGGACTTGGTGATCTTGCCGATCTCGGAGGTCGGCGAGTACTGGCCCTTGGTGAGCCCGTAGATCCGGTTGTTGAAGAGCAGGATCTTCAGGTTCACGTTGCGGCGCAGCGCGTGGATGAGGTGGTTGCCGCCGATCGAGAGGGCGTCGCCGTCCCCCGTGACGACCCACACGCTCAGGTCCTGCCGCGAGGAGGCGAGCCCGGTCGCGATGGCCGGGGCGCGGCCGTGGATCGAGTGCATCCCGTAGGTGTTCATGTAGTACGGGAAGCGGCTGGAGCAGCCGATGCCCGACACGAACACGATGTTCTCCTTCGCGAGCCCGAGCGAGGGCATGAAGCCCTGCACGGCCGCGAGCACCGCGTAGTCCCCGCAGCCGGGGCACCAGCGGACCTCCTGGTCCGACTTGAAGTCCTTCATGGACTGCTTCGCCTCGGCCTTGGGCACGAGCGAGAGCGAGAGCGGACCCGCGGGCGCCTGCGTGGTCTCAGTCATCGATGACCTCCTTGAGCGCCGTCGCGAGCTGTTCCGCCTTGAACGGCATTCCGTTGACCTGGTTGTAGGACCGCGCGTCCACGAGGTACTTGGCGCGCAGGAGGGTCGCGAGCTGGCCGAGGTTCATCTCGGGGACGACGACCTTCTCGTACGACCGCAGGACCTCGCCGAGGTTCGCGGGGAAGGGGTTGAGGTGGCGCAGGTGGGCCTGCGCGATGCTCTCGCCCGCGACGCGCAGCCGCCGTACCGCCGCCGTGATCGGCCCGTACGTCGAGCCCCAGCCGAGCACGAGTGTGCGCGCCTCGTTCCCCGGGTCGTCCACCTCGATGTCCGGGACGCGCACGCCGTCGATCTTCGCCTGGCGCGTGCGGACCATGAACTCGTGGTTCGCCGGGTCGTAGGAGATGTTGCCCGTGCCGTCCTGCTTCTCGATGCCGCCGATGCGGTGTTCGAGACCGGGCGTACCGGGCACGGCCCACGGGCGCGCGAGCGTCTCGGGGTCGCGCTTGTAGGGCCAGAAGACCTCGGTGCCGTCGGCGAGTTCGTGGTTGAACCCGGTCGCGAACGGGGTCGTCAGGTCGGGCAGTTCCTCGGCCTCGGGGATGCGCCAGGGCTCGGAGCCGTTGGCGAGGTAGCCGTCCGAGAGGAGGAAGACGGGCGTGCGGTACGTGAGCGCGATGCGCGCCGCGTCGATCGCCGCGTCGAAGCAGTCGGCGGGGGTACGGGGCGCGACGATCGGCACCGGGGCCTCGCCGTTGCGCCCGTACATCGCCTGGAGCAGGTCGGCCTGCTCAGTCTTCGTCGGCAGGCCCGTGGAGGGGCCCCCGCGCTGGATGTCGACGATGAGCAGCGGGAGTTCGAGCGACACGGCGAGGCCGATCGTCTCCGACTTCAGCGCCACACCCGGGCCCGACGTCGTCGTGACCGCGAGGCTGCCGCCGAAGGCCGCGCCGAGCGCGGCGCCGATGCCCGCGATCTCGTCCTCCGCCTGGAAGCTGCGCACGCCGAAGTTCTTGTGCTTGCTCAGCTCGTGCAGGATGTCGGAGGCGGGAGTGATCGGGTACGAGCCCAGGTACAGCGGCAGCTCGGCCTGCCGGGAGGCCGCGATGAGGCCGTAGGCGAGCGCCAGGTTCCCCGAGATGTTGCGGTACGTGCCGGTCGGGAACGCGGTCGTGGCCGGGGCGACCTCGTACGAGACCGCGAAGTCCTCGGTCGTCTCGCCGAAGTTCCAGCCCGCGCGGAAGGCCGTGAGGTTCGCCTCGGCGATCTCGGGGCGCTTCGCGAACTTGGCGCGCAGAAACTTCTCCGTGCCCTCGGTGGGCCGGTGGTACATCCAGCTCAGCAGGCCCAGCGCGAACATGTTCTTGCTGCGGCCCGCGTCCTTGCGGGACAGGTCGTAGTCCTTGAGCGCCTCGACCGTCAGTGTCGTGAGCGGCACCGGGTGGACGCTGTAGCCGTCGAGGGTGCCGTCGTCGAGCGGGGACGCGTCCCAGCCGACCTTCTGCATCGCGCGCTTGGTGAACTCGTCCGTGTTGACGATGATCTCGGCGCCGCGCGGCACGTCCGCCAGGTTCGCCTTCAGCGCCGCCGGGTTCATCGCGACCAGGACGTCGGGCGCGTCGCCGGGCGTGAGGATGTCGTGGTCGGCGAAGTGGAGCTGGAAGGACGAGACGCCCGGCAGGGTGCCCGCGGGGGCGCGGATCTCGGCCGGGAAGTTCGGCAGCGTCGAGAGGTCGTTGCCGAAGGAGGCGGTCTCGGAGGTGAAGCGGTCACCCGTGAGCTGCATGCCGTCCCCCGAGTCACCCGCGAAGCGGATGATCACGCGGTCCAGCTTGCGGACCTCCTTCGCGCCGGACTGCGCGGGCGCCGCCAGGCGCTCGGTGTCGGGCTCGGGCCCTTCGAGTACGTCCGTCACGGGGGCGGGGGCCTGCGACGCGTCCGTGCTGGTGGCGGCTGCGGGGGCCTGCGGCGCGTCCGTGGGACGCGGCTCGCCGACGACCGCGCCGTCGGACGGCCCGGCTGGGCTGCTGACCTGGCTGGTCACTGGAAGTGGACCTCCCGTCGAGGCGGTGGCGGCTCCCGCCAGGGCCGGCGGGGGCGTTTCGTGGCCGTTGCTGCTGTGCCTGTGTGCGTACCGGCGGACCGGCACTGTCCCTGCGGCACAGCCTACGTCGGTAAGGGTCCCCTTCCCGGGACGGGTCATATCCTGGGCGGCCCGGCGACCCCGCAGGGGCAACCGTGGAATGCCTGGTCCGGGCCCTTTCCGCAATCGGCAGGGACAAATCTGCCTGTTTCGTGCTGTTTTTCTTCGACTCTCCGCCCCGGGAGCGACCCGAGGCGGAAATGTCTGGTTCTTTTGGCCTAGGCAACCGCCCGGAGACCACCCTCAGGGCCGCCCCCGGGCCGTCTCGGGACCGCCCTCAGGCCGTCTCGGGACCGCCCAGCGATCGCCCCCGTTCCTACGAGCGCAGGTACGTGAGCACCGCGAGCACCCTGCGGTGGTCGCCCTCGCTCGGCGAGAGCCCCAGCTTCATGAAGATGTTGCTCACGTGCTTCTCGACCGCCCCGTCGCTCACCACGAGCGCCTTCGCGACCGCCGAGTTCGTCCGGCCCTCCGCCATCAGCGCCAGCACCTCCCGCTCGCGCGGCGTCAGGTTCGCGAGCACGTCCTGCTTGCGGGAGCGGCCGAGGAGCTGGGCGACCACCTCCGGGTCGAGCGCGGTGCCGCCGCCCGCGACCCGGTCCACGGCGTCCACGAACTCCCGCACGTCCGCGACCCGGTCCTTCAGCAGGTAGCCGACGCCCCGGCTCGACCCGGCGAGCAGCTCGGTCGCGTACTGCTCCTCGACGTACTGCGAGAGCACGAGCACCCCGAGCGCCGGGTACGCCTTGCGGAGCGCGACGGCGGCGCGCACGCCCTCGTCGGTGTGCGTCGGGGGCATCCGCACGTCCGCGACGACGACGTCCGGGAGCGCGGACTGCTCCGCGAGGTCCCGCACCGTCTTCACGAGCGCCTCGCCGTCCCCGACCCCCGCCACGACCTCGTGCCTGGCGTCGGTCAGGAGCCGGGTCAGGCCCTCGCGCAGGAGGACGGAGTCCTCCGCGATGACGACCCGCACCTTCGCCGCTCCCGCCGCTGCCTCTGCCATGTCTGCCACTTCTGCCACGTTCCCCCGCAGTCGGAATCCCTACGGGGGACAGCATTTCAGGAAGCGGCGCTCCTCGGGGACCCGGCGCCCGCCCCGGCCGCCTTCCTGCCGCTCCTGGCCGTCCACGGCAGCTCGGCGGTGATCGTCGTCGGCCCCCCGGGCGGCGAGTCGACGAGGAGGACGCCGTCGACCGCGTCGAGCCGGTCCGAGAGCCCGGCGAGCCCCGTACCGCCGTGCAGCGAGGCACCCCCCGTACCGTCGTCGCGCACCTGCACGAGCAGCCGGCCCTCCGCGCGCCACACCTCGACGGCGGCCACGCGGGCCCCGCTGTGCTTGCTGATGTTCTGGAGCAGTTCCGAGACGGTGAAGTACGCGATGCCCTCGATCGCCTCGGCGGGCCGCTCCTCGAGGTCCACCTCGACGGAGACCGGGACCGTGCAGCGGGCCGCGACCGCCGAGAGCGCCGCGTCGAGGCCCCGGTCGGTCAGGACGGCGGGGTGGATGCCGCGCGCGAGATCGCGCAGCTCCTGCAGCGCCGTCTTCACCTCGCCGTGCGCCTCAGCGACGAGCCGCGCCCCCGTCTCCGGGTCTTCGAGAAGCTTCTCCTTCGCGAGCCCGAGATCCATCGCGAGCGCCACGAGCCGCGCCTGCGCCCCGTCGTGCAGGTCGCGTTCGATGCGGCGCAGGTCGGCCGCCGCCGTGTCGACCACGACGCCCCGGTCCGACTCCAGCTCGTCGACGCGGCTCGCCAGGCGCGAGGGCCCGAGCAGCCCCCGTACGAGCATCCCGTCCACGGTCGTCAGGCCCCGCACGAGCCACGGCGCGAGCAGCGTGAGCACGAGCCCGGCCGCGCACGTCAGCGCGATCTCCCAGGGGGCGTCGAGGTACTCGGCGCGGGACGCGTCCCCGTAGACCTGGATGCCGTCACGGCCCACGTGGCTCGGGACGAACCACATCCACACCGGGTACGTGAGCAGCGAGAGGCCGCCCGCCCACACCGTGAGCGCGAGCGTCGTGGCGAAGGACGTCCACGGGAAGTGCAGGAAGGCGAAGAGCAGGTTGCGCCAGGACTCGCCGCTCTTGAGCAGCGCGCCCATCCACCCGAGCGGCGAGTGCCGCTTGTGCCGCACGGGCCGCGCCCCGGGCACCCGGGTCCGCAGCAGCCCCCGCGCGAGGCCCCGCTCCATGTGCGCGAGGCCGCGCACCGAGGCGAGCAGCACCGCGAGCACCGGCACGCCGACGAACGTCACGAGCAGCCCGGCCCCGAGCCAGAACATCATCATGGCCCAGCTGAAGACGACCACCGACAGCGGCAGGCTCACCACCAGGTACAGCAGCTCCCGCCGGAACCGCGCGCTCACCGGCGCGGTCAGGGCCCGCGCGAGCGGCGTGCGGCCGTCGGGGACCGGCTCGCGCGGTCCGGGCTGCGCCACGAGGGGCCAGCCGTCGCGGTCGTAGCGGTCGTGGCTGTCGCTGCCGTGGCTGTCGTGCGGGTCCGCGCCGCGCCCGGGGATCGCGCCGCCGGGCGCGTACGTGCCGGAACCACCCGGGTGCGTGCCGGAGCCCTGCGGCTCGCGGCCTCCGCCCGGTCCGTCCTTGTCGAACCACGTCCCTGCCGTCATCCGGACGCCTCCTCTCGCTTCCCTTCCAGGATGGCGAGTGCGGGCGCCCGGGGACATGTGGGGGATCGGTCTCTCGGGAGGGGGGTTATCCCCACCCCGCCCCCGGTTCCCCGACCAGCAGGTCACGGCCGCCGAGCACGAGGTCAGGAACCGGCAGCAGCACGGTCGGCGCCGCCCCCAGCGGCCCCGGCACGCCGTCCGCCGGGACGAGGGGCGGCCTGAGCTGGCCCCGGGCGACCCGGCGAGCGCGCACGCGAAGCCCTGGGACAACGGGCGACCCGGGCCCCCCCGGGCGTCCCGGCGAGCGCGCAAGCGAACCCGGTACCGGCCCCGCCGCCCCCGGGCCTACCGCTCCCCGCCGCCCCGCCGTCCTGTCACGCGCCGTCCCGCGCGGTCGTCGCCCCGGTCCCGCCACGGGAGTTCGGCCGTGATCGTCGTGGGACCGCCGCGCGGGGAGTTGATGACGAAGAGGCCGTCGACCGCGCCGAGGCGCTCGGCGAGGCCCGCCATCCCCGTACCGCCGTCGAGCGAGGCGCCCCCGTGCCCGTCGTCGTGCACCTGGAGGAGCAGCCGGTCGCTCGCGCGCCACACCTCGACCGCCGCCGTCCGCGCCCCGCTGTGCTTGCTCACGTTCTGGAGCAGCTCGGAGACGGTGAAGTACGCGATGCCCTCGATCGCCTCGGCGGGCCGCTGCCGCAGGTCCACCTCGACCCGTACCGGCACGGTGCAGCGCGCCGCGACCGCCGAGAGCGCCGCGTCGAGGCCCCGGTCGGTCAGGACGGCCGGGTGGATGCCGCGTGCGAGGTCGCGCAGCTCCTGCAGGGCGAGCTTCACCTCGCCGTGCGCCTCCTCGACCATGAGCGCCGCCGCCTCGGGGTCCTCGATGACCTTCTCCTTCGCGAGCCCGAGGCCCATCGCGAGCGCCACGAGCCGCGCCTGCGCCCCGTCGTGCAGATCGCGCTCGATGCGCCGCAGGTCCGCCGCCGCCGTGTCGACCACGACGCCGCGCCCCGACTCCAGTTCCGCGATGCGGCGCTCCAGCTCGTCCGAGGGCGAGAGCAGCCCCCGGACCATCGCCCGGTCCGCGTTCGCCATGCCCCGTACGAGATAACCGAGCACGGGCCACAGCGCGAAGAACGACACCAGCGACACCGTGAACGTGACGATGCCCCACGGCAGCCGGATCACCGAGTACAGCGCGGCGCGCCACCCCACCGGGTCCTTCACGCCGTCCCACAGCCGCCCGAGCACCCCGCCGCCGCTGCCGCCGCCGCGCGGGATCGGGCTCGGCTCGTCGATCCGCACCCCGAGCAGCCGCCGCGCCCGCCCCCGCTCCGCGCTGCCAAGGAGCCGCGCCCCGCGCAGACCGAGGACGAGCACGGGCAGGCCGATGACCGTCACGGCGAGCCCGACCCCGAGCGAGACGAACAGGACGCTGTAGAGGAAGCCGAGGACGGTGGCCGGGAGATTGGCCAGCAGGTGCGCGAACTCCTTCCACGTCGCCCCCCGGTAGGCGAGGCCCACGGGGGGCGGAGCGCCGGGGTCGCGCTGGTCCTGGGAGGTCACCGATGCGGTCATGGCCCCAGCCTGCCCGTTCGCCGTGACGGACGCCATGAGGTCGCCCGGACCGGGGGAGGGGGGAAATCCCCACCGTCCCCACCGCCCCCGCCATCGGTCCGCTTCCGCCCCGGACCTCACTGCTTACCGTTTCTTTAGCAGGCCCTAGACTCCCGTGGGTGCCCGTGCGGGCACGGAGCGGGCCAGACCAGGCGGCGGGAACCGGCGGAGTGGAGGACGGACGTGGTGGAACATCTGAGTCCCCCGGCTGTTCCCCCGAGTGCGCACGGTGTCCCCCCCGGTACCTCCGGGGTTTCCCTGAGTGAGCACGGCGGCGCCGTCTCCCTCGCCTCCGGCTACTTCCACGCGTACACGCTCGTCGGCGTCATCACCGCCGCCGGGGTGCTCTTCGTGGCCTTCGCCTTCGCGGCCGGGCGCCTGCTGCGGCCCGTCGTGCCGACACGCGAGAAGTTCCTGACGTACGAGTGCGGGGTCGACCCGGTCGGCGAGGGCTGGGCGCACACCCAGGTCCGCTACTACGTCTACGCGTTCCTCTACGTGATCTTCGCCGTGGACTCGATCTTCCTCTTCCCCTGGGCCACGGTCTTCGCCGCGCCCGGCTACGGGGCGACGACGCTCGTCGAGATGTTCGTCTTCCTCGGCTTCCTCGCCATCGGACTCCTCTACGCCTGGAAGAAGGGCGTCCTGGAATGGACGTGACCCCTGTGCCCACCACCGCCGTTCCGGCCCCCGTGGACCTCCCCGACCCCACCGCGCCGCCCGCCGGGACGACGGGCGTGCTCTCGCGGCTCGCCCCGCAGCCCATGAAGGTCGTCCTCAACTGGGGCCGCCGCTACAGCCTGTGGGTCTTCAACTTCGGCCTCGCCTGCTGCGCGATCGAGTTCATCGCCGCGTCGATGTCCCGCCACGACTTCATCCGCCTCGGCGTCATCCCCTTCGCGCCGGGCCCCCGCCAGGCCGACCTGATGGTCGTCTCGGGCACCGTCACGGACAAGATGGCCCCCGCGGTCAAGCGCCTGTACGAGCAGATGCCCGAGCCGAAGTACGTCATCTCCTTCGGCGCCTGCTCCAACTGCGGCGGCCCGTACTGGGACTCGTACTCCGTCACGAAGGGCGTCGACCAGATCATCCCCGTCGACGTGTACGTGCCGGGCTGCCCGCCCCGCCCCGAGGCGCTGCTGCAGGGCATCCTCAAGCTCCAGGAGAAGATCGCGCACGAGTCGCCCGCCGAGCGGTACGGGCGCCGCGCCCCGGTGGCCGCGCTCCGCAGCGGGCTCGTCAAGCCGCCGGAGGGGGAGCGGTGACCGGCTGGCTCCCGGGAGCGGCCGAGGAGGTCTTCGGCACGGGCGCGAGCGCCGAGGAGGCGTACGGCCTGCTGACCGTCGACGTCCCGGCGGACGCGTGGACGGCCTCGCTCGACACGGCCCGCCGGATCCTGGGCTGCACGTACTTCGACTGGCTCTCGGCCGTCGACGAACCCGGTACGGGCTTCCGGGTATGCGCGCACGTCGTCGCGCTCGCTCCCGTGCGGCGCCTGCTGCTCCGCACGACCGTGCCCCACGAGACGCCCGCACTCGCCTCGGCCGTCGGCGTCTACGCGGGCGCCGCCTGGCACGAACGCGAGACGCACGAGATGTTCGGCCTGCGCTTCGAGGGCCACCCGGGCCTGACCCCGCTCCTGCTCCCGGAGACCTTCGAGGGCCACCCCCTGCGCAAGGACTTCGTCCTCGCGGCGCGCGTCGCGAAGGCATGGCCGGGCGCTAAGGAACCGGGCGAATCGGGCCACGGCACCCCTAAGCGGCGCCAGATGCTGCCGCCGGGCGTCCCCGACCCCAACGAGTGGGGCCCCTCGAAGGGCCAGCTCCCCGAGGCACCCGCCCGCCCTGCCCGCCGCACCCGCACGGCCGGGGGAGCGGCGGCGGGTACGGGAGCGGCGGCGCGTACGGGTACGGGTGCCGGGCCGGGTACGGGTGCCGGGCCGGGTACGGGGGCCACGCCGGGCGCGGGCGCGGGGGAAGGCGCCCCGGCCCGCCGCAGCCGCTCGGCCTCGGCCGGGTCGGCATCACAGCGCGAGGAGCCGGGCGCCGCCCCGGCCCGCCGCTCGCGTACGGCCTCGGAGGGTTCGGCGACGCAGCGGACGGAGCCGGGCCCCGCCCCCGCGCGCCGCTCCCGTACCGCCTCCGAGGGCTCCGCGACGCAGCGCCGCGAGACCACCGAGAGCGGCGCGACCCCGGCGGGCAGCCCCGACGCCCCCTGGCACCACGCACGCCCGGCCTTCGAGGACACGCGGCCGAGCGGGGAGGCGGCGGGGGAGCGGGAGAAACCTCGTACCGGCACCCCTGGCGCCGAGGCGGGCACCCGTGGCGCTGAGGCTGGTACCGAAGCCGATGCCGCGTCACGTGCCGGGAAAACTCCGGCTGAGGAGCCTGGAACCGAGGAGCCTGGAACCGAGGAGCCTCGGAGCGAGGAGCCCGGGACCGAGGAGTCTCGGGCTGAGGAGCCCGGCGCCGAGGACGGGCGTTCCGAGGGGCATCGTTCCGAGGAGGGTGGGCCCGAGGGCCCGCGTTCCGAGGGCCCCGGCCCTCAAGATCCCCAGGTCCCCCGCCCCGAAGACGTCCCGACCGAAGACCCCCCGACCCAAGACCCCCGTCCCGAGAACCCCGCCGGAGGCGAGCCCGCGTGAACGACGTCCTCGGTGACGCCCTGCGACTCGTCCTTGTCTTCGCCGGGTTCCTCGTGCTGCCGCTCGCCGTCGGGCAGGCCGAGCACAAGGTCATGGCGCACATGCAGGGGCGGCTCGGGCCCATGTTCGCCGGTGGGTTCCACGGCTGGGCCCAGCTCATGGCGGACGGGGTGAAGTTCGCGCAGAAGGAGGACATCGTCCCGGCCGACGCGGACCGGCGGATCTTCCGGCTCGCGCCCGCCGTCGCGCTGCTCCCGTACCTCCTCGTGCTGCTCGTGGTCCCGGTCGGGCCCGGGGACAGCGCGGTCGGCACCGTCGTGGACGCGGGCATCTTCTTCGCGCTCGCCGTCATGGGCGTCGGCGTGCTCGGCTCACTCATGGCCGGCTGGGCCTCGGCGAACAAGTTCTCGTTGCTCGGCGGCCTCCGTACCGCCGCGCAACTCCTGTCCTACGAACTCCCGATGCTCCTCGCCGCCGCGTCCGTCGCGATGGCGGCGGGCACGGTCTCGCTGCCCGGCATCCTCGGCGCGTTCCACTGGTGGTGGGTGCCCTGGCAGATCATCGGGGCCTTCGTCTTCTTCGTCGCCGGGCTCGCGGAGCTGCAACGGCCGCCGTTCGACATGCCGGTCGCCGACTCGGAGATCATCTTCGGCGCGTACACGGAGTACACCGGCCTGCGCTTCGCGCTCTTCCTGCTCGCCGAGTACGCCGGGATCGTCATCCTGTGCGGCCTCACGACCGTCCTCTTCCTCGGCGGCTGGCACGGCCCCTTCGGCGGCGACGGCCTCGGCTGGCTGTGGACGCTCCTGAAGACGGCGCTGCTCGCCTTCGTCGTCATCTGGCTGCGCGTCAGCTACCCCCGTCTCCGCGAGGACCAGCTCCAGAAGCTCTCCTGGACGCTGCTCGTCCCGCTCGCCCTCGCCCAGATCGCCCTCACCGGCGTCGTCAAAGTGGTGATCTCCTAGATGCCCCCGATTCCCGGCACGGGTCTGGCCAAGGGCCTCGCCGTCACCCTCCGCACGATGACGCGCAAGTCCGTCACCGCGCAGTACCCCGACACGCTCCCGCCGCTGCCCCCGCGCAGCCGGGGCGTCATCGGGCTCTTCGAGGAGAACTGCACGGTCTGCATGCTGTGCGCGCGCGAGTGCCCCGACTGGTGCATCTACATCGACTCGCACAAGGAGACGGTGCCCCCGGCCGCGCCCGGCGGGCGCGAGCGCAGCCGCAACGTCCTCGACCGCTTCGCCATCGATTTCTCGCTCTGTATGTACTGCGGCATCTGCATCGAGGTCTGCCCCTTCGACGCGCTGTTCTGGTCCCCCGAGTTCGAGTACGCGGAGACGGACATCCACGAGCTCACGCACGAGCGCGACAAGCTCCGCGAGTGGATGTGGACGGTCCCCGAGCCCCCGGCCGTGGACCCGGCGGCGGAGGAGCCGAAGGAACTGGTGGCGGCGCGCAAGGCCGCCGAGAAGGCGGAGTCCGCCGCGCCGGTACGGTCCGGGGGCGCGCACCCCGCGACGGGTGAGGAGCCGCGCCCGTGATCACGCTCCTGGCCGCAGCGCCCGCGACGGGCACCGCCCCGCAGGGCTTCCTCTCCCCGACCGGCGTCGAGATCGCCTTCGTCCTCTTCGGCCTGCTGACCTTCGGCGCCGCGCTCGTCACCGTCACGACGAAGCAGCTCGTGCACGCCGCGCTGTGGCTCGTCGTGACGCTCGGCGGCCTCGCGGTCGAGTACCTGCTGCTCACGGCGGAGTTCATCGCGTGGGTGCAGGTCCTCATCTATGTGGGCTCGGTCGTCGTCCTGCTCCTCTTCGGCCTCATGCTGACGCGCGCCCCGATCGGCCGCTCCGACGACGCCGACTCCAGGAACCGCCCGCTCGCCGCCGCCGTCGCGCTCCTGGCCGCGGCGGGCCTCGTCTGGGTCGTCACGGACGCCTTCCGCACGACGTACATCCACCTCGACGGCGCACACCCGCAGGGCACCACGGCCGTCACGGGAGCCTTCCTCTTCCGCCACTGGGTCCTCCCCTTCGAAGCCCTCTCGGTCCTCCTCCTCGCCGCCCTGGTCGGCGCGATCGTCCTCTCCCGCAGGCGCGACGACGGCGGCACCCCGCCGCGCAAGCCGAAGCCGCGCCCGCGCACGAGGGCGGGGACGGCGCGGGGGGCGGGGACCTCGCGTACGGGGGCCGGGACGTTCCGTACGGGCACGTCACGCAAGGCGGCGGGTACCTCGCCCACGGGTACCTCGCCCACGGGTACCTCGCCCACGGGGACGGACACGCCGCCGCAGGCCCCGCGTCCGGAGGAGTCGCGCTGATGCATCTCGTCTATCCGGCCGTGCTCTCGGCCCTCCTCTTCTGCACCGGGGTGTACGGGGTGCTCGCGCGGCGCAACGCGATCCTCGTGCTGATGTCCGTCGAGCTGATGCTCAACGCCGTCAACCTCGACCTCGTCGCCTTCGACGTCTGGCTCCGCGACACCCTCCACGCGGGCCAGGCGCTCACCCTCTTCACCATCGCGATCGCCGCCGCCGAGATCGGCATCGGTCTCGCCGTCGTCCTCGCCGTGTACCGCGCGAGGGGCACGATCGCCGTCGACGCCCTGCGCGACACCGCCGAGCCCCCGTACGGCCCCGAGGACCCCGGGGCCCCCGAAGGTCCCGGCAGCACGGACCCGGCCGCCCCCGGCACGCGCACCCCCGGAGCAGCCGCGTGAACACCACGACCCTCGCCGTTCTCGTCCCCCTCCTGCCGTTCCTCGGCGGGATCGCCGGGCTGCTCATCGGGCGCGGTGCCGCGGGGCTCGTACGCCCCCTCGCCGTCCTGCCCGCCGCCGCGAGCGCCGTGCTCGCCGTCCTCGTCGCCGTCCGCCAGGGCGGCGGCGCGACGATCGACGCCGCGACCCGGCTCACCCCGACCGGCGCCGCCCCCGTCGACCTCGCCCTCCACCTCGACGGCTTCGCCGTCCTCGTCGCGGTCCTCGTCACCGTCGTCTCGACGTGCGTGCAGCTCTACTCGACCGGCTACCTCCGCGAGGACCCCCGCTACTCCTCGTACGCCGCGCTCGTCTCGCTCTTCACCTCCGCGATGCTCCTCGTCGTCTACTCCGGCGACCTCATGGTGCTGCTCGTCGGCTGGGAGGTCATGGGCATCTGCTCGTACTTCCTCATCGGGCACTACTGGGAGACCCCCGAGGCCCGCTCCGCCTCGCTCAAGGCGTTCCTCGTCACCAAGCTCGGCGACGTCCCCTTCCTCTTCGGCCTCTTCGCGCTCGCCGCCGACACCGGCTCCTTCCGCATCACCGAGGTCCTGCACGCCGTCACCCACGGCGGGCTCGACCACCCCACGCTCATCGCGCTGCTCCTGCTGTGCGGCGTCGTCGGCAAGTCCGCGCAGTTCCCGCTGCACACGTGGCTCCCCGACGCGATGGCCGGGCCCACGCCCGTCTCCGCGCTCATCCACGCGGCGACGATGGTCGCCGCCGGGGTCTACCTCGTCGCCCGCCTCCTGCCCGTCTTCACCTCCTCCGCCGCCGCGCTCGTCGTCCTCGCCGTCCTCGCCGCCGTGACGATGGTCGGCTCCGGGCTCGCCGCGCTCGCCCAGGACGACATCAAGCGCGTCCTCGCCTACTCGACCGCGGGCCAGCTCGGCTACATGACCGGCGCCCTCGCCGTCGGCGACCGGGGCGCCGCCGTCTTCCACCTCCTCTCGCACGGCGCCTTCAAGGCGCTCCTCTTCCTCGCGGCGGGCGTCGTCATCCACGCCGCGGGGACGAACTCGCTCGCGGCCATGTCCCGGATGCCGGGCCTGCGCCGCGCCGTCCTCGACGCCTACTGGACGATGACGGTCGCGCTCCTCGCGCTCGCCGCGATCCCCCCGTTCACCGGCTTCTTCTCCAAGGAGGCCGTGCTCGGCGCCGCCGAGCACGCCGCCACCGGGCACGCCCACGGCATCCCCACCGCCGCCGGCTGGCTCGTCCTCGTCGCCGGACTCGCCACCGCCCTCCTCACCGGCGCCTACGCGACCCGCTTGTGGCTCCTCCTGGGCGCACGCGAGACACCCGAAGCCGCCGAAGCGCGCGAGGCCGCCGAAGCCTCCGCAGCCTCAGGGGTCGCCCGCGAGGCCACCGCGTCCGCCCCCGCCCACGGCCACCCCGGGACCCCCCGCGTCATGAACGCCGTCCTCTGGCTCCTCGCGATCCCCACCTTCCTCTTCGGCCTCACCGCCTGGGCCCTCCCCGACTGGTTCGACGGCCGCGACCTCGCGCCGACGCTCACCACCTCCGTCCTCGGCACCGGCGTCGCCCTCGTCGGCGGCCTCCTCACCTACGCCGCCTGGCGCCACACCAAGGCCCTCGCCGCGCGCTACCCGCTCGGCGCCGTCGCCGCCGACCCCGAGGGCGACGCGGGCCGCACCGAGGCCCAGGCCATCGCGAGCCGCCCCGCCGCCTACGGCGCCCCCGGCGGCACCGAGGACCCCGCCGACCCGGGCCGCCTCCTCCTCGGCGGCCTCCACCGCCACGCGGCCACCGGCTTCCACCTCGACCGGCTCCACAGCGCGCTCGCCGTCACCCCCGTCCGGGCAGGCGCCAAGCTCGTCCGCTTCCTGGACACGGCCGTCGTCGACACCTACGTCCGCGCCGCCGCCGCACTCCCCAAGCTCCTGGGCGCCGCCGCACGGCGCGCCCAGACCGGCAACATCCAGACGTACCTGGGCGCGCTGATCGCCGCAGCCGCCCTCCTGACCTGCGCGGTCGTCCTCTACGCGGCGGGAGCCTGAACCGTGGCCCACCTCCTCGGCGCCCTCGCGCCGCACGCACTCCGGGCAAGCGCGAGCGCCCCCGGTATCGCGGGCACCCCGCCCGCCCCCGCGGGCACGAGCCACCTCGCGGGCGCCCCGGCCGACCTCGCGAGCGGCGCCCTCCTCGGCCTCGGCGACACCGTCCAGTCCGTCCTGCTCCTGCTCGTCGTCCTCGGCCCCCTCGTCGGCGCCGTCGCGGCCCTCCTCCCCGCCCCGCCCGGACTGCGCGGTCGCGGCCCCGAGCAGGCCGTGCTGCGCCACGGCGTCACCGTCTCCGCCGTGATCCTCGTCGCCGCGCTGCTCCTCGCCCTCGGCTTCGACCGCGACCGGGCCGCCCACATCCAGGCGAGCACGGACGTGAGCTGGATCGCCGCGTACGACATCCGCTTCCACCTCGGCGTCGACGGCATCTCGCTGCCCCTCCTCGTCCTCACCGCCCTCCTCACCTTCCTCTGTGCCCTGCACAGCTACTTCCGGCCGCCCAAGGGCGGCACCCCCCGCGCCTTCGTGGCGCTGCTGCTGCTGCTCGAAGGCGGCGCGCTCGCCGCCTTCGCCGTGCTCGACCTCGTGCTCTTCTTCGTCGCCTTTGAGACCGTCCTGGTCCCGATGTACTTCCTCATCGCCCGCTGGGGCGGCGCCAAGCGGGAACAGGCCGCCTGGAAGTTCATCCTCTTCACCCTGGTCGGCTCCGCCGTCATGCTCCTCGGGCTGCTTCTGATCGGCCTGAGGGCGGGCACGTTCGACATGGTGGCACTCGCCACTGACAACGGCTCAGGTCTCAGCAAGTCCGTGCAGGTCACGGCCGTTCTGGCGATCGGTCTGGGCCTCGCGGTCAAGTCCCCGATGTGGCCGCTGCACAGCTGGCTGCCCGCCGCGCACACCGCCGCTCCCACGGCAGGTTCGGTCATGCTCGCCGGGGTCCTGCTGAAGATGGGCACGTACGGCTTCGTCCGCGTCGCGATCCCCGTCGCGCCCGAGGGCATGAAGGTCTTCGCGCCCTGGCTCGCGGTCCTCGCGGCGGCAGGCATCGTGTGGGGCTCGCTCGCGTGCCTCCAGCTCGTCCGGCGCGGCTCGGGCGGCGACCTCAAGCGCCTCGTCGCGTACTCGTCGGTGGGCCACATGGGCTTCGTCCTGCTCGGCATCGCGAGCATGACCCCGCAGGGCCTCAACGGCGCGCTCTTCGCGAACATCGCCCACGGCCTCATCACCGGCCTGCTGTTCTTCCTCGTCGGCGGCGTCAAGGACCGCGCGGGCACCTCCGTCCTCGACCGCCTCAGCGGCTCCGCGGGAGCGGCGCTCTACGGCCGCGCCCCGCGCTACGCCGTCCTGCTCGCCTTCGCAGCCGTCGCCTCGCTCGGCCTCCCGGGCCTCGCGGGCTTCTGGGGCGAGATGCTCACGATGTACGGGGCCTTCGACCCGGCGAGCGGCCTCCCCCGCGCCACGTACCTGACCTGCATGGCCGTGGCCGGGTTCGGCACGCTCCTCACCGCCGCGTACCTGCTCCTCGTCGTCCGCCGCCTGTGCATGGGCCCGGCCCCCCTCCGGGACAATTCCCTCCTTCCGGTGAATTCCTCCCTGGGGGAGGACCCCGGTCCCGCGCACGCCGAGAAGGCCGCGCCCGCCACCGCGCCCGTCCCCGCACGCGGTGCGGACGAGCCCGCGCCCCTCCTCCTCGACACCCCGCCGACCCCCGCCGCGCCCTACGAGCCGCCCGCCCTCGCCGAGCGCCCCTTCCCCGAGCTGAGCGCCCCCGAGGCGGTCGCCTGGACGCCGCTCGTCGCCCTCACCGTCCTCGCCGGGCTCTGGCCCGCGCTCCTCATCGGCCTCAGCGACCCGGCCGTCCACAAGCTGCTCACCGGAGGCGCGGCATGACCACCCTCGTGCAGTCCGTCGACTGGCTCGCCATCGCCCCGCCCGCGCTCACCGCCGTCGTCGCGCTCGTCCTCCTCGTCGCCGACCTCTTCCTCCCCGAGGCGCGCAAACCCCTCCTCGGGGCCGGTGCCGTCGCGGGCCTCGCGCTCGCCCTCCTGAGCCTCCTCCCGCTCCTCGACGGCGACCGCGCGACCTTCTGCGTCGAGAAGGCCGGGTGCGGTTACCGCGCGGACCACTTCGCGCTCACCGTGCAGCTCCTCGTCCTCGGCGGCGCGCTCCTCACCGCGCTCCTCTCCTTCGGCGCCGTGCGCGCGCAGCGCCTCCCGGCGGGCGAGTACTGGTTCCTGCTGCTCTCCTCCGCCGCCGGGGCGGCGCTGCTCCCCGCCGCGCGCGACCTCGCGACGCTCATCGTCGCCCTGGAGGTCGCGACGCTCCCGTCCTTCGCGCTCGTCGGCCTGCGCCACGGCGAGCGCCGCTCCGCCGAAGCGGCCCTCAAGTTCTTCCTCTCCTCCGTCACCGCGACCGCCGTGACCCTTCTCGGCACGGCCTTCGTCTACGCGAGCACGGGCAGCGTCCACCTCGACGCGATCGCGGCGGCCCTCGGCGACGTCGACCCCCAGCTCCGCACCCTCGCCCGCGTCGGCGTCGTCCTCACCCTCGTCGGCTTCGCCTTCAAGACCGCGGCCGTCCCCTTCCACTTCTGGGTCCCCGACACCTACACGGGCGCCCCGCTCCCGGTCGCCGCGTACCTCTCCGTGGTCGGCAAGGCGGTCGGCTTCTCGGGCCTCGCGCTCGTCACCGTGCGCGCCTTCCCCTCGTACGGGAACGTCTGGGGCCCCGCCCTCGCGGTCCTCGCGGCGCTCACGATGACGATCGGCAACGCCGCGGCGCTCCGCCAGGACCCCACGCGCTCCTTCAGCGCCGTGCGCCTCCTCGCGTGGTCCTCGATCGGCCAGGCCGGCTACCTGCTCGTCCCGCTCGCCTCGGCCGCGTACACGGACCGCCCGGCGCACGCGCTCGGCGCGACGCTCGCCTACGCGCTCATGTACGCGGCGGTCAACCTCGGCTCGTTCGCCGCCGTGGCCCTCCTCGCGCGCGGACGCCTCGCCGACTTCCGGGGCCTGTACGCGCGCAACCCCGCGCTCGCCCTCCTCCTCGCCTTCTTCCTCCTGTGCCTCGCCGGACTCCCGCCGGGCCTCGCGGGCCTCTTCGCGAAGCTCGCCGTCTTCGAGGCCGCGATCGACGCGGGCCTCGGCTGGCTCGCGGTCGTCACGGCCGTCAACGTCGCGATCGCTCTCGTCTACTACCTCCGCTGGACGGCGTCCCTCTTCCGTACGACACCGGAACCGGCCACGGACGCGGCTCGGAACGCCGCACCGGACACGCGGGACCTACCGGCAGCCGGAGGCGGGACCGACACGGCCGGGACCGTCACAGCCGGGACCGCCACGGCCGTACGCGAGAAGGCGTCCGCAGAGGCGCCCACCCGCCGCCCCCTCGCCCTCGTGACCGCCCTGGGCCTCTGCGGCCTCCTCGCCGTCGCCCTCTCGGCGGCCCCGCAGCTGATCCTCCGCCTCGCGGACGTCAAGCTCTTCTGAGCCACCTCACCCGTACGGACGACAGCCGCGCCCCCGCCGACCGGGGAACCTGAGCCGCTCGCCTGGCGTTGACCAGTAACGAAGGGTCCACTTGACCCAGGTCCACCGGGCGCTGACCGCTGGAAGCGCCAGGAAGGGTTCCCCCGCCGCACGACTTGGAGGGCGTACCGTGCACCGTCGGCACAATGGCTTGAAGACCGCTGTCCTTCTCGGGGGCCTGTCCGCGCTCATCCTCGTCATCGGCTCCTTCTTCGGCCGGACGGGGCTGATCATCGCGCTCCTCGTCGCGATCGGCACGAACGCCTACGCGTACTGGAACAGCGACAAGCTCGCGCTGCGCGCCATGCGGGCCAGGCCCGTCAGCGAGTTCGAGGCCCCCGGGCTCTACCGGATCGTGCGTGAGCTGTCCACCGAGGCCCGCCAGCCCATGCCGCGCCTGTACATCTCGCCCACCGAGGCCCCCAACGCCTTCGCCACCGGGCGCAACCCGCGCAACGCCGCCGTGTGCTGCACCGACGGCATCCTGCGCATCCTCGACGAGCGCGAGCTGCGCGGGGTCCTCGGGCATGAGCTGAGCCACGTCTACAACCGGGACATCCTCATCTCCTCGGTCGCGGGCGCCCTCGCCTCCGTGATCATGTTCCTGGTCAACTTCGCCTGGCTGATCCCGATCGGCCGTTCGGACGACGACGAGGGCCCCGGGCTCGTCGGGCTGCTCCTGACGATGCTCCTCGGCCCGCTCGCCGCCTCGCTCATCCAGCTCGCCATCAGCCGCTCCCGCGAGTACCAGGCGGACGCCTCCGGGGCTCAGCTCACCGGCGACCCGCTCGCCCTCGCCTCCGCGCTCCGCAAGCTCGACGCGGGCACGAAGCAGCTCCCGCTGCCCTCCGAGCCGCGCATCGAGACGGCGAGCCACATGATGATCGCCAACCCCTTCCGTCCCGGCCAGGGGCTGACGAGCATGTTCTCCACGCACCCGCCGATGGCGGAGCGCATCCAGCGCCTGGAGCGGATGGCGGGCGGCGGCGACCAGCGCCCCTGACAGCCGCCACCGCCGGGCGCGTCACCGGCCTGGCGTCTGTCACCGGCCCGGCGTGTGTCCCCGCCTTGGCGCGCGTCACCGGCCCGGCGTATGTCCCCGACCCGGCGCGCGTCACCAGCTCCGTGCCTCGCCCGGACGCGCCGCGAAGGGCTGGTCGCTCGGGACGACCTCGCGCCCGAGCGGCATGAGCGAGATCGGGATGAGCTTGAGGTTCGCCCACCCGAAGGGGATGCCGATGATCGAGACGAAGAGCGGGATGCTCGTCAGCAGGTGACCGAGCGCCAGCCACCAGCCGGCGAAGACCACCCAGATCACGTTGCCGACGAAGGAGGGCGCCCCCGCGTCCGGGCGCTCGACCGTGGTGCGCCCGAAGGGCCACAGCACGTAGCCCGCGATGCGGAAGCTGGCGATCCCGAACGGGATCGTGATGATGAAGACGCAGCAGATGAGCCCCGCGAGCAGATAGCCGAGGGCCATCCAGATGCCGCAGAAGATCAGCCACAGCAGGTTGAGCACGAGATTGAGCAGTTTCACGAGGGTCGCCTTTCGTCGCTGACGCGTCCGTGCCGCATCCGTTCCGGGTCCGGGGTCTTCTCCCCACCTCTACCAACGGTGAGGACGCCGCCAAGCGCCGCGCGCCTGCTTTGTTGCGCGATCGGGAAGCGGGCGCGCGGCCGGTGACACGACCGTGACACCTTCGGGTCAACCTCGCAGGTGATCACGTACGTCCCCATGGGTAGAGCCCCCCGAAAGCAAAACGATCAGGAGTGGGACGCACATGGGCATCATCAGCTGGATCATCCTCGGCCTCCTGGCGGGAGCGGTCGCGAAGATCCTCCTCCCGGGCCGCGACCCGGGCGGCCTCGTCGGCACGACCCTCATCGGCATCGTCGGTGCCTTCCTCGGCGGCTGGATCTCGTCCCGCTTCCTGGACCACCCGATCTCGAAGGACTTCTACGATTTGCCCACCTGGATCTCGGCGGTCGGCGGCTCCCTCGTCCTCCTCATCGGCTACCGCCTGATCTTCGGCAACTCGCGGGACTGAGCCGGGGGCCCGGTACGGGCGCGGGGCGGTACGGGTGAGGGGCGGCGCACCGCGTGTGCGCCGCCCCTCACCCGTACCACCCGCGCCCGTCGCCTACCGGTAGTTGACGAACTGGAGCGCGAAGTCGAAGTCCTTGCCCTTCAGCAGGGCGATGACGGACTGGAGGTCGTCGCGGCTCTTCGAGGAGACCCGCAGCTCATCGCCCTGGACCTGGGCCTTGATGCCCTTGGGACCCTCGTCGCGGATGATCTTCGCGACCTTCTTGGCGTTGTCCTGCGAGATGCCTTCCTCGACGGAGGCGAAGAGCTTGTACTCCTTGCCGGAGATCTGCGGCTCGCCCGCGTCCAGCGACTTCAGCGAGATGCCCCGCTTCACCAGCTTGGACTGGAAGACGTCCAGGATCGCCTTCACGCGCTCCTCGGAGTTCGCCTCCATGAGGATCTTCTCGCCCGACCACGCGATCGACGCGCCCACGCCCTTGAAGTCGTAGCGCTGCGAGATCTCCTTGGCGGCCTGGTTGAGGGCGTTGTCGACCTCCTGCCGCTCGACCTTCGAGACGATGTCGAAACTGGAGTCGGCCATGTTCCTGTGGCTCCTTGGCTCGGATTGCCCGTATGACGGAGGGCAGCGACCCCCAGCGGGCCGCAGCCCCAAAGCCTAGTCACCCCACCCCCCGCCCACCCCGGACAACCGGGTGGCGAAGCACCCCCCACCATCAGGTATTGTTTTCCCCGTTGGAAGGACACCCCCGGCCCCGCGCCGGACGCCCGACCAGCAATCCCAGGCGGTGTGGCTCAGCCTTCCCAGGTTCGAATCCTGGCGCCGCCACACGGAGCGAGAGGCCCGGTGGCCAACCGAAAGGTTGGCCACCGGGCCTCTTCGTCGTTTCCGGGGGAGGCGTGGTCCTGTGTGCCACCTGTGGAGGACGTGTTCGTTTACCTCTACCACGGTGACCTCAAGGGGAAGGCCGTGAAGGACGGCGAGAACATCATCCCCCCGGGTGGCACCACATGCTGCGAACGCGATGCCAAGCACGCGCGCTGTGAGGGCGAGTTGTTCATCGACCCGCACCCGGCCAAGTACTCGGTCGACTCCAACAGCGACGCCACGACGTGGAAGACCGCCATCGGCCTGACGCTCTTCACCCGTGACGACCAGCTCAAGACGCATGAGACGGAGACCCGCCCCTACACCGTCCAGCTCAAGCGCGCGGCCAGGACCACCACCAACGCCACCCCGGAGCCCGTCAGCAAGGGCAAGAAGGTCACCGTCACGGGCAAGGTGACCCGGGCGAACTGGGGCACGAAGAAGTACGACGCCTACAGCGGCCGTACCGTCAGCCTCCAGTTCCGCGCCAAGGGCGCCAAGACGTACAAGACGCTCAAGAAGGCCACGAGAAACGGCACGGGGAACCTGAGGACCACGGTGACCGCCGGCGTCGACGGTTACTACCGCTGGGTCTACTACGGCAACACCACGACCGGCGCCGCCACGAGCACCGCCGATGACGTCGACGTGCGCTGACGCCCCGCCACCCGCCGCCCCGCGCCGTGCGGGACCGGCAAGCCCACCCCCTGTCGGTCGCACCCGCCACACTTGTCCCCATGGCTGAGCGTCGTGCGTGTCCCGAGTGTCGTCGTGAGATCGCTGTCGTGGGTGGGCGGGTGGCCCGGCACGATGCGCCGGGGACGCGGGCCGCCGGGGGGCTGGAGTCGTGCCGGGGGTCGCGGCGGTACGTCGGGGTCTCGGCCGGGCAGGACGCTCTCGACGGGTTCGTCGTGCCTGATTTCCCGGGGCAGATGCCGCTCTGGTGAGGGCCGGGCCTCAGGGGGTCTTCGCGAGACGGACCGCCGTGTCGACGGGGGTCGGGCCCGAGATCAGCTCCAGGGTCAGGCCCGCCGAGGCGGGGGACCGGGCCAGGGCGTGGAGGACCGCGGCCACGTCGTCGCGGGGCACCTCGCCGTAGCCCGTGCTCGTGGAGAGGGCCACCTCGCCCGTGCCGGGAGCGTCCGTGAGGCGACCGGGGCGCAGGATCGTCCAGTCCAGGCCCGTCCGCGCGCGGATCGCGTCGTCCGCCGCGCCCTTCGCGCGCAGGTACACGTCGAAGACCTCGTCGCCCTCGTGCGCCGCGTCCGCGCCCATCGAGGAGACCATCAGGAAGCGCCGCACACCCGCGCGTTCGGCCGCGTCCGCGAGGAGCACCGCCCCGTCGCGGTCCATCGTGTCCTTGCGGTCCCGCCCGCTGTCGGGGCCCGCCCCCGCCGCGAACACCGCGACGTCCGCGCCGGCGAGCGCCTGCGCCACCTCGTCGACCGTCGCCGACTCCAGGTCGCACACCACCGCCCGCGCGCCCGCGAGTTCCAGGTCGCCCGCCTGCTCCGGGTTCCGGATCAGACCGACCGCCTCGTCACCGCGCCCGGCGAGCAGTCGCTCCAGCCGCAACGCGATCTGACCATGTCCTCCTGCGATCACCATGCGCATGGCTCCGACGGTACGCCCGTACGGGGCCGGGCGCCGCTCAGGAGGCCGGGGCGTACGGCGAAGCCCGGGGCGTACGGCGGAGGTCAGTGCGTGCGGCGCGGGGCCCGGCTCTGGCGGGGGAGGTCGAGGCCCGCGGCGGAGTCGCAGTACTCCCGTACCGCGCTCGTCCGCGCCACGACGCGCCCCCGGTGCACGACGAGCCGCCCGTACGCGAGCGAGAGCGCGCCCGAGAGCTGGTCGCCGCGCACCGCGAGCAGCTCGGCGGGGAAGCCCGCCTCGACCCGTACCTCCGGCAGGCCGAGCAGCGCGCGGGCCGTCGCGGAGATTGCCGCGTACGCCTCCCCGGGGCGCAGCCCGTGCTGCGAGGCGAGGAGGTAGGCGGCCTCCAGGGGGTCGCCGCGGCCCACCGGGTTCGCCTGGTCGCGCAGCGCCCCGCTGCCGGCCGCGACCGCGACCCCGGCCGCGCGAAGCAGCCGTACGGGCGCGCTCGTCGCCCCGCGCCGCTCGGTGCCGCAGCAGTCGCCCTGCGGCAGCGCGACGACCGCGATCCCGGCCGCGGCGAGCGATTCCGCCGCGCGCCCGGCGACCTTGTCGGGCAGCCGCGCGAGCCCGCCGCAGGGCCCGAGCGTCACCCCCGGACGCAGTCCGCCCGCCATCGCGGCGAGCCGCGCGAGGCGCACCGGGTCGTCGGCGGCGGTGTGCAGGTCGACGGGGCAGCCGTGCTCGGCGGCGACGGCGAGCAGCGTCTCGGTGTAGCCCGTGGGATCGGGGTCGAGGTCGGGGCAGCCGCCCACGACGGCCGCGCCCATCTTCACCGCGTCGCGCAGCTGCGCGCGCCCCTCCGCGCCCGCGACCCCGGTGAGCAGGCGGGGCACGGCGACGACGGACAGCTCGGCGAGGCCGTGCAGCGCGGTACGGGTCTGGAGCACCGCTTCGAGCGCGGTGAGGCCCTGGACGTCGCCGACCCGGACGTGGGCGCGCTGGGCCGTGGCGCCGTGGCCGAGCTGGAGGAGAGCCGCCTCGGTGGCGCGGGAGCGCACCGCGCGGGGGCTGTCCTCGGGCGGGCCCGCGGTGAGCGCGGTGAGCGCGGTGTCGGCGTGCGCGTGCGGTTCGGCGGGGGCGGGGAGGAGGAGCCAGCCGCCGAGGTCGACCGTGTGCGCCCCGCCCGCGGCCAGGCTGCCGACGGTGCCCACGGCCTCGATACGGCCGCGGGCGAGGCGGACGTCCACGGTGCGCCCGTCGCTCAGCCGCGCGCCGCTGAGCAGCAGGCCGGCGCCGGGGCCGCCGCTGCCGCCGGGGAGGCGGGAAGAGGGCGGAGGGCTGTCGGGCATCGTGCTCCCGTGGTCGGGTACTCGCTCCCGTGGGTCGGGTACTCGCGGAATGTGATCACCCCGTGATCACCCAGAGTGGGCACGAGCCTAGGGCTCCCTCCTCGCGACGACGAGCAGGAGGGCAATAGTCGTACCGGCGGAATGTCCCGGTGCCGCGCATCGGCCCGGCACCGGGCGCCCCGGCGCTCGCGCAGGTCACAGGCGTACGGGGGGCGGTACGCGGGGTGGAGCGGCGCGGGCGCGCACCACCGGGACCGGCCGCGGTAAGGATTTGGGCGAACGGCCCGCGAGCGTGTAATGTCTTCCTCGCTCGCCCCAATAGCTCAGTCGGCAGAGCGTCTCCATGGTAAGGAGAAGGTCAACGGTTCGATTCCGTTTTGGGGCTCTGGTGTGAAGAGATCCCCGTCCTTGTGGGACGGGGGCCGCACTCACACCGAGGCGGTGTAGCTCAGTCGGTAGAGCAAGCGGCTCATAATCGCTGTGTCACCGGTTCAAGTCCGGTCACCGCTACTGACAGTAGCCGATTGTGGGGTCGGTCCTTCGGTCGGCTACTCTTTCCTGCGTTAATCGTTTTCTATCCGTTCGTCAAGGAGCACTCACGTGGCTGCCACCGACGTCCGCCCGAAGATCACGCTGGCCTGCGTGGAGTGCAAGGAGCGGAACTACATCACCAAGAAGAACCGGCGTAATGACCCGGATCGTCTTGAACTCAAGAAGCACTGCCCGCGCTGCAACAAGCACACGGCGCACCGCGAGACCCGCTGACCTTCCGGTCACGGACCTCTCGCATCAGGCTCGTTCGCGAGGCCGTTCCCTTCGGGGAGCGGCCTTTCGGCGTTTCCGGGTGCGGATGAGGAACGGAAGCGCGTCCGCGCGTACCGGGTACCTCCGAAGATGCGCGCCCCCGGGTGCCAGACGCGTCCACGGGCACGATGCCGGGCTCTCCTCGGGCGCCCCGCGCCGCTCGTGAGACGCTGGGGCGCCGCGCTACGCCACGTACCGCCGCGTACACGTATGCGCGTACAGCCACGTACAGCCGAGACCGGGAGGTGGGACGGCGCATGGCGCTCGACCAGTCCTTCGTGGGGCGGAGTTATCCGCCCGTCGATTCCTACGAGGTGGGGCGGGAGAAGATCCGCGAGTTCGCGCGCGCGATCGGTGACGAGAACCCCGCGTACACCGACCCCGAGGCCGCCCGGAAGCTCGGGCACGAGGACGTGATCGCCCCGCCGACCTTCGTGTTCGCCGTCACGTACGGTGCCGCGGCCCAGGTCGTCCAGGACCCCGCGCTCGGGCTCGACTACAGCCGCGTCGTGCACGGGGACCAGAAGTTCGCCTACGTGCGCCCGGTCCGGGCGGGGGACGTGCTGAGCGTCACCTCGACGATCGACACGATCAAGTCGCTCGCCGGCAACGACATCATCGACATCCGCGGCGAGGTGCACGACGCCGAGGGCGCACTCGTCGTGACGGCCGTGACGAAGCTCGTGGCCCGCGCGGCCGGGGAAGGGGAGAAGTGATGAGCGCCACCGTCGCCTACGCGGACGTCGAGGTCGGCACCGAGCTTCCCCCGGCGAGCTTCCCCGTGACCCGCGCCACGCTCGTCGCGTACGCGGGCGCCTCGGGGGACTTCAACCCCATCCACTGGAACGAGCGCTTCGCCAAGTCCGTGGGGCTCCCGGACGTCATCGCGCACGGCATGTTCACGATGGCCGAGGCCGTACGGGTCGTGACGGACTGGGCGGGCGACCCGGGCGCCGTCGTCGAGTACGGAGTGCGGTTCACGAAGCCGGTCGTCGTGCCCGACGACGACGAGGGGGCCGTCATTGAGGTGAGCGGGAAGGTCGCCGCGAAGCTCGACGACGGGCTGGTGCGGGTGGACCTGCTGGCCACCAGTGCGGGGCAGAAGGTGCTGGGGATGAGCCGGGCGGTCGTCCGGCTGGCGTGAGCCCGGCCGGGGCCGGGCGGTCGCGTCCTCCGGCCCCGGCTCCGTGCCCGCCTTGCCAAGTTAGTGATTGAGTACTAACTTTCCTTCCGTGGTCAGGATGAGTGCTGAGGAGCGGCGCGTGAGCGCCATCCGTGCCGCCGTCGTCGAATTCGCCGAGCGGGGGTACGAGGGGACGTCGACCGAGTCCATCGCGCAACGGGTCGGGGTCTCGCAGCCGTATCTGTTCCGGCTGTTCAAGAACAAGCGGGAGCTCTTCCTCGCCGCCGCCGCGTACTCCATGCGCGAGACGATGCGCGTCTTCGAGGAGGCCGCCGACGCCGTGGGCGACGAGGGGCCGAAGGCCGCGATGGGGGCGGCGTACAAGGAACTCATCGAGCGGCGCCCCGAGTTCCCGCAGATGTTCCTGCGGATCTACGGGCAGGCCGCCGCCGCGCGCGGCGCGGGGGACGAGGAGTTCGCCGAGGAACTGCGGCGGGACTGGACCGAGCTGTGGGACTTCCTGCTGCTGCGGCTCGGCGGGGACGCCGAGGAGGCCGCGCAGTTCATGGCGATGGGCATGCTGATCAACAACCTCGTCTCGCTCGGTTTCCCGCCTGCGCACCACGTGTGGTGCGGGTTCGAGGAGAAGGACGTGCCCGTCGCGAAGGAGTTCCAGGGGTAGGGGGCCGCGACGGGGCGGGCTCCCGTCCGGGGCGGGCGCGCGTCCGCTCCGTGCTCCCGTCCGCTCCACCTTCCCGCTTCTCCTTGGCCGTCGCTCTCGTCCGTCTCGTGAAGTTAGTGATCGATAACTAAAACGCAGGTGTCTGGGGGACACAGAACATGACACGCACACCGAGCAAGCGGCCCGTCTTCTGGGTGCTGCTCATCACCGGGATCGCGGGCTTCATGGCCGCGCTCGACAACCTCGTCGTCACCAACGCCCTGCCCTCGATCCGCGCCGATCTCGGCGGCGGCGCGGGGGACCTGGAGTGGACGGTGAGCGCCTACACGCTGACCTTCGCGGTGCTCATGCTCTTCGGGGCCGCGCTCGGGGACCGCTTCGGGCGACGCCGGATGTTCCTGGCGGGCGTCGCGCTCTTCACGCTCGCCTCGGGGCTCGCGGGCTTCGCGCAGGGGATAGGCCAGCTCATCGCCGCGCGCGCCGTGCAGGGCGTCGGCGCGGCGGTCATGATGCCGCTCATCCTCACGCTCATCGCGGCGGCCGTTCCCGCCGGGCGGCGCGGGATGGCGTACGGCATCACGGGCGCCGTCAACGGTCTCGCGGTCGCGACCGGGCCGCTCATCGGCGGCACCCTCACCGAGCACATCTCGTGGCACTGGATCTTCTGGCTCAACGTGCCGCTCGGCGCCCTGCTGCTGGTCCTCGCCCCGCTGCGGCTCGGCGAGTCGACCGCGCCCGGGGCACGCCTGGACCTGCCGGGGACGCTCCTGGTCAGCGGCGGGCTCTTCGGGATCGTGTACGCGCTCATCAACGGCAACGGGGACGGCTGGACCAGCGCGCCCGTGCTCGGCGGCCTCCTCGCGGGGACCGCGCTGCTCGCCGGGTTCGTCGTCTGGGAACTGCGCTCGCGGCGCCCCATGGTGCCGATGCGGCTCTTCCGGGGACGGGCCTTCAACGCGATCAACGGCGTCAGCCTGCTGATGTTCCTCGGCATGTTCGGCTCGGTCTTCCTGCTCAGCCAGGCCCTCCAGCTCGTACAGGGCTGGTCGCCGACCGAGGCGGGCCTGCGGATGCTGCCGTGGACGGGGATGCCGATGCTCGTCGCGCCGGTCGCGGGGCTGCTCAGCGACCGCTTCGGCGGGCGCCGCGTGGTCGCCGCCGGGCTGTTCCTCCAGGGGATCGCGCTCGGCTGGTTCGCGTACCTCTTCGACGCGGGGGTCTCGTACGCGGAGCTGCTCCCCGGGATGATCCTCGGCGGCATCGGGATGGCGCTCTACTTCGCGCCCGCCGCGGCCCTCGTCATGGACAGCGTGCGCCCCGCCGAGGCGGGGATCGCCTCCGGCGTGAACAACGCGGTCCGCGAGGTCGGCGGGGCGCTCGGCATCGCCGTCCTGAGTGCCGTGTTCACCACGCGGGGCGGGTACGGGAGCGCCGCGGACTTCCTGGACGGGCTCACCCCGGCCCTGTGGGCGGGCACGGGCGGAGTGCTCCTGGGGGCGGTGATCGCGCTGCTGATCCCGCGCGGCGGCGGCGCGGGGACGCGTCCGGAGCCGGGCGGAACGGCGCTCGCGGACAGCGCCGAGCGAGTTGCCGTCTAGGGCGCGCGGGCCGGTGGCCGCAGGTGGAGCGACACCCGCCGCCACCGCTCCACGTACGCTGAAGCCGTGCAGGAACTCCACGACGCTCCCCTCGCCCCGCTCACCACGCTCCGGCTCGGCGGCACCGCGCGCCGCCTCGTCACGGCACACACCGACGCCGAGATCGTCGAGACCGTCCGCGCCGCCGACACGGCGGGCGAACCGCTGCTCGTGATCGGCGGCGGCAGCAATCTCGTCATCGGCGACAAGGGCTTCGACGGCACCGCGCTGCGCATCGCGACGACCGGCCGCACCCTGGACGGCACCCGGCTCGAAGTCGCCGCCGGGGAGACCTGGGGCGAGACCGTCGCCGCCTCCGTCGCCGCCGGGCTCGCCGGGATCGAGTGCCTCGCGGGCATCCCGGGCTCGGCGGGGGCCACGCCGATCCAGAACGTCGGCGCGTACGGCCAGGAGGTCGCGCAGACCGTCACCGAAGTCCTCGCCTACGACCGCGCGAGCGGCGAGACGGTGACCGTCCCCGCCGCCGAGTGCGGCTTCGCGTACCGCTGGAGCCGCTTCAAGGCGGAGCCCGAGCGGTGGATCGTGCTGCGGGTGCGGTTCGCGCTGGAGGACGCCGACGGGCTCTCGGCGCCCGTGCGGTACGCGGAGACGGCGCGGGCGCTCGGCGTCGGGGTCGGCGAGCGCGTGCCGCTCGCGACCGCGCGCGACACGGTCCTGAAGCTGCGCGCGGGCAAGGGCATGGTGCTCGACCCCGCCGACCACGACACGTGGTCGGCGGGCTCCTTCTTCACCAACCCGCTGCTCACCGAGGCCGAGTTCGCCGCCTTCCTCGCCAAGGCGCACGCCCGCCTCGGCGAGGACGTCACGCCTCCCGCCTTCCCGGCGGGCGAAGGGCTCACGAAGACGTCGGCCGCCTGGCTCATCGACAAGGCCGGGTTCACGAAGGGCTACGGGAGCGGCGCCGCCCGTATCTCCACGAAGCACACGCTCGCCCTGACCAACCGCGGCGCCGCGAGCACCGAGGACCTGCTCGCCCTCGCGCGCGAGGTCGTGGCGGGCGTCCGCGAGACCTTCGGCGTGGAACTGGTCAACGAGCCGGTGATGGTGGGCGTGGGGCTGTAGACGGGACGGCAAGGTGGGTGAGTGCTCACTCACCTCGCCGTACACGTCGGCCCCGGCCGCCCGCGCGGCGCGAGGTCAGTACGCCACGCCCAGCGCGTGGCCCGCGAGGGACGGGTCGTCGGCCGCCCCGAGCATCGCGTGGGCGACGTCCGCGCGGCTGATGGTGCGGCCCTTCGGGGGGTTGGCGTCGACGGCGGTGCGGTACGTGCCCGTGAGCGGGCCGTTCGTCAGGCGCGGCGGCCGGACCGGGGTCCACGCGGTGTCGCTCTCGCGCAGGAGCCTCTCCATCGCGCGCAGGTCCTCGTAGACCGGCTTCAGCAGCGTGTCGATCGCGCCCAGCATCGCCCGGTCCAGGAGGCCCGTGCCCGGTGCGGGCGGCGCGAGCGGGGCCGCGCTCACCACCACGAGGCGCCGCGTCCCCGCCGCCGCCAGCGCCGCGAGGACCGTCCGCGTCAGCCGCTCCGCGAGCCCCGTACGCGCCTGCGCCTTGTTCGCCACGCCGAGCCCCGAGAGCACCGCGTCGCGCCCGGCGACCGCGGCGACCAGCTCGTCCGGCGATTCGAGCGCGGACCGTACGACCTCCAGCCCCGTGCCCCGCGCGTCGAGCCGCGCCGGATCGCGGACGACCGCCGTCACCTCGTGGCCCGCGGCGAGCGCCTGGCGCACCGCCTCGCCGCCGACTCCACCGGTCGCGCCGAATACCGTCAGCTTCATGATCTTCCCCCTCGATCAGGTGGGTGAGTGCTCACTCACCCCCACAATGGGGAGAACGCGGGCCGCACGTCAAGGACTTGGGCCCAGTGTCCGGGAGGGGAACGCATGACTGAGGACCTGTACCACCGGCCCTTCGGCGAGGCCACGATGGCGCCCGCCAGGACCCGGGTGCTCGACGCGGCGCTCCGGCTGATGCGGGAGGCCGGGCTCGTCGGAGCCACGACGAAGGAGATCGCGCGCACCGCGCGCTGCTCCGAGGCCGTGCTCTACAAGTACTTCGGCAGCAAGGAGAACCTCTTCGTCGAGGTCCTGCGCACTCGGCTGCCGCGCCTCGACCCGCCCCGCGCCGGGGGCCCCGAGACCGTCGCCGCGATACTCGCCGCCTACTGCCGCCGCGCGGTCGCCTTCTACGCCGAGACCTTCCCGATCGCCGCCTCGCTCTACGCCGAACCGGCCCTGCGCGCACGCCACTTCGAGGCGCTGCGCGAACTCGGCGCGGGCCCCCACGTACCGCTGCGGCACCTGGAGGAGTACCTGCGCGAGGAGCGCGACGCGGGCCGCGTCGCCGCCGGGGCCGACCCGCGCGCCGCCGCCGCGCTGCTCCTCGGCGCCTGCGCCCAGCGCGCCTTCGCGCACGAGGCCACCGAGACCGGGCGGGCTCCCGACAGCGACGAGGAGTTCGCGGAGGCGATCGTGGGGACGCTGCTCGGGGGCCTGACGCGGGACGCGGAGGAGTGATCCTCTAGGCTCGCCGGGCGCGGCCGGGGGGCCGGGCTTCTGCGCGTTCCTTGGGGGGAACCTGATGCGGCTGCGTCCGTGGCGAGCTGTGCTGTCCGTCTGCTGTGCGGTGCTTGTGATGAGCGGCGCCGCCGCCTGTGGTGATGCCGCAGAGGCGGGGAAGGACGAGCCCGGCGCGCGGCCGGCCGCCGGGCCCCTGACCGAGACGCTCGACGCGGACGGCACCACGATCCACGTCGGGCGGGAACTGGCGGCGGGCACGATGCACGTCTACGAGGACCCCCGCTGCCCCGTCTGCAAGGAGTTCGAGGACTCGGGCGGGGCACGGGTGCTGCGCGAGAACACCGAGAACGGATACGTGCGCACCGACTACACGCTCGCCTCCTTCCTCGACGACGGCCTCGGCGGCGGGGGTTCCAAGCGCGCGGTCAACGCGCTGCGCGCCGCCCTGGAGGAGGGGCACTTCGCCGCGTACCACGACGTCCTCTACGCCCACCAGCCCGCGGAGAGCGTCGACGGCTTCACGACCGAGCGGCTCCTCGCGCTCGCCTCGAAGGTGAAGGGCCTGCGCGGCCCCGCGTTCGACAAGGCGGTCCGCACGATGCGGTACGCGGACTTCGTCGCCGCTTCCGAGGCCGCCTACGAGCGCGACGGCATCCAGGGCACACCGTCCTTCTTCCTCGACGACACCCTCATCGCGAGCGGTACGAACGACATGGTCACCACGGAGACCGGGATGACCCTCACCCTCGTCACGCGCGGGCAGGAGCAACTCAAGCAGTCGTAGAACGTGTCCGTGGCAGGACCTCGGGCGTGCCCTGGTACGCCAGCCAGTCGTCCACCCGCGCCAGCAGCTTCTCGCGCACGTCCACCGGCGCCGCCGAGCCCCGTACCGACTGCCGGGCCAGCTCCGCCAGTTCGGCGTCCGTGAAGCCGTGGTCGCGGCGGGCGATCTCGTACTGCGCCGTGAGCCGCGCGCCGAAGAGGAGCGGGTCGTCGGCGCCGAGCGCCATCGGGACCCCGGCCTCGAAGAGGGTGCGCAGCGGGACGTCCGCCTGCTTCGGGTAGACGCCGAGCGCCACGTTCGACGCCGGGCACACCTCGCACGTCACGCCCGAGTCGGCGAGGCGGCGCAGCAGGACCGGGTCCTCGGCCGCGCGCACCCCGTGCCCCACGCGCGCGGCGTGCAGGTCGTCGAGGCAGTCCCGTACCGAGGAGGGGCCCGCCAGCTCGCCCCCGTGCGGCGCCGCGAGGAGCCCGCCCTCGCGCGCGATCGCGAAGGCGCGGTCGAAATCGCGCGCCATCCCGCGCCGCTCGTCGTTGGAGAGCCCGAAGCCGACCACGCCCTGATCGGCGAAGCGCACCGCGAGGCGCGCGAGCGTGCGGGCGTCGAGCGGGTGCTTCATGCGGTTCGCGGCGACGAGGACGCGCATCCCGAGCCCGGTGTCGCGCGAGGCCGAGGCGACCGCGTCGAGGATGATCTCCAGGGCCGGGATCAGGCCGCCGAGCGCGGGCGCGTACGAGGTCGGGTCGACCTGGATCTCCAGCCACCCCGAGCCGTCGCGCACGTCCTCCTCGGCCGCCTCGCGGACGAGGCGCTGGATGTCCTCGGGCGCGCGCAGGCAGGCGCGGGCGGCGTCGTAGAGGCGCTGGAAGCGGAACCAGCCGCGCTCGTCGGTGGCGCGCAGCCGCGGCGGCTCGCCCGAGGTGAGGGCGTCGGGGAGCCGTACCCCGTACTTGTCGGCGAGTTCGAGCAGCGTCGAGGAACGCATCGACCCGGTGAAATGCAGGTGCAGATGTGCCTTCGGCAGTTCGGTGAGGTCTCTGGCCCCGTCCCTGACCACCCCGGCGCGGGGGTTCACGTGCATGCGCTCCATTCATGAATCCTGCCGCACGAGGGCGGCTGTCCGGTAGCCGGTTACCCCTTCGAGCACTTGCCCGAACGCTCGTCCGGATACGGCGGCGGGCCCCCGCCCGGTGAAGGGTGGGGGCCCGCTCGGGTCCGTGCGACCGCTCGCGGTCAGTCCTTCGCCTCCGCGAGGAGCTTCTGGAGCCGGCCGACGCCCTCGATGAGGTCCTCGTCCCCGAGCGCGTACGAGAGCCGCAGGTAACCGGGGGTGCCGAAGGCTTCGCCCGGGACGACCGCGACCTCGACCTCGTCGAGGATCAGCGCGGCCAGCTCGACGCTGTCGGCGGGACGGCGGCCCCGGATCTCCTTGCCGAGCAGGTCCTTGACCGAGGGGTACGCGTAGAAGGCGCCCTCGGGCTCGGGGCAGAGCACGCCCTCGATCTCGTTGAGCATCCGCACGATCGTGCGGCGGCGGCGGTCGAAGGCCGTGCGCATCTCGGCGACCGCGTCGAGGCTGCCGGAGACGGCGGCCAGCGCGGCGGCCTGCGAGACGTTGCCGACGTTCGAGGTCGCGTGCGACTGGAGGTTCGTCGCGGCCTTGATGACGTCCTTCGGGCCGATGACCCAGCCCACCCGCCAGCCGGTCATCGCGTACGTCTTCGCCACGCCGTTCACCACGACGCAGCGGTCGCGCAGCTCGGGCACGATCGCCGGGAGCGAGGTGAACGTCGCGTCCCCGTACACGAGGTGCTCGTAGATCTCGTCCGTGAGCACCCACAGGCCGTGCTCGACGGCCCAGCGCCCGATCGCCTCGGCCTCGGCCTCCGGGTAGACGGCCCCCGTCGGGTTGGAGGGGGAGACGAAGAGCAGCACCTTGGTGCGCTCGGTGCGGGCCGCCTCCAGCTGCTCCAGCGTGACGCGGTAGCCGGTCGTCTCGTCCGCGACGACCTCGACCGGCACGCCGCCCGCGAGCCGGATCGACTCGGGGTACGTGGTCCAGTACGGGGCCGGGACGATGACCTCGTCGCCCGGGTCGAGGATCGCGGCGAACGCCTCATAGATGGCCTGCTTGCCGCCGTTGGTCACGAGCACCTGCGAGGCGTCGATCTCGTAGCCGGAGTCGCGCAGCGTCTTCGCGGCGATCGCGGCCTTCAGCTCGGGGAGCCCCCCGGCCGGCGTGTAGCGGTGGTTGCGCGGTTCGCGGCACGCCTCGACGGCGGCGTCGACGATGTATCCGGGCGTGGGGAAGTCGGGTTCACCCGCGCCGAAGCCGATCACCGGACGCCCGGCGGCCTTGAGGGCCTTGGCCTTGGCGTCGACGGCGAGGGTCGCGGACTCGGAGATGGCGGCGATGCGCGCGGATACCCGGCGCTCGGTGGGAGGGGTTGCAGCGCTCATGTCCCCATCGTTTCAGACCGGGAACATCCCGGGCACCGGGGTTTGCGGATCGAGACGGGGGCCGGTGCGCGAGCGGGACGGCGGCGGTACGGGGGACGGGGCGCGGCCCGCGCGCGGGCCGGACGGGCCGGGCTCGCGGAACTACGCGTTCGACCTGGGAGCCCGGAACACGTATGCTCTCTCCTCGTTGGCCCACGGCGGACCGGTTCGGCGCAGGCACTTAGTGTCGGCGGACGGATGCGGTACGTTGGGGCGGGCAAAGGGTCGTAGCTCAATTGGTAGAGCACTGGTCTCCAAAACCAGCGGTTGGGGGTTCAAGTCCCTCCGGCCCTGCTTCACACACCTTCGGGTATGTGTGCGCATGTGTACGTACAGCTATTGCACCGCCGTGCGGCTCCCCTGGGTGCGGTACGGCACCCGACCGGGAATTCAGGTGAGGACACGTGACGGACGCCGTGGGCTCCATCGATACGCCTGATGCCCAGGACGAGGCACCCCGCCCCAAGAAGAAGGGCGGCAAGCGCGGCAAGAAGGGCCCCCTGGGCCGGCTCGCGCTCTTCTACCGACAGGTCATCGCGGAGCTCCGCAAGGTCGTCTGGCCCACGCGCAATCAGCTCTCGACGTACACGACCGTCGTCATCGTCTTCGTGGTGATCATGATTGGCCTGGTCACCGTGATCGACTACGGATTCTCGCAGGCCGCCAAGTACGTTTTTGGCTGAGCCGGCATGCACAATGCGAAGGGCGCCGTACTCGGCGCCCCTTTCGCGTGTTCCACCCCTATGTATCAGGAAGAAGCAGCGACGTGTCTGACCCGAACCTGAACGGCGCCGACCAGCCCGCGCACGAGGGCCCGGCCTCCGCCGAGGACGTTCTCGGCGCCGAGGCCGAGGGCGCCGTGGAGCCGGAGCAGGCCGCGGCTGCGGAAGCCCAGGCCGAGACCGAGGCCGCCGCGGTCGGCGAGGAAGCCGCTGAGGCGGAGGAGACCGCGGCCGACGCGGACGGACTCGCCGCCGAGGAAGCCGAGCAGGACGCCGAGGACGCGGCGGAGGACGCCGCGGACGAAGAGGCCGCCGAGGAAGCCGCCGAGGAAGAGGAAGAGGCCGTCGACCCCGTCGCGGCCCTGCGCGAGGAACTGCGCACCCTGCCCGGCGAGTGGTACGTCATCCACACCTACGCCGGTTACGAGAACCGCGTGAAGACGAACCTGGAGCAGCGCGCCGTCTCGCTCAACGTCGAGGAGTTCATCTTCCAGGCCGAGGTGCCGCAGGAAGAGGTCGTCCAGATCAAGAACGGCGACCGCAAGACGATCCGGCAGAACAAGCTCCCCGGTTACGTCCTCGTCCGCATGGACCTCACCAACGAGTCCTGGGGCGTCGTCCGCAACACCCCCGGCGTCACCGGCTTCGTCGGCAACGCCTACGACCCGTACCCGCTGACCCTCGACGAGATCGTCAAGATGCTCGCCCCCGAGGCGGAGGAGAAGGCGGCCCGCGAGGCCGCCGAGGCCGAGGGCAAGCCCGCGCCGCAGCGCAAGGTCGAGGTCCAGGTCCTCGACTTCGAGGTCGGCGACTCGGTCACCGTCACGGACGGCCCCTTCGCGACCCTCCAGGCGACGATCAACGAGATCAACGCCGACTCCAAGAAGGTCAAGGGCCTCGTGGAGATCTTCGGTCGCGAGACCCCGGTCGAGCTGAGCTTCGACCAGATCCAGAAGAACTGATCCGGGCGGCGCCCTCGGTCGAAGGGTGCCGCGCCGCGCGGACTTCCGGCAGGTCACAGGGGGTACGGGGAGACCCGGCACCCCCTGTGACCTGCCGGTTTTTGAGCGTACAGCGATACCCGTTACCGTTGTGCGGTATGCCTCCGTCCGGTCGAACCGCGTAAAACCGGTTGCCCCGGACGCAGGCCGAACACTTCTCACCAGGACCCGGAGAGAGCAATGCCTCCCAAGAAGAAGAAGGTCACGGGGCTGATCAAGCTCCAGATCCAGGCCGGTGCCGCCAACCCGGCCCCGCCGGTCGGCCCCGCGCTGGGTCAGCACGGCGTCAACATCATGGAGTTCTGCAAGGCCTACAACGCCGCGACCGAGTCGCAGCGCGGCTGGGTCATCCCGGTCGAGATCACGGTCTACGAGGACCGCTCCTTCACCTTCATCACGAAGACCCCGCCCGCCGCGAAGATGATCCTCCGCGCCGCCGGTGTCGAGAAGGGCTCGGGCGAGCCGCACAAGACCAAGGTCGCCAAGATCACGGACGCCCAGGTCCGCGAGATCGCCCAGACCAAGATGGAAGACCTCAACGCCAACGACATCGACGCCGCCGCGAAGATCATCGCCGGTACCGCGCGTTCGATGGGCGTCACCGTCGAGGGCTGAGCCCGCGGCAGGGCCCGCCGGGCCCCGTAGACCTCTTGTGGCAGGACGAGCGCCGTCCGGACCACAACTCCGCAACAGAACACCAGGAGCAGTAGTGAAGCGCAGCAAGTCCCTCCGGGCTGCCGACGCCAAGATCGACCGGGAGCGCCTGTACGCGCCCCTGGAGGCGATCCGGCTGGCCAAGGACACCGCCACCACCAAGTTCGACTCGACCGTCGAGATCGCCTTCCGCCTGGGTGTCGACCCGCGCAAGGCCGACCAGATGGTCCGTGGCACCGTGAACCTCCCGCACGGCACCGGCAAGACCGCCCGGGTCCTGGTCTTCGCGACCGGTGACCGTGCCGAGGCCGCGCGTGCCGCGGGCGCCGACATCGTCGGCGCCGACGAGCTGATCGACGAGGTCGCGAAGGGGCGTCTGGACTTCGACGCCGTCGTCGCGACGCCGGACCTCATGGGCAAGGTCGGCCGCCTCGGCCGCGTGCTCGGCCCGCGCAGCCTCATGCCGAACCCGAAGACCGGCACCGTGACCCCCGACGCGGCCAAGGCCGTCAAGGAGATCAAGGGCGGCAAGATCGAGTTCCGCGTCGACAAGCACTCGAACCTCCACTTCATCGTCGGCAAGTCGTCCTTCACGGACGAGCAGCTCGTCGAGAACTACGGCGCCGCGCTCGACGAGATCCTTCGTCTCAAGCCGTCCGCCGCGAAGGGCCGCTACATCAAGAAGGCCGTCGTGAGCACCACGATGGGCCCCGGCGTCCCGGTCGACCCCAACCGCACCCGTAACCTCCTCACCGAGGAGGACCCGGCCGCCGTCTGAGCCCCTGGCTCCAGCCGGTGACCGCGTCACGGACGCGCGTCTTCCCGAAGGCCCCGCACCCGTCCCGGGTGCGGGGCCTTCGCGCGCTCTGTCGCCGCGCGGGCGCGCGTGCTTGGGTGGGGCGTTCGAGGCGAGGGGGCTTACGTGCGCGGGTGGGGACGGGGTACGGCGGCGGCGCTCGCGGGCTGCCTGCTGCTCGCCGGGTGCGGGGGGTCCGGCGGCGGTACGGGGGAGAGCCGCGGGGCCCGCGGGGAGGCGGCGCGGGTGCTGCGGGAGGCGGTGCGCGCCACGGAGGCGGCCGGCTCGGCCCGTACGGAGTCCGTCTCCGAGATCGAGGGGGAGCTGACCCGCAGCCGGGGTGCCCTCGACTGGTCGGGGAAGCCGTACGGGCGGCTGCGGGTGGGGGTGGGCGGCGACCTCGTGCTGAAGGACGGCGAGGCGTGGGTACGGCTCGCGCGGCCGGTGGCCGGGAAGCGCTGGGTGCGGCAGGGGACGGGGACCGACCTCGTACCGGCCGCCTCGCTGCGGCTGCTCCTCGCCGCCGCCGACGCGCACCGGGCCGGACGGGCGCGGGTACGGGGCGTCGTCACGACGCACTGGGCGGGACGCGTACGGGCCGCCGAGTCGGCGCGGGTGCGGGAGGCGGGGGTCGCGGCGCAGAGCGTGGACGTGTGGCTGGACGCGCGGGGACGGCTCGTGAAGCGGGTCGAGTCGGGGCGCGGGAAGGCGGGGCTCGTACGCGTCACGACGTACTGGAGCGGGTTCGGGACGGACGTGGAGGTGCCGCGGGTGCCGGGCGGCGGGAACTGAATCCGGTTCGGGGGTGTCGTACCCCTCGGGTAATGTGCGGGAAAAATCCGGGGTACGCACAGTGGAAGCATGGGGTGGGGAAATGAGCAACACAGCGTGGGGCCGGGGGCGTACGGGCCGCGTCGTGGGGGCGGCAATCGCGGTGGCGCTCCTCGGCGGGGCGGCGACGGCGTGCAACGGGGACGACTCCGGGGACAAGAAGAGCGACGCGAAGCCGGCGGCGGAGAAGTCCTCGGCCGCGCCCGCCGGGGACGTGGACCCGCAGGAGGCCCTGAAGGCGGCCTCGGACAAGGTCAGCACCTTCAAGTCCGTCACCGTCGACATGACGACGAAGGCCCCGGCGGCGACCGCCGGAGTGGGCGGCGCGACCGCCACGAAGGGCAAGCTCGGCTGGGACCCGCTGGCCATGGACATGGTCGTGAAGACCGGTCAGGCCGAGGCCGGAATGCCCGCCGAGATCCCCATGAAGTGGGACGGCGACGTCATGTACATGGACATGGGGACGGACGGCGCCGCCCAGATGGACGGCAAGCGCTGGATGAAGATCGACCTCGCCGCCGCGGCCAAGGCCGGCGGTGCCGGGGACGCCATGGAGCAGTTCGACCAGCTCATGGGCTCCTTCAACCAGGGCCCCGCGATGCAGATCGACATGCTCCGCGCCGCCAAGGGCGTCAAGTACGTCGGCACCGAGAAGGTCGGCGGTGTCGAGGCGAAGCACTTCCGCGGCACGGTGGCGGGCGACGCGCTGCTGAACACGGAGGGCACGTTCAAGGGCATGGACGCCGAGACGCAGAAGCAGTTGCGGGACACCTTCAAGAAGTCCGGCCTGAAGTCGCAGGACATGGACCTGTGGATCGGCGCCGACGACCTGCTCGTCCGCGCGGACAGCAAGGCGGTCACCAAGGACGGAGCCGTCACCACGAAGGCCCTGTACTCGGACTTCACGGGCGCGCTCAAGGTGACCGCCCCGCCCGCCGGTCAGACGATGGACCTCATGAAGATGCTCCAGGGCATCGGCGACCTCACGAAGGACGGCGGCCCGAGTGACGCCGACATGAAGGAACTCGAGGACGCGCTCGGCGGCGAGTGACCGTCGCGCGGTGCCGGGCCCGCCGGGGGCGATTTGCTCCGGGCGGGCCCGCTCCCGTACTCTCACTCCCGTAGCCGAAGACCGCTGGTCGCCCCCGTGCCGAAAGGCGTGGAGGCCGAAGGACTCGCAGATACGCGAGCGACCCGCGCAGGTGCGAATGAGGACCGCAGCTCCCGGACGTCCAGTCCGGTCGAGCCACGCCCCGTGCGCCTGCGCCGGGGCGTTTCGCTTGTTCTCCACTCTCCTTCGCCCCGGTGGTCCACGGCTCGTCTGCGGCTGATCGCGAGGTCAGTCGAAGCTCATCACCCCGGAAGGAGGCCGAGGCACATGGCGACCGCTGACAAGGTCGATGCCGTTGAGGAGATCACGGAGAAGCTCCGTAACTCCAACGCTGCCGTCGTTACCGCGTACACGGGTCTGTCCGTCGCGCAGCTCAAGCAGCTGCGTCGTTCTCTCGGCGAGAACGCTCAGTACCGTGTGGTGAAGAACACGCTGACCAAGATCGCGGCCAAGGAGGCCGGGTTCTCGGAGCTGGACGAGCACCTCAAGGGCTCGACGGCCGTCGCTTTCGTCACCGGTGACCCGGTCGAGGCGGCGAAGGGTCTCCGTGACTTCGCCAAGGACAACCCCGCGCTTGTCATCAAGGGCGGTGTTCTCGACGGCAAGGCGCTCTCCGCCGACGAGATCAAGAAGCTTGCGGACCTCGAGTCCCGCGAGGTTCTGCTGGCCAAGCTGGCGGGCGCCATGAAGGGCAAGCAGTCGCAGGCTGCCGCGCTCTTCCAGGCGCTTCCCTCGAAGTTCGTCCGCACCGCGGAGGCGCTTCGTGCCAAGAAGGCCGAGCAGGGCGGTGCCGAGTAATTCGGCTCGTTTTCTGACCCGAGCCCGCTGAGCGGGCGGAGGTCGACGCGGGCCGTACGTACGCCCGCCGACATGTACATCCGGCACCAGCCGAAGAGTGGAAGGACCGCCATCATGGCGAAGCTCAGCCAGGAAGACCTCCTCGCCCAGTTCGAGGAAATGACCCTCATCGAGCTCTCCGAGTTCGTGAAGGCCTTCGAGGACAAGTTCGACGTCACCGCCGCCGCCCCCGCGGCCGTCGCGGTCCAGGGTGGCGGCGCCGCCCCGGCCGAGGCCGCCGAGGAGCAGGACGAGTTCGACGTCATCCTCACGGGTGCCGGCGACAAGAAGATCCAGGTCATCAAGGTCGTGCGTGAGCTGACCTCGCTGGGTCTCAAGGAGGCCAAGGACCTCGTGGACGGCACGCCGAAGCCCGTCCTGGAGAAGGTCGACAAGGCCGCCGCCGACAAGGCCGCCGATGCCCTCAAGGGCGCCGGCGCCTCCGTCGAGGTCAAGTGATTCGAGGTCCGCGAGGACCTTTCGCACGCGTCCGTCGCGCGGCCCCGTGAGGGGCCCGCACGGGCACGTACGTACGAAGGCTGCCCCGGCCGGATGATGGCCGTGGCAACCGTTCCACGACGTTTTCACCCTGGGGTGTAACGCCGAGGGGTCGAAGGGCGATCACCCAACCGGGTGGTCGCCCTTTGGCGTTGCCGTGGCGGGTGCTGCGGGCGTTCCGCCCCTGCGGGTAGGGTGATCTTCGTTGTGCGCCCGGCCCCGGGCCCTGGGCCCCTGTGGGCCCGCACGGCGGCCGAGCGGTGGGGCGCGGGGGCCTTGACGAACGGCACGCAGCGCGCAATTCTCAGTGCGCGTCGTCACAACGATCCTCAATCCGAGGCATGGATCGGTGGCGAAGAGGGCAGTATCGGAGTGCGTCGTCAGGCGCACGGAACGCGCAGGAGTTGTGATCAGCGAGAGTCTCGCGCATCCGGGAGAAAACCCGGACTGGACATCAGTGGGCCATATGGCTACACTGTCCCTTTGCGCTGCCTGTTAGCTGCCTCCTGCCCGTCACCAGGGGCATCCCCGAGCCGAGCACCGAACGAAAAAACAGGCCCTGACCAGGGCTTTCACTCGGTGCGTCCAGCCCGGGACCGGTACGCGCGTAGTGAGTCCGAGCCCTCGGAAGGACCCCCTCTTGGCCGCCTCGCGCACTGCCTCGACCGCACAAACGAACAACGGTGCCAGCACCGCCCCGCTGCGCATTTCTTTCGCAAAGATCCGGGAGCCTCTCGAGGTTCCCAACCTGCTCGCCCTTCAGACCGAGAGCTTCGACTGGCTGCTCGGCAACGACGCCTGGAAGTCCCGCGTCGAGGCGGCCCTCGCGGGCGGCATGTCCGTCCCCACCAAGTCCGGTCTGGAGGAGATCTTCGAGGAGATCTCCCCGATCGAGGACTTCTCCGGGTCGATGTCGCTGACGTTCCGCGACCACCGCTTCGAGCCGCCGAAGAACTCCATCGACGAGTGCAAGGACCGCGACTTCACGTACGCCGCCCCGCTCTTCGTCACCGCCGAGTTCACCAACAACGAGACCGGCGAGATCAAGTCCCAGACGGTCTTCATGGGCGACTTCCCGCTCATGACCAACAAGGGCACCTTCGTCATCAACGGCACCGAGCGTGTCGTGGTCTCCCAGCTGGTCCGCTCGCCGGGCGTCTACTTCGATTCCTCGATCGACAAGACCTCCGACAAGGACATCTACTCCGCCAAGATCATCCCCTCCCGGGGTGCCTGGCTGGAGATGGAGATCGACAAGCGCGACATGGTCGGTGTCCGCATCGACCGCAAGCGCAAGCAGTCGGTGACCGTACTGCTCAAGGCGCTCGGCTGGACGACCGAGCAGATCCTCGAGGAGTTCGGCCAGTACGAGTCGATGCGCGCCACCCTGGAGAAGGACCACACCCAGGGCCAGGACGACGCGCTCCTCGACATCTACCGCAAGCTGCGTCCGGGCGAGCCGCCCACCCGTGAGGCCGCCCAGAACCTTCTGGAGAACCTCTACTTCAACCCGAAGCGCTACGACCTCGCGAAGGTCGGCCGCTACAAGGTCAACAAGAAGCTCGGTTCGGAAGCGCCGCTGGACGCCGGGGTGCTCACCACCGACGACATCCTCGCCACGATCAAGTACCTCGTGCAGCTGCACGCGGGCGAGACCGAGGCGACCGTCGGTGACGAGGGCAAGACGATCGTCGTCGAGACCGACGACATCGACCACTTCGGCAACCGCCGCCTGCGCAACGTCGGCGAGCTGATCCAGAACCAGGTCCGCACGGGTCTCGCCCGTATGGAGCGCGTCGTGCGCGAGCGCATGACGACCCAGGACGTCGAGGCGATCACCCCGCAGACCCTCATCAACATCCGGCCGGTCGTCGCCTCCATCAAGGAGTTCTTCGGCACCAGCCAGCTGTCCCAGTTCATGGACCAGAACAACCCGCTGTCCGGGCTGACGCACAAGCGTCGTCTGTCCGCGCTCGGCCCGGGTGGTCTCTCCCGTGAGCGGGCCGGCTTCGAGGTCCGCGACGTGCACCCGTCCCACTACGGACGCATGTGCCCGATCGAGACCCCGGAAGGCCCGAACATCGGCCTGATCGGCTCGCTCGCCTCCTACGGTCGCGTCAACGCCTTCGGCTTCGTCGAGACCCCGTACCGCAAGGTCGTCGACGGTGTCGTCACCGACGACGTCGACTACCTGACGGCCGACGAGGAGGACCGCTTCGTCATCGCCCAGGCGAACGCGCCGCTCACGGACGACCTCCACTTCGAGGAGGCCCGCGTCCTGGTGCGCCGCCGCGGCGGCGAGGTCGACTACGTCCCCGGGGACGACGTCGACTACATGGATGTCTCGCCGCGCCAGATGGTGTCCGTCGCGACCGCGATGATCCCCTTCCTGGAGCACGACGACGCCAACCGTGCCCTCATGGGCGCGAACATGATGCGCCAGGCGGTGCCGCTGATCAAGTCCGAGGCGCCCATCGTCGGCACCGGCATGGAGTACCGCTCCGCGACCGACGCCGGCGACGTGCTCAAGGCCGACAAGGACGGTGTGGTCCAGGAGGTCTCCGCGGACTACATCACGACCGCGAACGACGACGGCACGTACACCACGTACCGCCTCGCGAAGTTCTCGCGCTCCAACCAGGGCACCTCGGTCAACCAGAAGGTCATCGTCAACGAGAACGACCGGGTCATCGTCGGCCAGGTCCTCGCGGACGGTCCCGCGACCGAGAACGGCGAGATGGCGCTCGGCAAGAACCTTCTTGTCGCCTTCATGCCGTGGGAGGGTCACAACTACGAGGACGCGATCATCCTGTCGCAGCGCCTCGTGCAGGACGACGTCCTCTCCTCGATCCACATCGAGGAGCACGAGGTCGACGCCCGTGACACCAAGCTCGGCCCCGAGGAGATCACCCGGGACATCCCGAACGTCTCCGAGGAGGTCCTCGCCGACCTCGACGAGCGCGGCATCATCCGCATCGGCGCCGAGGTCATCGCCGGTGACATCCTCGTCGGCAAGGTCACGCCCAAGGGCGAGACCGAGCTGACCCCCGAGGAGCGCCTGCTGCGCGCGATCTTCGGCGAGAAGGCCCGTGAGGTCCGTGACACCTCGCTCAAGGTCCCGCACGGCGAGATCGGCAAGGTCATCGGCGTCCGCGTCTTCGACCGCGAGGAGGGCGACGAGCTTCCCCCGGGCGTGAACCAGCTGGTCCGCGTCTACGTCGCCCAGAAGCGCAAGATCACCGACGGTGACAAGCTCGCGGGCCGTCACGGCAACAAGGGCGTCATCTCCAAGATCCTGCCGATCGAGGACATGCCGTTCCTGGAGGACGGCACCCCGGTCGACATCATCCTGAACCCGCTGGGCGTGCCCTCGCGCATGAACCCGGGCCAGGTCATGGAGATCCACCTCGGCTGGCTCGCCAGCCAGGGCTGGGACGTCTCGCAGGTGCCCGAGGACTGGGCGCAGCGCCTCCAGGCGATCAGCGCCGACCAGGTCGCCCCCGGCACCAACGTCGCGACCCCCGTCTTCGACGGCGCCCGCGAGGACGAGCTGACCGGTCTGCTCCAGCACACCATCCCCAACCGGGACGGTGACCGCATGGTGCTGCCGTCCGGCAAGGCCCGGCTCTTCGACGGCCGCTCCGGCGAGCCGTTCCCGGACCCGATCTCGCTCGGGTACATGTACATCCTCAAGCTCCACCACCTCGTGGACGACAAGCTCCACGCGCGCTCGACCGGCCCGTACTCGATGATCACGCAGCAGCCGCTGGGTGGTAAGGCGCAGTTCGGTGGCCAGCGCTTCGGTGAGATGGAGGTGTGGGCGCTGGAAGCGTACGGCGCCGCCTACGCCCTCCAGGAGCTCCTGACGATCAAGTCCGACGACGTGACCGGCCGCGTGAAGGTCTACGAGGCCATCGTCAAGGGCGAGAACATCCCCGAGCCCGGCATTCCCGAGTCCTTCAAGGTGCTCATCAAGGAAATGCAGTCGCTCTGCCTGAACGTGGAGGTGCTGTCCTCGGACGGCATGTCCATCGAGATGCGTGACACGGACGAGGACGTCTTCCGTGCCGCCGAAGAGCTCGGTATCGACCTGTCCCGGCGCGAGCCGAGCAGCGTCGAAGAGGTCTGACGGGCCCACCCGGTCCCGCCGGCCGCTCCGCCCCCGAGGGGGCGTGGCCGGCGGGCCGGGTGGTGACCCCAGCCCCGTACGACCGGGGCGCAGGACCCCGTACAGACCACCTTTGACACAACCCTGAGAGGGATTGACGCATAGTGCTCGACGTCAACTTCTTCGACGAGCTGCGGATCGGCCTTGCCACCGCGGACGACATCCGGACCTGGTCGCACGGCGAGGTCAAGAAGCCGGAGACCATCAACTACCGCACCCTCAAGCCGGAAAAGGACGGGCTCTTCTGCGAGAAGATCTTCGGCCCCACCCGGGACTGGGAGTGCTACTGCGGCAAGTACAAGCGTGTCCGCTTCAAGGGCATCATCTGTGAGCGCTGCGGCGTCGAGGTCACTCGCGCCAAGGTGCGCCGCGAGCGCATGGGCCACATCGAGCTCGCCGCTCCCGTCACGCACATCTGGTACTTCAAGGGCGTGCCCTCGCGCCTCGGGTACCTGCTCGACCTGGCGCCGAAGGACCTGGAGAAGGTCATCTACTTCGCCGCGTACATGATCACGTACGTGGACGAGGAGCGCCGTACCCGCGACCTGCCCTCGCTCGAGGCGCAGGTGCAGGTCGAGCGCCAGCAGGTCGAGAACCGGCGCGACTCCGACCTGGAGAACCGCGCCAAGAAGCTGGAGAACGACCTCGCCGAGCTGGAGGCCGAGGGCGCCAAGGCCGACGCGCGCCGCAAGGTGCGCGAGGGTGCCGAGCGCGAGATGAAGCAGCTCCGTGACCGCGCCCAGCGCGAGATCGACCGCCTCGACGAGGTGTGGAGCCGCTTCAAGAACCTCAAGGTCCAGGACCTGGAGGGCGACGAGCTGCTCTACCGCGAGCTGCGCGACCGCTTCGGCACGTACTTCGACGGCTCGATGGGCGCCGCCGCGCTCCAGAAGCGCCTGGAGTCCTTCGACCTGGAGGAGGAGGCCGAGCGCCTCCGCGAGATCATCCGCACCGGCAAGGGCCAGAAGAAGACCCGCGCCCTCAAGCGGCTCAAGGTCGTCTCGCCCTTCCTCCAGACCGCCAACAGCCCCAAGGGCATGGTCCTGGACTGCGTCCCGGTCATCCCGCCGGACCTGCGTCCGATGGTGCAGCTCGACGGTGGCCGCTTCGCGACCTCCGACCTCAACGACCTGTACCGCCGCGTCATCAACCGCAACAACCGCCTGAAGCGGCTTCTCGACCTCGGCGCGCCCGAGATCATCGTGAACAACGAGAAGCGCATGCTCCAGGAGGCCGTCGACGCGCTCTTCGACAACGGCCGTCGCGGTCGCCCGGTCACGGGCCCCGGCAACCGTCCGCTGAAGTCGCTCTCCGACATGCTCAAGGGCAAGCAGGGCCGCTTCCGCCAGAACCTCCTCGGCAAGCGCGTGGACTACTCCGCGCGTTCCGTGATCGTCGTCGGTCCGCAGCTCAAGCTGCACCAGTGCGGTCTGCCGAAGGCGATGGCGCTGGAGCTGTTCAAGCCGTTCGTGATGAAGCGCCTGGTGGACCTGAACCACGCGCAGAACATCAAGTCGGCCAAGCGCATGGTCGAGCGCGGTCGCACCGTGGTCTACGACGTCCTCGAAGAGGTCATCGCCGAGCACCCGGTGCTGCTCAACCGTGCCCCGACCCTGCACCGCCTGGGCATCCAGGCCTTCGAGCCGCAGCTCGTCGAGGGCAAGGCCATCCAGATCCACCCGCTCGTCTGCACCGCCTTCAACGCGGACTTCGACGGTGACCAGATGGCCGTGCACCTGCCGCTCTCCGCGGAGGCGCAGGCCGAGGCCCGCATCCTGATGCTGTCCTCGAACAACATCCTCAAGCCGGCCGACGGCCGTCCGGTCACCATGCCGACCCAGGACATGGTGCTCGGCCTCTTCTTCCTCACGACGGACGAGGAGGAGCGCAAGGTCATCGGTGAGGGCCGGTCCTTCGGCTCGACCGCCGAGGCGATCATGGCCTTCGACGCCGGGGAGCTCTCGCTCCAGGCGAAGGTGGACATCCGCTTCCCGGTCGGCACCATGCCGCCGCGCGGCTGGACCCCGCCGGAGCCCGCCGAGGGCGAGGACGACTTCGGTTCGCCGGAGTACCAGCCGGGTGACTCCTTCCGGCTGCGTACGACGCTGGGCCGGGCGCTCTTCAACGAGCTGCTGCCCGAGGACTACCCCTTCGTCGACTACTCGGTCGGCAAGAAGCAGCTCTCGGAGATCGTCAACGACCTCGCCGAGCGCTACCCCAAGGTGATCGTCGCCGCGACGCTGGACAACCTCAAGGCGTCCGGCTTCTTCTGGGCGACCCGTTCCGGTGTCACCGTCGCCATCTCGGACGTCGTCGTCCCCGAGGCGAAGAAGGGCATCGTCGCCCAGTACGAGGCCGAGGACGAGAAGGTCCAGAAGCAGTACGAGCGCGGTCTCATCACCAAGGACGAGCGCACCGGTGAGCTGATCCGGATCTGGACCCGCGCGACCAACGAGGTCGCCGAGGCGATGAACGAGAACTTCCCGAAGACGAACCCGATCGCCATGATGGTGAACTCGGGCGCCCGAGGGAACATGATGCAGCTCCGTCAGATCGCCGGTATGCGTGGTCTGGTGTCGAACGCCAAGAACGAGACGATTCCCCGTCCCATCAAGGCGTCCTTCCGCGAGGGCCTGTCCGTGCTGGAGTACTTCATCTCCACACACGGTGCCCGTAAGGGTCTCGCCGACACCGCCCTGCGTACCGCCGACTCCGGCTACCTCACGCGTCGACTCGTCGACGTCTCGCAGGACGTCATCATCCGCGAGGAGGACTGCGGCACCGACCGCGGTCTGCGCCTCAAGATCGCCGAGCGCGGGTCGGACAACGTCCTGCGCAAGACGGAGGACGTCGAGACCAGCGTGTACGCGCGCTGCCTCGCCGAGGACGTCGTCGTCGGGGACGTCGTACTGGCCCCGGCCGGTACCGACCTCGGTGACGTGCTCATCGACGAGCTGGTCCGCCACGGCATCGAGGAGGTCAAGACCCGTTCGGTCCTGACCTGCGAGTCCGCCGTCGGCACCTGCGCGATGTGCTACGGGCGTTCGCTCGCCACCGGCAAGCTCGTCGACATCGGTGAGGCGGTCGGCATCATCGCCGCCCAGTCCATCGGTGAGCCGGGCACCCAGCTCACGATGCGTACCTTCCACACCGGTGGTGTGGCCGGTGACGACATCACGCAGGGTCTGCCGCGTGTCGTCGAGCTCTTCGAGGCGCGTACCCCGAAGGGTGTCGCCCCGATCTCCGAGGCCGCGGGCCGGGTCCGCATCGAGGAGACCGAGAAGACCAAGAAGATCGTCGTCACCCCGGACGACGGCAGCGAGGAGACTCCTTACCCGATCTCCAAGCGCGCCCGTCTGGAGGTCGCCGAGGGCGACCACGTCGAGGTGGGCCAGAAGCTCACCGTGGGTGCCACCAACCCGCACGACGTGCTCCGCATCCTCGGTCAGCGCGCGGTGCAGGTGCACCTCGTGGGCGAGGTCCAGAAGGTCTACAACTCGCAGGGTGTGTCGATCCACGACAAGCACATCGAGATCATCATCCGGCAGATGCTGCGCCGTGTGACGATCATCGAGTCGGGTGACGCCGAGCTGCTGCCCGGTGAGCTGGTCGAGCGCTCGAAGTTCGAGACGGAGAACCGGCGGGTCGTCACCGAGGGCGGTCACCCCGCCTCCGGCCGTCCGCAGCTCATGGGTATCACCAAGGCCTCGCTCGCGACCGAGTCGTGGCTGTCGGCGGCGTCCTTCCAGGAGACGACCAGGGTCCTCACCGACGCGGCGATCAACGCCAAGTCGGACTCCCTGATCGGCCTCAAGGAGAACGTCATCATCGGTAAGCTCATCCCGGCCGGTACGGGTCTCTCCCGCTACCGCAACATCCGGGTCGAGCCGACCGAGGAGGCCAAGGCCGCGATGTACTCGGCCGTCGGCTACGACGACATCGACTACTCGCCCTTCGGCACGGGGTCCGGCCAGGCCGTCCCGCTGGAGGACTACGACTACGGGCCCTACAACCAGTAAGCCCCGTCGGTTGGTGTGACCAACGGCCGTCTCGCGCTCCCTTCGGGGGGTGCGGGGCGGCCGTTCGGCGTGTGTGGGGGCGGCCGGTTCGGCGTGTGCGGAGGCGGGGCGGCCGGTGCGGGGGCGGGGCGGCCCGTTCTGCGTGTGCGGGGGCTGGTGGCGGGGCTGATCCGGGGTGCGGCGGGGCGCGCTGAGCGTGTGCGCCCCGCGCTCAACGCGGCGGCGGTCCGGGGGCGGTGCCCTCCCCGCCGTCGAGCGTCCAGCCGGAGCGGGTCTGGATCTGGAGGAAGCCGGTGGGGGCGGGGAGGGTGAGGCGGGCCTCGCCCATGCCCTCGGCGAGGACCTCGGCGGGGCGCAGGGTGGGGGTGAGGCGGCGGAGCTGGTACGGGCCAGGGCCGGTGTGGTGGAAGGCGAGGCGCTCCGACGCGGGCGTCTCCAGGGCGAGGACGTCGCCGCCCCAGCCGTTCAGGCGGGGGGCCTCGGGGGTGAGGCGTCGGATGACGTGCGCGCCGAGCACGGCGAGGCGCCAGGCGCCTTCGAGACGGAGTTCGAGCTGTACGGAGTCCTCCTCCCGGGCCGGGAGCGGAAGGCGGGCGCAGACGGGGCCCCCGGCCTCGTACAGCCGTGCCCAGGGCCCGCGTCCGCCCCGGGTCCGTACGCGCACGAGGCCGAGCGCCGGGCTCGTGAGGGCGAGGACGGCCATGGTGCCGGGCTCGGGGCGCGGCAGCCGCAGCACGGCGTCGCCCTCGCCGTGGTTCCACTCGGCGTTGGGGGTATGCAGGCGGGTCAGCGCGGACCAGCCCTCGGCGAGCACGGCGTCGAGGTCCTCGCTGTCCGCGGTGCGGCTCTTGTCGTAGACGTCCAGCGCGAGTTGGTAGTCCGCGAGGTCGTCCTCCGTGGAGCCGGGGCCCGGTTGGTAGTCGAGGGACTGGATCGCCCGCGCGTAGTCGAGGACTTCGGGGGCGGTGCGGGTTCCCCGGGGGCGGGACGGGGGGAGGGGGCGCCGGGCGTAGTGGTGGGCTGTGAGGGCCGGGGGGAGGACGAGGCCGGCGAAGAAGACGAGGGCGAAGGGGACTTCGCCGAGCAGGCTCATGAAGAGCGTGAGGACGAGGACGAGGACGAAGGCGCTGGTGAGGCCGTGGGTGAGGGCGCGGGGCCAGCTCAGGGGCGGGGGTTCCTTTTTGGCGGGGGTGTCCGGGCCGTGTGCGTCGTGCTTGCCGCGCGCGTCGTGCGCGTCGTCGGGGCGCGGGGACGGGGTGGGGTCGGGGTCGTAGGGCATGGCGTTCCCCCCGGGGACTCGTCCGGCTTCCCATGGTGCGCTTTCCCGCGCGGGGGCGACAGGGGGCACCCGATCGGCGCAGTGCCTGGGGCGGGGCTGAGGCGTTGGGAGTGTGACGGATGTCAAGCGCGTGCGGAATGCGTGTAGTTGGGCCCTAAGTGGTGGCGAAGCCGGTCGGTGCCTGACTAAGTTCGTCGTACGTCTGGATGTGTTCCCGCCTTTTGGAGTTTGACTGTGAAGCGTCAGCGCACCTTGACCGCTTGTGTCGCCCTTGTGGTGGCTTCTGTTCTGGTGGCCGGGTGCGGGGGTGACGACGAGAAGTCGGACAAGGCGGATGAGGGGAAGATCGCGGGGACGGAGACGACGGCGCCCGCAAAGCCGAGTCCGACTGCGTCGGAGGCGGCGGGGGAGAAGGACGGACCGGACCTGAGCTTGCCGAAGGACGTCAAGATCGTCACGGATTGGGACGAGCCGTCCGGGGCAGAGGAGGCCGCTGTCCTGCGGGACGCACGTGACTTCACCGTCGCCTTTTATCGCGCCATCGCGCAGCAAGACTCCCGTGACCCGGCCTATCTGTCGTACACGTACCCGGGCGGGAACGCACGACGGATTGCTGAGAAGAACGTGCGAGATCACGTGGCGAAGAAGTACTCGGTCAGCGGTACAGAGCGCCTCACGCGGCCGAACGTCGAGATTGTCCACAAGGGCAGTACAGCGGTCGTGACCTACTGCGCAGACGATACGCACTTCTACACGAAAGACTTGAAGGCTGGTAAGCCGATGCTGACCACACCCAGCGCGGACGATCACATCCTCTTCGAGCTGGGGATGACTGCGGTTGGGAAAGAGGAGCGCTGGGTGGTTAAAGAACTCCGCTCCGATGTCGGTGCTCAGCAATGCCAGTGAAGTGATGAACACGGGGAGCAGGGATGCGGATCAAGGGGAAGCGACGTCCTCTCGCGGGAGTTGGCGCGATAGTGGTGGCGAGCGGACTCGTGTTCGCTACGGCGGGCTCTGCCACCGCGGGGCAAGGAGAGCCGGGGCTGGGGACGGACGCATCAACCCATCAGGAGGGCAACTCCGACTCCGGCAAGCACCAGATCAGCTCTACCGTGCGGATCACCTTTAGTCAGAGCGGCGGAGGGTCTGGCGGGCAGGGTACTGGGTCCGTTGCCGTTGCTGATTGGGAGCCGCCCGGGTGTTGGTATGCGCCTGAGTACGATCCCGAGGAGTTCCGGAAGGCTCGGCAGGGGTTGTATTACACGGCCGTGCACGATCCTGGGGCCTCCGACATCGTGCGGGACATCTCGGACGAGAACGAAGGCTACGCCAAGGATCATTACCACGAGGACGACAAGGGCAAGGGCATGTACTGGACCGCCCAGTACCGTGACGACGCCTCGCTCGCCGAGATGATGGAGTGCGACCGGCCTCCGTTCTGGGCGGACAACGCGGAGCCTCCCGACGTTCCGCATGCCATTTCGCCCGAGATCCTCGCCGGGCTCGCGTACGAGCGGATGAAGGTGCCGAGCCTGAAGGCGAAGCTCGCTCCGGCGGGGGCGAGCAAGGTGAACCTGCCGACGTGGGTGTGGCTGGACAGCTCGCAGCTCGAACCCGTCTCCGTGACGGCGACCCTCGCGGTCGGCGGGTTCGCGATGTCGGCGACGACGACGGCGAAGCCGGTGCGGCTGGCGATCCAGCCCGGTACGGCGGACGCGCGCACGCTGCCTGCGGGCGGCACGTGCCCGGTGGGCGGGGGCGGGGCGATCGGGGAGCCGTTCGCGGCGGGCAAGGCGGACCGTACGCCCCCGTGCGGGGTCACGTACCTGAAGTCGTCCGGGGACGCCGCGTACCGCCTCCAGACCGCTGTGACCTGGGACACGGCCTGGACGGGGACGGGCGGTGCCGGCGGTGATCTGCCGGACGGCACGTACGGGCAGCCGCAGGATGTCCAGGTGCGGGAGATCCAGTCGGTCAACCGCTGAGACCCCCTCCCACGCATTTGTTTTGACCCAGGTCCATACGGTAGGTACGCTCTGACCTCGTGCCTGGGGTGTGCCCGGGTCCGTGTGCGTGCTTACACACCGCACACAAGGAACCCGATAAAGGCCGCCTGATCCGCTCCTTCCGCGCGATGCGTCACGCCTCGCGACGGAGTCCCGGTTCCGACACACCCGACCGCGTGGGTCGGGGGTGTTCCAGGTTAGCTTTACCATTCGGCACACAGAAACCGGAGTAGTAGTGCCTACGATCCAGCAGCTTGTCCGCAAGGGCAGGCAGGACAAGGTCGAGAAGAACAAGACGCCCGCACTGGACGGCTCGCCCCAGCGCCGCGGCGTCTGCACGCGTGTGTTCACGACCACCCCGAAGAAGCCGAACTCGGCCCTGCGGAAGGTCGCGCGTGTGCGTCTGACCTCCGGCATCGAGGTCACGGCCTACATCCCGGGTGAGGGACACAACCTGCAGGAGCACTCCATCGTGCTCGTGCGTGGTGGCCGTGTGAAGGACCTGCCGGGTGTTCGCTACAAGATCATCCGAGGCTCGCTCGACACCCAGGGTGTCAAGAACCGCAAGCAGGCCCGCAGCCGCTACGGCGCCAAGAAGGAGAAGTAAGAATGCCTCGTAAGGGCCCCGCCCCGAAGCGCCCGGTCATCATCGACCCGGTTTACGGCTCCCCCCTGGTGACCTCCCTCATCAACAAGGTGCTGCTCAACGGCAAGCGCTCCACCGCCGAGCGGATCGTGTACGGCGCCATGGAGGGTCTTCGCGAGAAGACCAACGCCGACCCGGTCGTCACGCTGAAGCGCGCGCTGGAGAACATCAAGCCGACCCTGGAGGTCAAGTCCCGCCGCGTCGGCGGTGCGACCTACCAGGTGCCGATCGAGGTCAAGCCGGGTCGTGCGAACACGCTCGCCCTGCGCTGGCTCGTCGGGTACTCCCGCGCCCGTCGCGAGAAGACCATGACCGAGCGCCTCACGAACGAGCTTCTCGACGCGTCCAACGGCCTGGGTGCCGCTGTGAAGAAGCGCGAGGACACGCACAAGATGGCCGAGTCCAACAAGGCCTTCGCGCACTACCGCTGGTAGTCGCAGACCCCATCGAGACCGAGAGAAGACTGAAGCCTTATGGCTACCACTTCGCTTGACCTGGGCCGGGTCCGCAACATCGGGATCATGGCCCACATCGACGCGGGCAAGACGACGACGACCGAGCGGATCCTGTACTACACCGGTGTTTCGTACAAGATCGGTGAAGTTCACGACGGCGCCGCGACCATGGACTGGATGGAGCAGGAGCAGGAGCGTGGCATCACGATCACCTCTGCTGCCACCACCTGTCACTGGCCGCTGAACGACATCGACCACACCATCAACATCATCGACACCCCGGGCCACGTCGACTTCACCGTCGAGGTGGAGCGCTCGCTGCGCGTCCTCGACGGTGCCGTCACGGTGTTCGACGGTGTCGCCGGCGTCGAGCCGCAGTCCGAGACCGTGTGGCGTCAGGCGGACCGCTACGGCGTGCCGCGTATCTGCTTCGTCAACAAGCTCGACCGCACCGGCGCCGAGTTCCACCGTTGTGTCGACATGATCATCGACCGCCTCGGTGCGACCCCGCTCGTCATGCAGCTGCCCATCGGGGCCGAGGCCGACTTCCAGGGTGTCGTCGACCTCGTCCGCATGAAGGCGCTCGTCTGGTCCGCCGACACCAAGCTCGGCGAGGCGTACGACGTCGTCGACATCCCGGCGAGCCACACCGAGACCGCCGCCGAGTGGCGCGCGAAGCTCGTCGAGGGCGTCGCCGAGAACGACGAAGAGATGATGGAGCTGTACCTGGAGGGCACCGAGCCCACCGAGGAGCAGCTGTACGCGGCGATCCGCCGTATCACCATCGCCTCGGGCAAGGGCGACGGCACCACCGTCACCCCCGTCTTCTGTGGCACCGCGTTCAAGAACAAGGGCGTGCAGCCCCTGCTCGACGCTGTTGTCCGCTACCTCCCCTCGCCGCTCGACATCGAGGCGATCGAGGGCCAGGCGGTCAACAACCCCGAGGAGGTCGTGAAGCGTCGTCCCTCCGAGGAGGAGCCGCTCGCCGCGCTCGCGTTCAAGATCGCCAGCGACCCGCACCTCGGGAAGCTGACCTTCGTCCGCGTGTACTCCGGTCGTCTGGAGTCGGGTTCTTCGGTTCAGAACTCGGTGAAGGGCAAGAAGGAGCGCATCGGCAAGATCTACCGGATGCACGCCAACAAGCGTGAGGAGATCGAGTCGGTGGGTGCCGGTGACATCGTCGCCGTCATGGGTCTCAAGCAGACCACCACCGGTGAGACCCTCTGCGACCCGGCGAACCCGGTGATCCTGGAGTCGATGGACTTCCCGGCCCCGGTCATCGAGGTCGCCATCGAGCCGAAGTCCAAGGGCGACCAGGAGAAGCTGGGCATCGCGATCCAGCGCCTGGCCGAGGAGGACCCGTCCTTCCGCGTCAAGACCGACGAGGAGACCGGCCAGACGATCATCGCCGGTATGGGCGAGCTCCACCTGGACGTGCTCGTCGACCGCATGCGGCGCGAGTTCCGCGTGGAGGCCAACGTCGGCAAGCCGCAGGTCGCGTACCGCGAGACCCTGCGCAAGCCCGTCGAGCGCCTCGACTACACGCACAAGAAGCAGACCGGTGGTTCCGGCCAGTTCGCGAAGGTGCAGATCGCGCTGGAGCCGCTGGAGGGCGACGGCTACGAGTTCGTCAACAAGGTCACCGGTGGCCGTATCCCCAGGGAGTACATCCCCTCGGTGGACGCGGGCGCGCAGGAGGCCATGGAGTTCGGCGTGCTCGCCGGCTACCCGCTCACGGGTGTCCGGGTCATCCTGCTCGACGGTGCCTACCACGACGTCGACTCCTCGGAGATGGCGTTCAAGATCGCCGGTTCGATGGCCTTCAAGGAGGCCGCCCGCAAGGCCAGCCCGGCCCTGCTGGAGCCGATGATGAAGGTCGAGGTGACGACGCCCGAGGACTACATGGGCGACGTCATCGGCGACATCAACTCCCGGCGCGGTCAGATCCAGTCCATGGAGGACCGCTCGGCCGCCAAGCTCGTCACGGGCCTGGTGCCGCTGTCGGAGATGTTCGGCTACGTCGGCGACCTCCGCAGCAAGACCTCGGGTCGCGCAAGCTACTCGATGCAGTTCGACTCCTACGCCGAGGTTCCGCGGAACGTCGCCGAGGAGATCATCGCGAAGGCCAAGGGCGAGTAACTCACCCGAGTTCACGCCGTAGGCTTGACACCGGACCCCCGTACGGGGCGCCCCCGCTCACCAGTGGGGACGCCCCCGGGGGACCCGGCACCCCAGCAAAGATCATCCCTGGCGCCGATGAAGCAAGGCGTACAGAACCACTCCACAGGAGGAACCCAGTGGCGAAGGCGAAGTTCGAGCGGACTAAGCCGCACGTCAACATCGGCACCATCGGTCACATCGACCACGGTAAGACGACCCTCACGGCCGCCATTACCAAGGTGCTGCACGACGCGTACCCGGACCTGAACGAGGCCTCGGCCTTCGACCAGATCGACAAGGCTCCTGAGGAGCGCCAGCGCGGTATCACCATCTCCATCGCGCACGTCGAGTACCAGACCGAGACGCGCCACTACGCGCACGTCGACTGCCCTGGTCACGCGGACTACATCAAGAACATGATCACCGGTGCCGCCCAGATGGACGGCGCGATCCTCGTGGTCGCCGCGACCGACGGTCCGATGCCGCAGACGAAGGAGCACGTCCTCCTGGCCCGCCAGGTCGGCGTCCCCTACATCGTTGTCGCCCTCAACAAGGCCGACATGGTGGACGACGAGGAGATCCTGGAGCTCGTCGAGCTCGAGGTCCGCGAGCTGCTCTCCGAGTACGAGTTCCCGGGCGACGACCTCCCGGTCGTCAAGGTCTCGGCGCTCAAGGCGCTCGAGGGCGACGCCGAGTGGGGCAAGTCCGTTCTCGACCTCATGAAGGCCGTGGACGAGTCCATCCCCGAGCCCGAGCGTGACGTCGACAAGCCGTTCCTCATGCCGATCGAGGACGTCTTCACGATCACCGGTCGCGGTACGGTCGTCACCGGCCGTATCGAGCGTGGTGTCCTGAAGGTCAACGAGACCGTCGACATCATCGGCATCAAGCAGGAGAAGGCGACCACCACGGTCACCGGCATCGAGATGTTCCGCAAGCTGCTCGACGAGGGCCAGGCGGGCGAGAACGTCGGTCTGCTCCTCCGCGGCATCAAGCGCGAGGACGTCGAGCGCGGCCAGGTCATCATCAAGCCGGGCTCGGTCACGCCGCACACCTCCTTCGAGGCGCAGGCGTACATCCTGTCGAAGGACGAGGGTGGCCGTCACACCCCCTTCTTCAACAACTACCGTCCGCAGTTCTACTTCCGCACCACGGACGTGACCGGCGTCGTGACCCTCCCCGAGGGCACCGAGATGGTCATGCCGGGCGACAACACCGAGATGAGCGTCGAGCTCATCCAGCCCGTCGCCATGGAAGAGGGCCTCAAGTTCGCCATCCGTGAGGGTGGCCGGACCGTCGGCGCCGGCCAGGTCACCAAGATCAACAAGTGAGTTGATGCCCGGGACGTGTTCCGGGCGGTGATCTGAGGCGTGTCCCCTGCGGGGGGCGGGCGACTCGGACCTGAGAGGGCCCGTACGACTTCGGTCGTACGGGCCCTTTCGCGTTTCGCGGGGCGTACAGCGGCGGGGCACGCCCTCCCCGGGCGCGGAAGGCGTGATCGCCGGGCAGGGGGGCACCCGGAACGTCCGGATGACGTCGGGGCGGGGGCCGGGATGGCGGGAACATGGACGACGGCGGCGGGGACGGCGTATGCGGCGCACACGCACGTCGAGTCGAGAGCGCTCGGGCACTTCACGCACTACACCGGTGAGGACGGCAAGGACTGGGTGCTCAACATCGCCTTCTACGCGGCCCTCATCGGCCTTGCCTGGTGGGTCGCGGCGGGGTTCAGGGAGCGGCGCCGTGGCGTGCGTGGGGCCCTGCGACAGCGCTACGAGGCAGGCATGGACCCCACGCGGGACACGCCCCGGCTCAGGTGGCTCGCGGCCGGTCTCTCAGTGCTCGGGGCCCTCGTCTTCGTCGGCCTCGGCCTGAGCGAACCCGCGGGAAGGGTGCTGTGGACCGGCCTGGTGGCGCTCGGGCTGTGGGTACCGGCGGCGCTCCTGCTGCGGCCACCGAGCACGCGGGAATGGGAGCGGGCGGAGCGGCAGGTGCAGGGCGACCTGGCCCGTGCGCGGGGGGAGGAGCCGGGGGAGGGGTGAGGTGGCGGTGGGGCCCGCCCCCCGGGTGCCGGGGAATGAGGCGGTGGGGGGCCGGGCGTCCGCTCTGAGGCCGCGCAGCCGCCTCTTCCGGGGACCCGGAGCCGCCGCTCCCAGGGGCGCCGGGCCGTTCCTCTCAGGTATCCGCGGCAGCCCCTTCCGTCCTCCGGCCCGCGCGGCGGCGCTTTACGGGTGTGCGGGCGCCGTCGCCCGGTCCGTCGCTCTCTCGGGATGCGAGCTTGCGGGAGGGGGAGGAGTGTGGAAGGTGGCCCTGAAGTGTCCGGGCGGCAAAGGGTCCGGACGGGCGACGATGCGCGGCGAGACGCGCAGTGAAGAGGTGCTGCCCATGATGGTCATCGGCCTTCTGCTGGCAGCGGCGGCAGCGGCGTTCACCGCCCTGCTGATCGCGTTCAACACGTCGGGAGGGCCCGAGTACACGGTGTCCCTCTTCGGGAGCGATCCGTTCACCATCAGTACCCTGGGGGCTTTCGCGGGCGGTCTCGGCCTCGCGCTGGTCTTCGCACTGGGGATGTGGCTGATGCGTGAGGGGCTCGGCCTCCACCACCGGCACTCGGTGCAGCGCAAGGAGGGCGGCGAGGCGGTCGGTGAACGAGACCGGCTGCGGCGTCAGCTCGACGCCGAGCACCGTACCGGAGGCACCGGCGCCTCCGCCGGCCCGGCGAACTCGGAGGGCTCCGGACAACAGGCCCCGCAACCCCTCCAGACCTCCGGCCACCACGGTCGCCGGCGGATGCGTCTGCACGGGAGCCACTGACTCCCGTTCCTCGGCGGTGTGCCCAACGGGTAGCGAGAGCGGCCCCGTTGGGCACATCGCTGTGCCGTGTGCGGGGGAGCGGAAGCGGGCCGCCGGACGGGAAGTGGTGGTGCGGGTGGGGTCTGTGGGAAGCATGTGGCGGGTGGGGCGGACCTGCCGTCGCGTACGGGTGGGGAAAGTGCGCTGCCCTATGTCGCCGCGCCCCCAACTCCCTTAATCTGAGCGCGCGCCGGACCTTGGGTCCCCACGGGAAGCGGGTGTGCCGACGCGTCACAGGTAGCCCCTGCCGTCCTCGACGACGGCCCGAGCAAGGGAGAACCACCATGGTCAAGCACTACATCAAGTACGCCTACAGCACCCTCGCCGCCGCGATGTTCGCCAGCATGGCCTGACCGGACCGAGGCCCGGCCTGGACCGGGACGCAGACCCGGTCCAGGCTTTCAGGGAGACTCCGTGTTCGGCACCGCGTTCAGCCAGCTCCGCTACACCTCCGCCATCCTGCGCAACCGGCCCATCCGGCCGCGGGACTTGGAGCGCATCGCCCGCGATCTCGTCGCGACACTCGCCGAGTTCGGCGAGCCGGGCGAGGACTCGGCCCTGCTGCCGGGCCAGGCCGGGCAGGCGGACCCCGAGATCCGCCGCACGGTCGCGGTACGGGGCCTGCGGGCCACCGCCCGCGCGGCGGCCCGGCACACCGCGTACTACCAGCGCCTCTTCGCCGAACACGGCCTCGATCCCGAGACGTTGACCCCCGAGACGTGGGAGAACGTGCCCGTCACGGAGAAGTCGGCGCTGCGCGCCCTTCCCGCCGCCTTCGTCTCCGCCGCCGCCCGTCCCGCGCTGATGGCGCTCACGACGGGCACGAGCGGCACGCCCACCGCCGTGTGGTACTCGCGGGCCGAGACCGAGGTCGTGGTGGCGCTCAGCACGGTGTCCGCCGTGCTCGGCGTCGGGCTGCGCCCGCACCACACGATGGCGTACGGCGGCTGCTCGCGGGCCACGCTGCCGCTGCTGAGCACCGAGGAGTCGGTGACCCGTGTCGGCGCGGCCTTCGTGCAGATCGGCACCGTGGACCCGGCCCTCGCGCTCGACCGTCTCGCGGCGCCGCTCAACCTGCCGGGGAAGGCCCCGCAGATCACGCACCTCAACGTGTCCGCCTCCTACCTCGCCGCCCTCGTCCAGACCGCCGAGCGCGACGGCTGGCGGGCCACCGACTTCGGCCTCGAACACCTCGCCGTCGGCGGCGAAGTGCTCTCCGCGCCGCTGCGCGAGCGCGCCGAGGCTGCCTTCGGGGCCCGTATCTCCGCCGGGTACATGATGACGGAGACGCTGCCCTCGGGCGGCACGCCCTGTACCGCCGGACACCTGCACCACAGCACGGAGTTCGGCTGGACGGAGATACGCGACCCGCTCACGTACGAGCCGACTCCGCCCGGCGGCACGGGAGTTCTCGTCCACACGCCGTACGTTCCCTACCGCGAGTGCACGCTGCTCCTGCGGTACGCCACCGGGGACCTCGTCCGCGTGCCCGAGGAGCAACCGGACTGCGAACTCGCCCACTTGCCCGCCACGAGTCCCGTGCTCGGGCGCTGGTCCGGGCCGTTGAGCCGGTCCGTCACGACCCGCGATCTCCTGGACCTGATCGAGGCCGAGCCCGAGGTGCCGCTGCCCGCGCGGTACGCGCTCGTCGACGCCCCTCGCGGGCCCGAACTCCACCTCCGTGTCGCCGCTCTGCCCGCGCACGCCCTGCTCGGGCGGCTGGAGGACCGGGCGAGCGCCGCGCGCCTCCCGCTGGAGAGCATCGTGCTGCACGACGACCCCGACGACATGCCGCCGACCGGACCGGTCCGCGCCGACCTGCGCGAGCACACCTTCGAGGCGATCCGCCCCGCCGCCGTCCGCGTCGCGAGCCCGGCATGAGCGCCGCGCTGATCGGCCTCAACGTCTGCGTGGCCGCGATCACGCTGCTCGGCCTCGGGTACTTCGCGCGGGTGCGGATGCCGAGGCCGCCGGTGGGGAAGTACGAACCGCCGGACGTGCTGGTGGTGATGGCCGTGGTGATGCTGGCGCCGCTGCTCTACCTGGAGCTGCCCCGTACCGCGGTGGCGGTCGTCTTCGGGCTCGTCCTGTGCGCGGCGCTGCAGTTCACGCTGGCGCCCCTGCTCGGCGGCCTCGGGGCGGCGCTTCTCGCGGTGCTCGCCGTCGCCGTGACGGGCGGACTGGCTCTCGCGGACCGGACGCTCGCCGTCCTGGTGCTGACCGACGTCCTGCTCGCCGTCGCGGTCGTCGGGGTCGCGACGATGTGGGCGCAGAGCGGCTTCAAGTCGGTGCACACGGCGTGGTTCGCGGGGCTGCTCGCCGTGTACGACCTCCTGGCGACGGGGCTCAGCTCGGTCATGGACCGTTTCGCCGCGCAGGTCATGGGCCTGCCCTTCGCCCCGCTCCTCGCTGTCACGCGCGGCGATCCGCCGGTGGCGCTCGGCCTGGGCGACCTGCTGCTGATCGTGCTCTTCCCGCTCGTCGCGGCGAAGGCGTACGGCCGCGCGGCGGCCCTGCTCGCGGGGGCGCTCGGCGTCCTCGCCTCCAGCGCGATCAGCGTCCTGTTCGCGACCGGCACCCTGACGGGGGCCTTCCCGCTGATGGTGGTGCTCGGGCCGGTGATCGTGGCCCAGCACCTCTACTGGGTACGGCGCGCGGGTCGCGAGCGCACGACGGCGGAGTGGCGGGCGGGGGCGCTCGCCACGGTGCCGGTGACGGCCGCGTCCCCCGTCCTGCTCGCCGCCCTCGGCACGCCCGGCGCCCCGGGCGACCTCGACGAGCGGGCGCGGCCGGGCGACTGGGTGGCGCTGCTCGACGGCGAGGTCGTCGGCACGGGCCCGAGCGCCGGCTCCGCCCGCAAGGACGCGGCCCGCCGAGGGACCGGGGCGGTACCGCTCGTACGGCAGGTGTGAGCGGGCGCGGGGGCCGTCCTCTGCGGGCCAACACGCTGCGTCGGTAGGCGAGTTACCGCTAGGGCATCGTGTGCTGTTTCGGTAACGTGCCGACTCCGGAGTGCTGTGGGGGCGGGTGGGGTGACGAAGTGGCGCACGGGGGCGAGGGATTCTCGGGGATCGACCCGGAGAAGCTGCACAGGGTGGTCATCGCCGCCGAGCGGGATCGACGATGGCTCGCGGAGCGGGCGAGCCACTACAAGAACCAGTTGGCCTCCTACGGCATAGGCGGCGGCGAGTTCGGCGGCATCCAGCACACCGCGTCGTGGGCGGAGCACGAACTCCCGCTTCTGAAACGGCGCTCCTACCTCTCCCGGAACGAGGGCAACGGGCCCGATCCGCGGCATCCGGGCATGGTGCGGACCAAGGAGGAGCTGGTCAGCCGCGAGGCCAACGCGAAGGCGGCGAGGCGGGCGACCGAGCCGGCGGAGCGGGACCCCGAGGACCTGAGCCCGGAGGAGTTCGACGAGCTCAACAAGCTGTTCGCGCAGAACTACGACGAGTACCCGTTCGCGGAGAAAGTCGTCGGGGGCTCGGCGCGAAGGGGTTCGAGGGGTGGAACACGTCGAGCCGCGTGAACCACCTCGGCGAGGACAGGGGGAACGACCCCTTCACGGCTACCTGAAGGCGCTGTCCCGCAGCCCGGACGCGGCGACGGAGTCCTTCCTGGCCGGGCACAAGATGGAGGACGGGCCGAAGGGAACCAACTTCACCTACCTCTTCGAGGAGCGCGAATGGCCCGAGGACGGAAGGGACGGCAAGGGCGAGGTGACGGGCCACAACGCGCTGGGCCTGGCGCCAGGGAATTCTCGGGGGACTCGGCGAGGACAAGGAAGGTGACGAGGCGGCGGAGTTCAAGCGCGTGGACGACAAGGCCCGGCTGCGCGACCGTGACTCCCTGACCACGGAGCAGGCCGTCCGCGAGGCCACCACCACATACGAGAACGGCCGGGCGCACGTCGACGAGGAACTGGGGCTCGGGATTGTCGTCGTGGTGGCGGTGGGGTTGTTCTGTGGGTGGTATTTCGGGTGGCGGGGGGTGGTGCGGGCCGGGGAGATGTGCCGGGGGCTGCCCCCGGGAACGGCGATCGCCGAGACCTTGAACCGGGCGCTGCCCCGCTCGTCCGCCTACGACTTCCAGGAGCGGACGTACGACGTCGATCCGGCCTCGCGGGACTACCGGACGGTGTGCGTCGTCGCGGACGACGCGCACGAGGAACTTCTCCGGGCGACCGTGGACACGCTGCGCAGTCTCGACCCCGGGGCCCTGGAAGGACGCGTCTGGCTGAAGGGCGGTCGGGACAAGGACTACGGCCTCCCCGAGGCCGGCATCAGCGCCAAAGTCAACACGTGGACGGCCATGATCCTGGTCCCGTGCACGCCGGGGGAGAAGGGGGACAGCGAGCCGACGAGTCTGCACGTGAGTCTCCTGCTCGGGCGTCCGCTTCAGGTCTCGGACCAGGAGGCGCGGAGCACGCTGTTGTCCCTGACCGAGGCACTGGTACGGCAGGCGCACGCCGACGCGAGTGCGTGCTTCCCTCGCGGTTGCCCGTGAGGTGAACCGGTGGGGGGTGGGGCGTGGGGGAAGGGGAACGCGTGGACGGGCTGGGGTCCTTGACGCGTGAGGTCGTCGCCGCGCTTCGGGGTGGCGCCGGAATCGGCGAGAGGCGCGGCGACTTGCTCCGCGTCGGCTAACCCTGCTGATCGCGCCTTCGCAGTCGTACCTCCGCCCATACCGTTTTCCTCGGTGCGGGGCCCCATTCCACGCCCCAGTCGTCCGCGAAGGCCGCTACCAGGAGCAGGCCGCGGCCCCTTTCCGCGTACCAGGGTGGGGCTGTGGGCTCCAGGTCCTTGTCACCCCGCGTGTCCACCAGCTCGATCCGCAGCGTCTCCGGTGACAGGTGGAGGAGCAGCGCGAAGTCCCGGCCGTTCACGTGGCCGTGCAGCACCGCGTTCGAGGCCAGCTCCGCGATGATCTGGCGGGGCGCCGTCAACCGCACGCCCCACTCCCGCAGTTGCTCGACCGCCAACAGGCGCGCCAGGCGCGCGCCCCGGCGCGTGCTCGACAGCTGCACGCGGAAGAAGTGGTGCATTGCTTCTGGCTGCTGGGTGATTTCGTGATTCACGTCACTCAGCGTGGCCCGCTCGGCTTAGGCTTTCCAGTGATCACGCCCGTACGGGCGGTGACTGTGCGGGAGAGGCCCGGGGCTTGTACGGCCCTGTACGGCCCTGTGCGGGAGAGAGGAGCGCCGTGGCACGTGGAGAGTCCGACGGCTCGGGGAACCAGAACTGGGATTCCGACGAGGAGGTCGAGGACGAGGAGGACTCGGCCGCCGTTCTTGAGGCCGTGGGCCGCCAGATCAAACTCTGGCGCCAGAGCGCCGGGTTCTCGCAACCCGCTTTCGGTGCCGCCATCGGATACAGCGAGGCGCAGGTCTACAAGGTCGAGGCCGGCAAGCGCATCCCGAAGCCCGATTTCCTCGACAAGGCCGACGAGATCCTGAACGCGGGCGGCAAACTCGCCGAGTTCAAGCGGGACGTCGCCGAGGCCAGGTATCCGAAGAAGCTGAGGCATCTGACGAAGCTGGAGCGGGAGTCGCTGGAGATACTGATCTACGGGGCGGTCAATATCCCCGGTCTCCTCCAGTCGAAGGAGTACGCCACGGCGATGTTCGCCCAGGCCCGACCGGCACTGCTGCGCGAGCGGTTCGAGCGGCTGGTGGAGGCGCGGCTGGCTCGGCAGGCGGTCTTCGACCGGCGTCCGATGGTCACTCTGTCCTTCGTGCTGGAGGAGGTCACCCTGCGGCGGCCGATCGGTGGACGGGAAGTTCTGCGCGGCCAGTTGGAGCACCTGCTCACCGTGAGCGAGCGGCCCAACGTGGAGCTCCAGGTCATGCCGACCGAAACGGAGGAACATGCCGGTCTGGGCGGCGAGTTGCAGGTGCTGCGACTGGAGGACGGCAAGACGATCGGCTACTCCGAAGCGCAGTTGACGAGCCGCATCATCTCGGACCCGCAAGAGGTCCACGTCCTGGGCGTCCGGTATGGCATCCTGCGCTCGCAGGCCCTCGGGCCCGCCAGGACGAGGGAATTCATCGAAAAGCTGCTAGGAGACACATGACCGCGAAGCCTTCGCCCGGGGACCGCGCCGGACTGGTGTGGTTCAAGAGCAGCTACAGCGGCGCCAACAACAATGACTGCGTCGAGGTCGCCGTCGAGCCCCGCGTGCTGCACGTGCGCGACTCGAAGAAAGCCGACGGTTCCGCGCTTGGATTCGCGCCGGCCGCCTGGACGCGTTTCCTCCTGGCGACGCGCACGTGACCGGTCCCGCGTGAGCGGTCCCGACGCCGGGATCCCCGGTGTCGGTGGCCGCTTAGCTGTGTCCGGCCCCGAGTGGGACCCGCGGCCGGGGCGCGTCGGCCCGGCGGAGGCGGAGACGGACGCCCCGCCCCCGTGCGGTCCCCGTCCCCGCCCCCGGCCGCGCGCCGTCAGCTCCGCTGTGACGGAGCTTCCTTCATGCCCTCCACGAGCGTCCGCTTGGTGACCGCGCTCGTGAAGCGGATCGTTCCCGGCTTGATCAGGCGGTCCTCCGCGTTCGCGTGCTTGGGTTCCTTGACCTGGACGCTGCGCTCGCCGAGGAACGTGAGGGTCTTCCGGTCGAAGATCCATTCGTCGCGGGCGCCCGTCACCTCGTCGAGGCGGGCGACGGCGATCCCGTGGCGGCCCGCCGCGTCCACCGCGTCGTCCACGGTGACGACGCCGGGGATCTTCGCGGCGGCCTGGTAGAGGGCCGCTTCGAGCCCGGCGGGCGGGTACGACTCGCTGATGAGGTCGCCGATCATCGAGAAGGCGGCCTGGTCGGGGCCGTTGTCCTGGCCCTCGCTCATCTTGTAGATCCGGCGCAGCAGGGCGTCCGGGTCCTTCGGCAGGGTGACGAGCGCGTCGTAGGCCGCGTCCCGGTCGACGTCGGTGTCGAGCGTGATGCCGTCCTTCGGGTTGCCCGGCTCGATGAGCCAGCCCTTGTGGCCGTCCGGGGACTCCCAGACCTGCCGCCGGTGCAGTTTGTCGCTGACGACCTCGCTCTTGTCGTCGCGGGTGCGGACGTACGTGTTCGCGGTGACCGATTCGATGTAGATGTACTGGCCGGGCCGAGGGGCCGGGGCGGGGGCCTGCTCGGCGGCGGCCGAGGCGCGCTGGAGGATGGTGCCGGTGCCGTGCGTGGTGGCGGCGGCCACTCGCGTGGTCAGCAGGGGGCCGGTGGCGAGGCCCGGGGTCTCGTCGTCGCCCATGAGCGTGCTGCCGGTGACGAGCGCTCCGGCCAGCGCGGCGGCGGCCAGGGGCAGTACGAGTACGGGGCGGCGCCACCAGGAGGCGCGCGGGCGCTCGGGCCCAGGGGCCTGCTGCGCGGACCGGGTGGACTGTTGCGTGTCGGCGTGGATCTGGGCCATGAGGCGCTCCTTGTGGAACTCGTGTCGGCCCGGCGGGAGTTCCCTGACGACCGGCGGCAACAGGGCGTCCGCGTGCGGCCATTCGGTGGGCCGCCGCTCTGGTGTGGCGTTCATCGGGTACCTCTCCGTGCGAGCCGGGGCATGTGGTCGCCTCTTGTCTGTCGGGCGGGCGGTGCGAGTTCCCTCGTACGGGAGGTGAGTTCGGCGTCGGTGAGGGCGGCGAGGCGCTTGCGGGCGCGCGCGAGCCGGGAGCGGACGGTGCCGAGCGGGATGCCGAGGGCCGCGGCTGCCTCCGCGTAGCTCAGGTTCTCCCACAGGCACAGGACGAGGACCTCGCGCTCCGCGCGCCTGAGCGTGCCGAGCGCGGTGAGCATGGCCGCGATGCGGCGCCGGTCGTCGACCTGTCCGGCGATGTTCTCGGCGTGGTCGGGGACGGTGAGGGCGGCCGGTCCCGCCGCCGCGGCGGCGGTGGCGGCGGCGCGGTAACGGCGGTTGGTGCGGCGGTGGTTGCGGGCCGCGTTCGTCGCGATGCCGAGCAGCCAGGGCCGCAGCGAGCCCCCCTCGGGCGTGACCTTCGCGCGCAGCCGCCAGGCCAGGGCGAAGGTCTCGGCCATCACGTCCTCGGCCAGCGACCAGTCGGCCGTCAGGCGGAAGGCGTGGTTGTACACGGAGCGCGCGTAGGTCTCGTACAACTCGGCGAAAGCGTCGGGATCGCCGTCCCGGATGCGGGTTCTCACGTCGGTGGTCACTCCTGGGAACTGTCCGGCACACGGCACCGGGTTCCTGTGACCTGCGTCACATCCGGGCCGGGATCGCCGGTGCCGGGACTTGTGCTGAAGTCCACTTCAACTCCTAGGATCGGCGGCCTCGTTGTCGGAGAAGGGGGAGCGGAATCATGCGGTACCGGGTTCTGGGCGGGACGGGCATACGGGTGAGCGCGTACTGCCTCGGCACCATGATGTTCGGCGGGATCGGCAATCCCGACCACGACGACTGCGTCCGCATCACCCACGCGGCGCTGGACGCCGGGGTGAACTTCGTGGACACCGCCGACATGTACTCCGCCGGTGAGTCGGAGACCATCGTCGGCAAGGCCCTCAAGGGGCGGCGCGACGACGTCGTCCTCGCGACGAAGGTGCACTTCCCGATGGGGGACGACCCCAACAGCGGCGGCAACAGCCGCCGCTGGATCGTCAGGGAGGTGGAGGAGAGCCTGCGCCGGCTCGGCACGGACTGGATCGACCTCTACCAGGTGCACCGTCCGGACCACACGACGGACATCGAGGAGACGCTGGGCGCCCTCACCGATCTCGTCCGGGCCGGGAAGATCCGCGCCTTCGGCTGTTCCACCTTCCCCGCGCAGGACCTCGTCGAGGCGCACCACGTGGCCGAACGGCGCGGCCTGCACCGCTTCCGTACCGAGCAGCCCCCGTACTCGCTCCTCGCGCGGGGGATCGAGCGCGATGTGCTGCCGACCGCCCGGCGCCTGGGCATGGGCGTGCTGACCTGGGCGCCTCTCGCCTCCGGCTTTCTCACCGGGCGCTACCGCAAGGGCCGCCCGATGGATCTCGCCACGGGCCGCCCCACGATCAGTCCCGGCCGGTTCGACCCGGCCGCCGCGCTCACCGCCGCCAAGCTGGACGCGGTGGAAGCGCTCGTGGAGGTGGCCGAGGAGGCGGGACGCACGCTCCCCGAACTGGCCACGGCCTTCCCGCTGGCTCACCCCGCCGTCACCTCGGTGATCATCGGGCCGCGCACCGAGGCCCAGTTGCGGGCCACGCTCAAGGGCGCGGACCTCGTGCTGGACGACGCGCTGCTCGACCGTCTCGACGCGATCGTCCCGCCCGGCACCGACGTCTACCCGCCGGACGGGGCGTGGACTCCGCCGTCTCTCGCGGACGTGGCGCGGCGCCGCCGCCCGGCGGGGGAGCGCGCGGCGGGGGAGGAGTGAGGGCCGGGGCGCGGAGCTGAAGATCTCTTCAGGTCGTTTCAGGTCTGCTTCAGGGCGGGTGGGGAAGATGGGTTCTGTCCGTGTCGCGCGTGATGCGGGACTTGTCTTCTTTCCTCCGGAGGTTCCGCGTGATGAGGCGTACGTCCGTTCTCGCCGCTGTGGTCGGTGTCGTACTCGCGGGCGGGGCCGCCGTCGGGTGCGACGACGGGGGCTCCTCGTCCGGGGGCGGGTCCTCGTCCGGCGACTCCTCGCCGACCGCCTCCGCCGGGAGCGCCTCGCCGTCCGCCGGGAGCGCCTCGCCGTCCACCGGGAGCGGCTCGTCCTCCGGCGCGAGTACGAGTGCGAGCCCGTCCTCCGGCGCTTCGGGCACCCTGCCGCCCAAGAAGGGCACCGGGTCCGACGCGGACGAGCACCGGGCCGAGGCGAAGGCCGCCGCGATGCTGCCCGCTCCCGAGGCCATCGGCAAGGCGCTCGCCCACACGCCCGGCAAGGTCCTGTCCGCCGAGATCGACGACAACGCGCAGGACCGGCTGATCTGGGAGTTCGAGATCCTCGCGAAGGACGGCACGCTCCAGGCCGTCGACGTGAACCCGGCCGGTGGCGCGATCCTCTCCTCGCACCAGGAGCGCGGTGAGAGCGACGACCTGGCGCGCGGGAAGCGGCTGCTGACGGGCGGGGCGACGGACGCCGCCGCCGCCGCGAAGGCGGCGGCGGCGAAGGGCACCGTCGTCTCCGTCAAGCTCAAGCCGGAGAACGGCGGGCACTGGAGCGTCGAGACCGGGCCCGGGGACCGGGACTGGTCGGTGCCGCTGGACTCGGTGAAGGTGAGCCCCGAGCGCCACGACTGAGGGCCGGGCACGGGACGGGGCGGCGCGGGGCCCGTACGTCCGCGTCGCCCCGCACGCGCGCCCGCACCACCCGCGCGCCTTCCGTCACTTCGCGTCCTGGTGGAATTTCGCCGTGGCCCAGAAGTAGCCCAGCACCGTGAGGCCCACGCACCAGGCCACCGCGAGCCAGCCGTTGTGGCCGATGCCCGTGCCGAGGAGCAGGCCGCGCAGCGTCTCGATCGCCGGGGTGAAGGGCTGGTACTCGGCGACCGGCCTGATCCAGCCCGGCATCCCGTCGAGCGGGACGAACGCGCTCGACAGGAGGGGCAGGAGGATCAGCGGGGTCGCCGTGTTGCTCGCCGCCTCCGCGTTCGGGCTGATCAGGCCCATGCCGACCGCGATCCACGTGAGCGCCGTCGCGAAGAGGACGAGCAGCCCCAGCGCCGCGAGCCACTCCAGCGCGCTCGCGTCCGTCGAGCGGAAACCGATCGCCAGCGCGACGAGCGCGACCAGGACGACGCTCGCGACCGACTGGAGCACGCCGTTGATCACGTGCCCGACGATCACCGAGCCCCGGTGGATCGGCATCGTGCGGAAGCGGGCGATGATTCCCTCGCTCATGTCCATCGCCACCGAGACCGCCGTTCCCACGACCGTGGCCCCGATCGTCATGAGCAGCAGGCCGGGGGTCAGGTACGTGACGTACGCGGAGCGGTCCGCGCCGCCGCCGATGCCCGCGCTCATCGTGTCGCCGAACACGTACACGAAGAGGAGCAGCAGCATGATCGGGGTGAGGAGGAGGTTGAGGGTGAGGGAGGGGTAGCGGCGGGCGTGGAGGAGGTTGCGGCGGAGCATGGTGAGGGAGTCACGGAGGGCGAAGGCGCTGGTCGGGGTGGTGGAGGGGGCGGGGCTGGTCATCGGGGGGTCTCCTTCGTGCGCGCGGGCGTGGTCGTGGGGGCTTCGGCGGGGGAGGGCGAGGGGGCCGGGACGGTGGTGCTGTCGGTCAGGGCGAAGAAGACGTCGTCCAGGTCGGGTGTGTGCACGGTGAGTTCGGCGGCTTCCACGCCTGTCGCGTCCAGGCGGTCGAGGAGCGTGCGCAGGGCGCGCTGACTGCCGTCTCCGGGGACCCGCAGCGTGAGCGCCGCCTCGTCCCGTACCGCGCCGGGGAGCGCTCCGGCCGCCGTCCCGTACGCCGCCGGGTCGGTGAAGCGCAGCCGTACGTGCCCGCCGGGGACGAGCCGCTTCAGCTCGTCCGCCGAGCCCTCCGCCGCGATCCGCCCCTCGTGCAGCACCGCGATCCGGTCCGCCAGCTCGTCGGCCTCGTCGAGGTACTGCGTCGTGAGGAAGACGGTCGTGCCGCCCGCGACGAGGTCGCGCACGAGCTGCCACATCGCGTGGCGCGAGCGGGGGTCGAGGCCGGTCGTGGGCTCGTCGAGGAAGAGGATGCGCGGGCCGCCGACGAGCGTCATGGCGAGGTCCAGGCGGCGCTTCATGCCGCCCGAGTACGTGGACGCGGGCTTGCGCGCCGCCGCCGTCAGGTCGAACCGCTCCAGCAACTCGGCGGTCACGGTGCGGCGTTCGCGCTTGCCGAGGTGGTGCAGGTCCGCCATCAGGAGCATGTTCTCCTCGCCCGTGATCAGCCCGTCCACGGCCGAGAACTGCCCCGTGACACCGATCGCGGCGCGGACCGCCTGCGGCTCCCGCGCCACGTCGTGCCCGCCGACCACCAGCGCGCCGGAACCGTCGCCGGGTGTGACGAGCGTGGAGAGGATCTGCACCGTCGTCGTCTTGCCCGCGCCGTTCGGGCCGAGGAGGGCGAAGACGGAGCCCTCGGGGACGGCGAGGTCGATGCCCGCGAGGACGGTCTTCTCGCCGTAGGACTTGCGGAGGGAGGTCGCGGAGATCGCCGGGGCGGGGGCCGCGGGGCCGGTGGTCGCGGGTGCGGGACTCGCCTGCGGAGGAGGGGTGTTGGAGGGGCTGGAGGGGTGGTGCGGGGTCATCGGGGTGGGCTCCTTCGGGGTGCGGGCGTGAGGGGGGTGCGGGCGTGGGCGGGGTGGGGCGTGGCGGTCCCGGCCCGGGGTGCGGCCCCGGGCCGGGGGTGCGGGCGGGTGGTCAGAGGCTGGTGGCCGTGATGTCGCCGTGGGACGTCGTGGCGTGGAGGTGGAGGGTCGGCCGCGCCGCGTTGACGAGGGCGTTGTGGACGCGGCCCGCGGGGGTCTCCGCGTCCAGCGCCGCCGCGACGCCCGGGGCCGCGCCGACCTCGATGTCGCCGCTGTCCGTCCGGAGGGTGACCTCGCCGCCCACCGCCTCGGCGACGCGGATCGTGCCCCGGTGGGTGCGCAGCGCGGCGGGGCCGCCGAGCCGGCCGATCGTGAGATCGCCGTCCCGCACGGTGACACGGGCCCCGGCCGTCTCGTCGAGCTTGACGGCGCCGCTCTGCACCTCGACGGTCACGTCCCCGAGCCTGCCGACCCCGCGCAGCTCGGCGCTCGCCGCCTCCGCCTCCAGGTGCGAGCCGCTCGGCACGTGGACCGTGATCGCGACGGCGCCGGAGCCGCCGAGGAGGCGGTGCCGGGGCGCGGCGGGCGCGACCCGGAGGGTGCCCTCGCCGTGCGTGACCTCGAACGTCCCGGCCGCCTTCACGTCGCGGCTCCGGTCGGCGTCGGCCGGGCGGATCTCCACCGCCGCGTCGGCGCGGTCGGTGGCGATGACGTGGAGGCGGCCGGCGGGGATGTCGACGGTGAGGGTGAGGGCGGGGGGAGTGGTGGGGGCGTCGAGGGTGGTGGCGGTGGTCTGGGCGGGCTTCGTCATGGGACTGTCCGTTCTCGTCGTTCGTCGTTCGCGATGATGGAAACGCTACGTTGCGTTCGTGGAAGCGGCAACGCTCATTTCGCGCTGTGGGTGCGAAATGGCAGGCCAGTAGCGGATTTTCGTTGCAACGGAACGGCGTTTAATGCAACGCTCGCAGCGTCCTTGCGTTGCAATGAACTGCGGTGAACGCTATTCTCGTGCCGACGGAGACAGGTGACGTACGGACGAGGGAGTGGTGGTCGCGGTGCCCGGAGGCAGGCTCACGCAGCAGGAGCGCAAGCGGATCGCGCAGGGCCTCGGCGACGACCTCGCCTACGCCGAGATCGCCCGGCTCATCGGCCGCCCGACCTCGACCGTCACGCGCGAGGTCATGCGCAACGGCGGCCCCGCCGCGTACCGCGCCGAACGCGCCCAGCGCGCCACCGAGCAGCGCTCCCGGCGCCGCACCCCGCCCGCCGCCCGCGACGCGCGACCTGCCCCCGGCGAGGCGGGTGGGCGGGACCCGGAGGCGGTGCGCGCCTACGAGGAGACGCTCACCGAGGTCTTCCTCACCTCCGGCCTGCCCCGGATGGCCGCCCGCGTGCAGGCCGCCCTCGCGCTCACCGACTCCGGCGGCCTCACCGCCGCCGAACTCGTCGACCGCCTCGGGATCAGCCCGGCCTCCGTCTCCAAGGCCGTCGCCTTCATGGAGGCGCAAGGGCTCGTCCGGCGCCTGACCGAGGGCCGCCGCGAGCGGTACGTGATCGACAACGGGGTCTGGTACGAGTCGATCATCGCCAGCATCCGCTCCAACGACCTCATCGTCGCGACCGCGCGCGAGGGCGTCCGCGTCCTCGGCGCCGGGACGCCCGCCGCGATCCGCCTGGAGAACACCGCCCGCTTCCTCGACTTCCTCTCGGACGCCCTGCGCCGGGCGGCGGAGGAAGCGCGCGATGTCCTCTACGTCGGGCTCGAGGAGGAGGCGGGCGCGCACGAGCAGGGGTGAGCGCGCCTGCGGGATCCCCGCGCGAGCAGGGGTGAGCACCCCCGCAGGCCCCGGGAACCTTGCCAGGGCTGGTACCTTGCCATGCATGGAACCTGGCGGAGCAAGCAACAGGTACGGGGGAACGGGTGACGCCGCCCCGGGGAAGGCGGAGAGCCAACTCCGCAAGGGAGTCCTGGAGTACTGCGTGCTCGCCCTGCTGCGGGACGGCCCCAAGTACGGCGTCGAACTCCTCGGCGCCCTCCAGGAGACCGGCGCCCTCGCGACCAGCCAGGGCACCGTCTACCCGCTGCTCTCGCGGCTGCGGCGCGACGCGCTCGTCGCCACGACCTGGCGGGAGTCCACGTCCGGGCCGCCTCGCAGGTACTACGAACTCACCGCCACCGGTCACCGCGCCCTCGCGGACTTCGCCGCGATCTGGCCCCGCTTCCGCGACGCCGTCGACCACCTCCTCACCCCGGGCGGCCCGCACCCGGACACCGAAAGGGATTCCCGTGAAGACCGATGACACTCTCGTGCGCGACTACCTCGCGGCCGTCGCGCGCGAGAGCGCCCTGCTGCCCCCGGACGTGCGCCAGGAGCTGATGGCCGACCTCGGCGAGCACATCGAGGTCGCCCTCGCCCAGCGTCCCGGCGGCGTGCGCGAGATCCTCGCCGAGATGGGCGACCCCCGCGCCATCGCCGCGACGGCGATGCAGGAGCTGGGGGACGGGGCGGGGGACGGGCGCGGAGCGGGTTCCGGCCCGGACCGGGGCTTCGGGGCCGGGCCGGGCTTCGGCGGCGGGCCGGGCTTCGGGGCGGACGCGGGTGCGGGCATACCGCGGGGTGCCGGGGCCGGTGGACCGCGGGGGAACGGGGGCGCCTGGGACACCGGCACCGCGTGGGCCGGGGCCGCGGCCGAGCCCCGGGGGCGGCGGCGCTCGCCCGCCGAGGTGCCGCTCGTGCTGCTGCTCCTCGCCGACGTGCTGCCGTACGTGAGCACGATGTCGCTCTTCTCCCTGCTCTCCTTCGCGCTCCTCGTCACCGCTCTCGTCATGGTCTGCTGCTCGCGGCACTGGGACCGGGGCCAGAAGTGGGTCGGCCTCACGGCCACGCTCATCGTCCCGACCCTCGCGCACATCGCCTGGTGGACGTACTTCGTCCATCCCGACGACGCCACCGCGCCCGCGGCCGCGCGCTGGACGCTCGTCGTCGTCCTCTTCCTCGTCGTCGCCGCCGGCTGCGCCTGGCTGTGGAGGAAGCGGCGCGTCTGAGCGCCACCGCCCCGCGGGCCGCCGCCCGGGGGGCAGCCCCGCCGCACCGCCCCGCGCTCCCCTGTCACACATCGAGGCGCTGCGCCGTCAAGGAGGTGAGACGCCTGGAGCGAACCGTCCGGAAGGGGACCGTGATGAAGGTGCTTGTGGTGGGAGCCGGTTACGCCGGGACGCTGGCGGCGAACCGCCTGGTCAAGAAGGTGAAGGGGGCCGAGGTCACGGTCGTCAACCCGCGCGCGGAGTTCGTCGAGCGGGTGCGCCTGCACCAGCGCGTCGCGGGGAGCGCCGAGGCCGCCAGGCCGCTGCGGTCGATGCTGCGCGACGGCATCGAGGTCCGGGTGGGGGCGGTCGAGAAGGTGAGCGAGGGGACCCTCGTGCTCGCCGGGGGCGCCACGCTCTCCTACGACCATCTCTTCCTCGCTGTCGGAAGCACCGCGCGGCCCCTGCCCGGGACAGTCCCCGTGGGGACGTGGGAGGGCGCCGGGCAGGCGCGCGCCGCGCTGGCCGCGCTGCCCGCCGGGGCGCACGTCACCGTCGTCGGGGGCGGCGCGACCGGCGTCGAGACCGCGACCGAGGTCGCCGAACAACGCCCGGACCTGCGGGTTCGGCTCGTGGGGGAGCGGATCGCCGACATGCTCTCGGGGCAGGCCAGGGCCCGCGCGCTCGCCGCGCTCGGCCGCCTCCGCGTCGACCTCGTCGAGGACGTCGTGACCGGGGCCGGAGCGGCGGAGGGGGAGGTGCGGCTGCGCTCGGGCGGCTCGCTGCCCGCCGACCTCGTGCTGTGGGCGGTCGTCTCGGGGGTGCCGCCGCTCGCCGCCGACAGCGGGCTCGACGTGGACGCGGCGGGCCGGGCCGTCGTGGACCCGTACCTGCGCAGCGTCAGCGACGGGCGGATCCTCGCCGTGGGCGACTGCGCCGCCGTGCCGGGCGCGCGCTTCGGCTGCCAGACCGCCGGTCCGCAGGCCGCGCACGCCGTGGACGTCCTCGCCCGGCTCGTCGCGGGCCGCGAGCCGAAGCCGTACCCGCTGCGCTACGTGGGCCGGTGCGTGAGCCTCGGCCGCGCGGACGCCGTCATGCAGTTCACGCATCTCGACGACTCGCTGCGGACCGCTCACCTCGGGGGACGGACGGGCGCGCGGGCGAAGGAACTCATCGTGCGGGCGGCGGCCTTCGGCTCGCGGAAGGGGTTCAGCGGCTGAGCCGCGACCCGGCCGACCGGTCCCGGCGTTCCCGCGCCGGGGGTGCGAACGTCCCGTAAGGTCGGCTTCGTGCCCCTCAACGACACGGAGTTGGCCGTGCTCCTCGCCCCCGCCGGGCTGCGATTCCTCGGGCGCGTACGCGGCGAGCCGGCCATGCCGCCGCTGCCCGCGGGCGGGGCCGCGTCCGCGCTGCCCGCGCAGGGGCGGCACGACGCGCGCGCCCACGAGGTCGCCGCCGTGGACGCGCCGGACCTCGCCGACAAGGTCAACGCGGGCTGGTTCCGGATGGCGAAGGAGTTCCGGCTCCTCGACGCGGAGGACGCGTTCGTCATCGGCGCGGACTGGGCGGCGACGCCCGGCGAGCGCCTCGACGGGACGCACCACGGCTGGGCGCGGGTGCGGCTCGCCGAGGAGTGGGACTTCGTGCGCAGCGAGGTGGAGCAGTTCAGGAGCGCGATGGCCGGGCTCTTCACCGAGCGGTACGTACCGGAGTTCACCGTCCTCGCCGGGGACGGTCACCTCCTCATGAACACGACCGTGTGGGGCGACGGCACGGTGAGCACGCTCGCGGTGCGCGGAGCGCGCGAGCGGTGATCGTTTCCGGCCGACCGTCCGGGGCTCCGCGCCGGTCAGGCGGTTAACGTGAGCACTGACCCCCGCCGGGCCCCCGCGCGTACGGGCCCGGTGTCGCCCCCGTCCCGTACGAGGTGACCGCCATGAGCGACCGTCCGCCCCTCTCCCCGACCCCCGCCGTGGCCCACCCGGCCCGCGTCTACAACGTCTGGCTCGGCGGCAAGGACCACTACCCGGTGGACCAGGAGGCCGCCGAGCTGGCCGCCCGCGCCAACCCCGGCATCGTGCCCTCGGTCCGCGCCAACCGCGCCTTCCTCGGCCGCGCCGTCGAACACCTCGCCGCGCAAGGCGTCCGGCAGTTCCTCGACATCGGTACGGGCATCCCCGCCGCCGACAACACGCACGAGGTCGCGCAGCGCGTCGCGCCCGAGTCGCGGATCGTCTACGTGGACAACGACCCCGTCGTCCTCGCGCACGCCCGCGCGCTCCTCGTCAGCTCCCCCGAGGGCGCCACCGACTACGTGCAGGCCGACCTGCGCGAGCCCGGGAAGATCCTCGAAGAGGCCGCCCGTACGCTCGACTTCGCCGAGCCGGTGGGGCTCATGCTCATCGCGGTGCTCCAGTACCTGCGCGACGCGGAGGACCCCTGGGACGTCGTGCGGCGGCTCCTCGCGCCGCTCGCGCCCGGCAGCTTCCTCGTGCTCTCGCACCCCGCGAGCGACATCGGCGCCGACGAGGTCGCCGAGTCCATGCGCGTCTACAACGAGCGTGCCGCCGACCACGCGGCGGCGACCCCGCGCACCCGCGAGCGCGTGGGCGACTTCACCGCCGGGCTCGACCTCCTCGACCCCGGCGTCGTCCCCCTCAACCGCTGGCACCCGCGCGCGAGCGACGTGCCGAACGACAGCCTGCCGATGTGGGGCGCGGTGGCGCGCAAGGAGGGGTGAGGGGGACCGGGCGCGGGCGGGAAGCCGGTCGGGGCTGCGGGTGCGGCGGGGCGGGGAGCTGGTCGGGCTGCGGGTGCGGCGAGGCGGGGAGCGCGGCGAGGCGCGCGGTGGGCTGAGCGCGGGCGGGGAGGCGGAGGCGCGGCGGCTGGGCGCGGGCCGGGGCCGGTTCAGTCGATCCGTACCAGCTCGCCCCGCTCCAGCGCCGTCCACACCGCGCCGTCCGGGCCCGTCGTGATGCCGTGCGGTTCCGGCGCCTCGCCCGGGAGCTGTTCGTACGCGAGCACCGTGCCGTCCGGGGCGAGCGCGCAGACGCGGCCCGTGCCCCAGGCCGTGCACCACACCGTGCCGTCCGGCGCGACCGTGACCGCGTGCGGGCGGGCCGTCTCGCGGTCCGGGAGCGGGTGTTCCGTGACGCGGCCGTCCGGGGCGAGGCGGGCGAGCGCCCCGGCGGCGATCTCGGTGCACCACACCGAGCCGTCCGGGCTCACCGCGATGCCGACCGGAGCGGCGCCCGGCGTCGGCAGGGGGTGCGTGATCACCGTGCCGTCGAGCGCCACGCGGGCAACGGCGTGCGCCTGGTTGAGCGTGCACCACAGCGCGCGCCCGTCCGCGCCCGCGACGAGCATCGAGGGGAACGCGCCCGGGACGGGGAGCGGGAACTCGGTGAACTCCCCCTCCGGCGTGAGCCGTCCGATCCGGCCGGGCGTCATCTCGGTGAACCACAGCGCGCCGTCGGGGCCCGTGGCGATCCCGTACGGGCCCGAGTCCGCCGTGGGCGGCGCGTACTCCCGCACCTCGCCGTCCCCCGAGATCCGCCCGATCCGGCCCGCGCCGTTGAGCGTGCACCACAGCGCCGCGTCCGGGCCCGGGGTGAGGACGGTCGGGCGGCTGTCTGTCGCGAGGGCGAAGCTCGTGAGTCCGCCGCCGCCCGGCACGAAGCGGCCGATCCGGCCGTCCCCGGCGTACGTGAACCACAGCGCCCCGCCGCCCGGCCCCGGGCCGGTCGCGAGGGAGTACGGGCCGGTGCCGCCCGAGGAGACGTCGTAGGCGGTGAACTGCGGGCGGCGCGGCATGAAGTCCTCCGGGTGGGGCGAGGGGGGCGAGCGTACATCCCCTGAACGTTTCACCCCCTTCCCGCGTCTCAGCCTCAGCCGGGAGTGGAGGGTGGGGGGAATGGCCGCAGGGCGTGGGCTCAGACGGGGCGGGGACGCGGCCCCGGACGATGCCGTGGACGTGGATGTGTCGCGGGTGCGGGCCGTGCTCGTGCTCGGGGGTGTGCCGTGGGGGGAGCTGGACGACGGGGTGCAGGAGGTACGGCTCAAGCTCCTGGAGCAGCGGGCCGATCCGGGGCGGCCAGGGATACGGAACCCCTCCGCGTGGAGCGGCGTCGTCGCCGCGCGCGTGGCCGTGGACCGGCACCGGGCCGGGGCGCGCGAGGACGGCTTGCGCGCGCGGCTCGCGGCGCGGTGGGCGCGGCCCGAGGCCGTACGGCCGCTCGACGAGGACCGCACCCTCGCGCTCACCGTCGCCGACGCCCTCGCGCGCCTCACGCCGGAACAGCGGCACCTGCTCGTGCTCCGCTTCTACGTGGACCTGCCCGTCGCCGCGATCGCGCGCGAACTCGGCGTTCCGGAAGGCACGGTGAAGAGCAGGCTGCACACGGCCACCGCCCGCATGCGGGCCCTGCTGAGCGAGACGGAGGGGGATTCCGGTGACCGGACCGGCTGACGACGACCAGAGGCGCTCCCCCGAGACCGGGGCGACCGCCCACGAGGAGGACCGCCTCCGCCACGCCTTCGCCCTGATCGCGGCGGAGTGCGGCGAGGCGGGGGCGGGCTCCGGGGCGGACGTGGATTCTGGGGCGGAGGCGGGCTTCGGGGCGGACGTGGACTCCCGGGCGGAGGCGGGCTCCTTGGCGGACATCGGCCCCCGCACGGAGGCGGGCCCCCGCGTGGACGCCGCCCCCCGCCCCCTCCCGCCCCGCCTCCTCCGCCCGCCCCGCTTCTCCCGTCCCGGCTGGCGCCGCGCCCGTGCGATCGGCTCCGGCCTCGTCGCGCTCGCCGCGTGCGTCACGCTCTTCACCGTCGTGGCCCGTACCGGCGGCGGGGGCGCCGACAGCGCCGACGGGGCCGCGAGCAAAGCGGACGGGGGCGCGGCGGCGAAGAGCGTGCAGCGCTGCGACGCGTACCGCACCGTCGTGCGGGGCGAGTTGACCGCCGTGCGCGCCCTGCCGGACGGGCGGGTACGGGTCACCGTCCGCGTGAGCGACTGGCTGCGGCCCCCGAGCGGTGAGCCGACCGCGCGCTTCGACGTGCCCGCCCCGGCCGGGGACGCGTACCGGGCCGGGCAGCGCGTCCTCGTGGAGGTGCCGCGCCAGGAGGACGCGCCGCCACGCGTCACGACGGGGCGGGGGGACACGGAGCGGCGGCTGCGGGTGCTCGGCTGCGGCTGAGGGCCCGCACGCGCCGAGGGGCGGGGAGCCCTCGCCCCCGCCCCTCAACCCCGTTTCCTCCTCGGCCCCGCCCCGCTTCCCTCTCAGCCCTCCGCCGCCCCCGCCCGAGGCCACTCCGGGCCGCGAGCCCCGGTCACGCGGGCCCCGGACACGCGAATCCCGGTCACGCGAGCCGTCACGCGGGCCGCCGTCACGCGGGCTGCCGGTGGTGCGTGGTGCCGACGCCGTCCCTCCGGGTCCTCACGGCGCCGTCACGATCTGTCCGGCGTACGAGAGCCCGCCGCCGAAGCCGAAGAGGAGCGCGGGGGCGCCCGCGGGGACGCGGCCCTGGTCGAGCAGCTTGGAGAAGGCGAGCGGGACGCTCGCGGCCGAGGTGTTCCCCGAGTCGATGACGTCGGTGGCCACGACGGCGCCGCTCGCGCCGAGTTTCGCCGCGAGCGGCTCGATGATGCGCAGGTTCGCCTGGTGCAGGACGACGGCTCCCAGCTCGCTGGGCAGGACGCCCGCCCGGTCGCACACCTTCCGTACGAGGGCGGGGAGTTCGGTGGTGGCCCAGCGGAACACCGCCTGGCCCTCCTGCGCGAAGCGCGGGGGCGTGCCCTCGATGCGCACCGCCGGGCCCCGGTCGGGGAAGGAGCCCCAGACCACCGGGCTGATCCCGGGCTCGGCCGCGGGCTCGACGACGGCCGCGGCGGCCCCGTCGCCGACGAGGATGCAGCTCGAACGGTCCGTCCAGTCGGCGACCGAGGAGAACTTCTCGGACCCGATGACGAGCGCGCGCGTCGCGGACCCCGTGCGCAGCGCCTGGTCGGCGAGGGCGAGCGCGTGGCTGAAGCCCGAGCAGGCGGCGTTGACGTCCATCGCCGCCGGGTGCGGGATGCCCAGGCGCGCCGCCGTCCGCGCGGCCATGCTCGGGGCGCGGTCCTCGGCGGTGCAGGTCGCGACGAGGACGAGGTCGATGTCCGCCGGGTCGGTGCCCGCGTGCGCGAGGGCCTTCTCGGCCGCTGCCGCCGCCATCGAGTCGACGGTCTCGTCCTCGGCGGCGAGGTGCCGGGTGCGGATGCCGACCCGGGAACGTATCCACGCGTCGTTCGTGTCGACCAGTTCCGCGAGGTCCTGGTTGGTGAGTACCCGTGAGGGCTGGTAGTGCCCGAGAGCGGTGATACGGGTGCCGGTCATGACGGTGCCTCCGAGGACGGGTCAGGGACGAGGACGGGGCGGAGACGTGGGGGCGCGGGGCGTGCGGGCGGCGGCGTGGGGGCCGGGGCGGGGGCCCGCGACGGCCGGATCGCGGGGCCGGGGCGGGCGCGGCGGGGCGGACGTTTCAGACGCGGCGGGCGGGTCAGTCGCGGCGGCCGAGGTACGTGTCGAGCGTGGCCTCCAGCCCGGCCGCGCCCGCCCCGTTCCCGTCGTCCACCCAGGCGAGGTAGCCGTCGGGGCGCAGGAGCGCGGCGCGCAGCGGGAGTTCCGCCTCGCTCGTCGCGGGGACGACGTCGACGACCTCGTCCCAGGGCGCGAGCGCCTTGCGCAGCGTCTCCTCGGTCCCCTGGTCCAGGACGAGCAGGAGGAGCCGCCCCGGGCGCAGGAGCCGCGCCACGCTCGTCGGCCGCCGCTCGACGGTGAGCGGCAGGTTCGGCAGGAAGAGCCCGGTCAGGGGCGACTGGTCGGCGTTGCGCGGCAGTTGGACGTCCTGGTCGCTGATCATGTCGCCGAGGTGGCGGCTGACGTCCGGGAGCCGCAGGAGCCGGGTGAACAGCTCGCGCAGCGGATCGTGCGTGGCGCCGGGGGTCATGAGCGCGAGCTGGGCCCGGGTGTTCGCGATGGTGCGGGCCGCCGGGGGGCGGCGTTCGGCGGTGTAGCTGTCGAGCAGCCACGGGCTGGGCCAGCCGCGCAGGTGCAGGGCGAGCTTCCAGGCGAGGTTGACGGCGTCCTGGATGCCGAGGTTGAGGCCCTGGCCGCCGACCGGGAAGTGGACGTGGGCGGCGTCGCCCGCGAGGAGGACCCGGCCGGCGCGGTAGGTGTGGGTGAGCCGGGAGTAGTCGCTGAAGCGGTCCAGGAAGCGCGCGTTGCGCATCGGGATGTCCCGGCCCGCGATGCGCGAGACGGTGGCGTGCAGTTCTTCGAGCGTGAGCGGCGTGCGCCGGTCGGGGTGCGGCCCCCCGAAGTCGAAGGCGGCGACACGGCTCGGCCCGTACGGATTGGGGCCGATGACCGTCCAGCCGCGCTCGGTCGGGGTCCAGCCCGCCGGTGCCCGGAAGGGCGCGTCGAGGTCGACGAGGCCGAGTACGGCCTGGGTGTGCGGCGCGTGCTCCTCGCTCGTGACGCCCGCCGCCTCGCGGACGAGGCTGCGGGCACCGTCCGCGCCGATGACGTACGCGGCGGTGAGCGTGCGGGGCGGGGCGCCGCTCCCGCACGCCTCGACGGTGAGAGCCGGACCCGTCCCGTCCCCGCCCCCGTGCAGCGCCGTGACCCGGTGCCCGCGCAGGACGGTCGCCCCGCGCTCCAGGGCGACGCGCTCGAAGAGCCGCTCCAGGTCGCCCTGGGAGCGCCCCACGATCGGCTCGCCCTCCACGGCGGGGCCCGTGATGGTGAGCCCGGGAAGCCCCGCGAAGTGGAAGCCGTCGGCGTTCTCGGAGTCCAGGAGCGCGGTGGTCGGCTCGGGGCCCTCGAGGTAGCCGCGCCTGCGCAGCGACTGCGCGGTGCGGGCGTGGAGCGTCCCGGCCTTGGGCACGTCGAGCGTCCGCTCGTTGCGCTCGATCACGGTCACGGCGATGCCGTGGTGGGCCAGTTCGGCGGCGAGCAGCATGCCCACGGGGCCGCCGCCGACGACGGCGACCTCGCAGGAGAGCGGAGCGCGGGGACGCGACGGGTCGGGGCTCAAGGCGTGCTCACCTCGGCGTCCTCGCCCCGGTCGCCGCCGCGCGCGAGCGAGACGACGAGCAGGCCGAGCAGGAGGCACACCCCGGCCATGACCCACAGCAGGACGTGGAAGGCGTCGTTGTACGAGGAGGTTCCGGAGCCGGAGCCGTCCGACGCGGCGAGCGAGGCGAGGACGGAGCCGAAGACGGCGACGGCGATGGCCTCGCTGCCGAGCCGGAGCGTGTTGAGGAAGCCCGCGGCCATCCCGGCCTTCGCGGGCTCGATCATGGCGAGCGCCTGGCCGTCGACGAGACCGGCGGACAGGCCCATACCGGCACCGGTCACGAGCATCGCGGGGGCCATCACGGCGAGCGAGGTGTCCGGGCCGAGCACCAGCAGGGCGAGGTCGCCGACGACGAGGCACAGGAGCGAGGCGAAGACGACGGCGAGCGGCGAGGTGCCGCGCTCCACGAGCTTGGCGCCCACCATCGGCAGGACGAGCACGGGGATCGTGAGCAGGAGCATCGTCGTGCCGGCGGCCGAGGCGCTGTAGTCGGCGACGGTCGCGAGGTACGACGGCAGGTAGGTGAGCTGGGTGACGAAGCCGAAGGAGGCGGCGACGGGCACCAGCGTGTACGCGAGGAAGCGGCGGTCGCGGATGACGGAGAGGTCCAGGAGCGGGGCCGCCGTCCGCTTCGCGAGCGCCCCGAAGGCGCCGAAGAGCACGAGCGAGGCGAGCAGCAGGCCGAGCGTCCCGGCCGAGGCCCAGCCCCACGCCGAGCCCTGCACGATGGCGTACGTGAGCGCCGCCATGGCGAGGACGAAGACGACCGCGCCGCGCACGTCCAGGCGACCGCCGCCGCCGACGGGCTCGCGCACGCTCCGGGCGATCACGGGGACGCAGGCGAGCACGACCGCCAGGACGATCGCCTGGAGCCCGAAGATCCAGCGCCAGCCGAGCGCGTCCACGGCCGGCCCCGAGACGGTCGGGCCGAGGGCCACGCCGACCCCGGCGACGGTGCCGAAGAGCGCGAACGCCTTGGCCCTGGCCGGTCCTTCGAAGGCGGAGGAGATGATCGCGCTGCCGCAGGCGAAGATCGCGGCGCCGCCGAGACCCGCGAGCGCGCGGGCCCCGTCGAGCACGTACACGTTGGGCGCGACCGCGCAGGCCAGCGAGGCGAGGGCGAAGACGGCCGCCCCCAGCGCGAAGGCCCGGATGCGGCCGATGAGGTCGGCGAGGCTGCCCCACACGAGGGTGAAGCAGGCGAAGGCGAGGTTGAAGGCGTTGACGACCCACTGGAGGGAGGCCGAGCCCTGCGCGGCACCGGTTCCGGCGCCGATGTCCGGGAGCGCGACGGCCGTCCCGGAGATCGAGGTGGGGACGACGAAGACCGCGAGCAGCACGGCGATCAGGGTCAGTTTCCCCGGGCCGGCCGGGGCGTCCTTGACCGGTTCGGGCGGTGCCTGTGCGGGGCGGGTCGGGTCAGCGGTGGGTGAGGCCACGGAGAACTCCGGAGGTGAGACGCGGGGCGGCGGTGCGGCCCCGGGGGACGGTGCGAGGGCGGTGGCGCGGCGACGGGACGCCGCGGGGAGGGCCGCGGCCTCCGCGGGTGTGACGCGCTCCGCAGAGGTACGGTTTTTATCGAACCTCACCCTGACATGTTCGCAAGGTCCCACGCAAGTAGTACCTTGGATTGGAACGTATAGTTTTCAACTTCATCCACCCGGAGCCGCAGCCATGCCCGATGCCGAAGGCCACCCGAACGTCGAGGAGTTCGACTTCCAGGCGGTGCTCAAAGCGCTCTCCGACCCGCTGCGTTACCACGTCATCGCGACCCTCGTACGGCAGCCGCAGGACACCGAGCGCACGTGCACGTCCTTCGGCCTGCCCGTGGGCAAGTCCACCCGTACGCACCACTTCCGCATCCTGCGAGAAGCCGGTCTCGTCCGGCAGGTGGACCGGGGCAACAGCCGCAGCGCCCGGCTGCGCCGCGAGGACATCGAGCAGCGCTTCCCCGGCCTGCTCCGCCTCGTCGCGGAGAACGAGCCGCTGCCCGGGAACGAGACGCTGCCCGGGAGCGGCCCTCTGCCGGGAGCCGAGCCGCTGCCCGCGAACGGGACGCTGCCGGGAGCGGCGGGGCTCCCGGCAGCGTGACGTCCCGCGCGAGGACTACCAGCGCACCGGCAGCGTCACCGGGCGGCGCAGGATGACCCCGCTGTCCCAGGTGAGCCCGGCCGGGTCGGTGTCGAGCGTGAGCGTGGGGAACTCCGCCGCGAGCGTCGTGAGCAGCTCGGCGATCTCCATCCGCGCGAGCGCGGCGCCCATGCAGTGGTGCATCCCGTAGCCGAACTGGAGGTGCCGCTTGCCCGTGCGGTCCGGGTCGATCAGCAGCGGCTCGGGGAAGACCTCGGGGTCGCGGTTGGCCGCGAAGGCGTCCGGGTAGACCACGTCGCCCTCCTCGACCACGCCGTCCGCCAGCTCGATCCGGCGACCCGCGATCCGGGGAAAGGCCGAGATGTTGCCGAGCGGGATGAGCCGGATCAGCTCGTCCACGAGCCGGGGCGCGATGCCGGGCTCCGCCGCGAGGCGCTGCCACAGCACGGGGCGGCACAGCAGCACGTACGCGATCTTCGACGCGACCGACAGGATGTTCTGGTCGGCCCCGAGGACGGAACCGAGCAGGATGCCGACGAGTTCGGCGTCGTCGAGCGGCGGTTCGACCGTGTCGCGCGCGGCGAGGAAGCGGTCGATCACGCCGCCCTCGATCCTCGGCCGCGCCCCGGTGACGAGCCCGGTGAGGTACGTGTACAGCTCGGTGAAGTCGGCGACGAGCCCCGGCACGTCCTCGTGCGAGGCGACCTGCACGGTGTGCCCGAGCGGGCGGTAGTACGCGATGTCCGCGTCCGGGATGCCGAGGAAGCGCCCGTTCACCTCGGCGGGCAGCGTGTCGAGCACCGTCGCGTACAGGTCGGGGCGCTCCGCCCCGCGCAGGCGGGCCGCCTTGGCCGCCACGAGTTCCCTGACCAGGGGCCGCAGCCGCTCGACCCCGGCCACGCTGTAGTCGGCGTTGACGAAGCCGCGCATCCGGGAGTGGTCGGGCATGTCGAGGTTGAGCAGCAGCTCCTTCGGCATGATCGTCGGCAGGAAGCTCGGGCCGTCCTCGACGTTGGTCGCGGTGCGGCCGAAGCTGGGGTCGGTCAGGACGCGGTGCACGTCGGCGTAGCGCGTCAGGTGGACGGCGGTGTGCCCGCTGGGCAGCTCGATCAGCGGGAGACCGCCGCCGCTGCGCGCGGCGAGGGGGACGAAGGTCGGGACCGGGTCGAGGTTCGGTATGCCGTCGACGCTCGGCTGCGGAGGCGCGGAGGTGGCCATGGGGTGCTCCAGTGACAGTGGGAGGAAAGTGGCTCTGAGGGATACGGGGCGGGGCACGGGGTCAGGGGAGCCTGCACAGGCGGACGCCGGTGACCGCGCTCAGCTCCCGCAGCGCCTGCTCGGTGTCCCGGAAGTGGACGGCCGTCCATCCGGCCGCCTCGGCGGCGGCGCAGTTCTCCACCAGGTCGTCCACGAGGACGCAGTCCGTGGCCCCGGCCGCCGCGGTGCGCTGGGCGAGGGCGAAGATCGCCGGTTCGGGCTTGCGGACGCCGTGCAGGCAGGAGTCCACGACGAAGTCCAGCTCTCCGGCGGGCGCGATGATGGCCCGCCAGTACGGCTCCCACTCGCGGACGTTGTTCGAGAGGACGCCGACGCGGAAACCGGCCTCGCCCAGCCGCCGTACCGCTTCGGCCACCGGGGCGTTCACCTCGACCCCTTCGAACCACTGACGCCCGAAGGCGTCCCAGTGGGCGCGCGACTGGTCGAGCCCCGGCCAGCGCTGCCGCAGCGCCTTCGAGAGCAGAGCGGTCCACTCCGCCTCGGGCATCGCGCCGGACTCGATGGGCGCGAGCGGCGGCAGGCCGAGTGCGTGCCCGACGTCCTCCATGGCGAGGCGCAGTTGCTCGGGGCTGATGCCGGTCTTCTTCTCGAAGGCGCGGAACAGCTCACCGAGCGGCGGTGAGAGGACGCCGCCGAAGTCGAACCACACCATCATGTCCGAGGCCCGCCCGCGGGCCCCGTCCTGTGGGCCGGTGCTCACGCGCTCACCAGCCCCGTCTCCTGCTCCACGAGGGCGGCGCTCAGCGAACGCCCCAGGCGCACCCGCGCCGTCGCGGTGACCCGTTCCTCCTGGACGAGTTCCAGGTCGACGGAGACACCCGTCTCGTCGCTCGCGCCGACGCGCGCCCGGCAGTCCGTGGGCAGTTCGAACTCGGCCACCCGGACGAAGCGGGTCTCCATCCGCTCCAGGAAGAGGCCGCGCGGGGCGAGCCCGTGCACCTCGCTCGCGGCGTACAGGGCCGTCTGCCGGAACGCCTCGAACATGACGGCCCCCGAGATGTGGTCGAGCGGGTGGTCGAAGAGGCCGAGGTGCCCCTGGTCCACGACCACGTGCCCGACGACGGAGGTGCCCTCGCCGGTGGTCCCGCCGACGGTGGCGTCCGCGAGCACGACGTTCTGCGGGGAGCGCCGTCCCACCAGGTAGCCGGGCAGTCTCTGCCCGGTGAGGCGGGCGCGCGGGCTCAGGTCGAGAGCGGAGCGGCTGCGCTCGCGCAGCTTCTGCCAGACCCGGCGCGGCATCCAGCGGCACTCCAGCACGGCTTCGGCCGCCGGCCGGCCCTCGATGTCGAGGCGCGCCACGTACACGGCACCGCAGGGGGCGCCCGCGCGCTCCTTCGTCTCCTTCACCTGGAAGTCCACCGTGGCGCGGGCCGGTCGCGAGCCGATGGTCAGTGCCTCGGCGCACAGGACGCGCAGGCTCGCGCCGTCGAAGACGAAGCTCGAATCGGCGGGCGCGCCGACGTACTCGTGCGCCGTGAGGATGCCGCACTGTCGCAGCACCTCCATGAGGAGCAGCGGGTCGTACTTGGCGGGCGTGGCCGTGTGGTCGTTGTAGTAGTCGTGCGTCCGCGGGAGCTGCGCCGCGATGAGGGCCCCGTTGCCCTGCGGCCTGTGGTCCGTCAGGAAGACCTCCGTGACCGAGGCCCTGTGCACGAGGCGACGCGGCACGGTGATGTCGAAGTCAAGTCCCAACTGGTCCATGTTTCTTCCCCCTTCAACCAGCAACAGGTACGAAGTTGACCGTATCTAGGTTCGATTTGCTTCGCCACGTAGATATGACGATCACGGAGCGTGCCACGCCGTCCCCGGGTGCGGGCGGGTCGCGAAGTGCCAGCGCAGGGCGGTGTTCGGGGGCGCGGCGTGGAGTGCGTCACACCCGTCGCGCGCCCTCGCACGTCCATCGCCCGACACATGACTGACAGGAACTGTTTGCATGAGGCGGGTTTAGGCGGCGGAAGGGTCGTGCCGCCGCGACCCCCTGTCGCCATTGACTAGGGCTATTCAGAAGTGGAGTATGTGAATCAATCGAGTCACAGGAGGCAGCCCATGTCCGGTCCCCGCCCCGTCCGCGCCCCTCGCGGCACCGAGCTGAGCACCCTCGGCTGGCAGCAGGAGGCCGCGCTGCGGATGCTCCAGAACAACCTGGACCCGGAGGTGGCCGAGCACCCCGACGAGCTGGTCGTCTACGGCGGCTCCGGCAAGGCCGCCCGCGACTGGAACTCCTTCGACGCGATGATCCGCACCCTGCGCACCCTGAAGAACGACGAGACGATGCTCGTCCAGTCGGGCCGCCCCGTCGGCGTCATGCGCACGCACGAGTGGGCGCCGCGCGTCCTCATCGCCAACTCCAACCTCGTCGGCGACTGGGCGAACTGGGACGAGTTCCGCCGCCTGGAGGAGCTGGGCCTCACCATGTACGGCCAGATGACGGCCGGTTCGTGGATCTACATCGGCACCCAGGGCATCCTCCAGGGCACGTACGAGACCTTCTCGGCCGTCGCCGCCAAGCGTTTCAACGGCACCCTCGCCGGGACCATCACGCTCACCGCCGGGCTCGGCGGCATGGGCGGCGCCCAGCCGCTCGCCGTCACGATGAACGACGGCGTCGCGATCTGCGTCGACTGCGACCCGCGCGCCATCGAGCGCCGCATCGAGCACCGCTACCTCGACGTCAAGGCCGACAACGTCGCCCACGCGCTCGAACTCGCCACCGCCGCGCGCGACCGCCGCGAGCCGCTCTCCATCGGCCTGCTCGGCAACGCCGCCGAGATCCTCCCCCAGCTCCTCGCCGAGGGCGCCCCCATCGACATCGTCACCGACCAGACCTCGGCCCACGACCCGCTCGCCTACCTCCCGCTCGGCGTCGACTTCGCCGACATGGCGGCCTACGCCAAGGAGAAGCCCGCCGAGTTCACGACCCGCTCCCGCGAGGCGATGGCGAAGCACGTCGAGGCGATGGTCGGCTTCCAGGACGCGGGCGCCGAGGTCTTCGACTACGGCAACTCGATCCGCGGCGAGGCCCGGCTCGCCGGGTACGAGCGCGCCTTCGCGTTCCCCGGCTTCGTCCCCGCCTACATCCGCCCGCTCTTCTGCGAGGGCAAGGGCCCCTTCCGCTGGGCCGCGCTCTCCGGCGAGGCGAGCGACATCCACAAGACCGACCAGGCGCTCCTCGACCTCTTCCCCGAGAACGAGTCGCTGCACCGCTGGATCAAGATGGCGCAGGAGCGCGTCCACTTCCAGGGCCTCCCGGCGCGTATCTGCTGGCTCGGCCAGGGCGAGCGCGACAAGGCGGGCGTGCGCTTCAACGAGATGGTCGCCTCGGGCGAGCTGCGGGCCCCGATCGTCATCGGGCGCGACCACCTGGACACGGGCTCCGTCGCCTCCCCGTACCGCGAGACCGAGGCCATGAAGGACGGCTCGGACGCCATCGCGGACTGGCCGCTGCTCAACGCGATGGTCAACGTCGCCTCCGGCGCCTCCTGGGTCTCGATCCACCACGGCGGCGGCGTCGGCATGGGCCGCTCGCTGCACGCCGGTCAGGTCACGGTCGCGGACGGCACCCCGCTCGCGGCCGAGAAGATCCGCCGCGTCCTCACCAACGACCCCGGCATGGGCGTCATCCGGCACGTCGACGCCGGGTACGAGGAGGCGGAGGCCGTCGCGGAGGCGAAGGGCGTCCGCATCCCGATGCGCGAGGGCGACGGGCACGAGGGCGGCGCCGCGTGAGCGAGCGCACCCCGCGCGGTGGTACGGCCGGGGCGGCGCCCGCCCCGGCCCCCGCCCGTACCCCCGACGACTTCGACCGCATGTGGGACACCCTCGCCCCGCTCGGCCGCGACAAGGACAGCGGCGGCTACCGCCGCTTCGCCTGGACCGGCGCCGACCGCGACGTCCGCGACTGGTTCCGGCAACAGGCCGCGGACCGGGGGCTGGCGTACGAGGAGGACCGCAACGGCAACCAGTGGGCCTGGCTCGGCGACCCCGAGGGCCGGGACGCCGTCGTCACCGGCTCGCACCTCGACTCCGTGCCCGACGGCGGCGCCTTCGACGGCCCCCTCGGCGTCGTCACCGCCTTCGCCGCGCTCGACGCGCTGCGCGCGCGTGGCACGGCGCCCCGCAAGCCCCTCGCGATCACCAACTTCGCCGACGAGGAGGGCGCCCGCTTCGGCCTCGCGTGCGTCGGCTCACGCCTCAGCGCCGGGGCCCTGAGCAAGGAGGACGCCTTCGCGCTCCGCGACGCGGACGGCATCAGCCTCCCCCGGGCCATGGAGCGGGCCGGCTTCGACCCCGAGGCGATCGGCGCCGACCACGCGCGCCTGAACCGCGTCTCCGCCTACGTCGAACTCCACGTCGAACAAGGCCGGGCCCTCGACCTGACCGGCGATCCGGTGGGCATCGCCAGCGCCATCTGGCCGCACGGCCGCTGGCGCTTCGACTGGCGCGGCGAGGCCAACCACGCCGGTACGACACGGCTCGTGGACCGCCACGACCCGATGCTCCCGTACGCCGAGACGGTCCTCGCCGCGCGCCGCGAGGCCGCGCTCGCGCGGGCCGTCGCGACCTTCGGCAAGCTCCACGTCGTCCCCGGCGGCGTCAACGCGATCCCCTCGCTCGTCCGCGGCTGGCTCGACTCGCGCGCCGCCGACCAGGAGACCCTGGACACGGTCGTGACCGCGATCGAGGAGGCCGCGCGCGAGGCCGCCGCGCGCGAGGGCGTCGAACTCGCCGTCGTACGCGAGTCCTTCACGCCCGTCGTCGAGTTCGGCCACGCGCTGCGCGAGGAGCTGGGCCGCGTCCTGCGCACCGACGGGGGAGAGATCCCCGTCCTGCCCACGGGCGCGGGACACGACGCGGGAATCCTCTCCGCCGCCGTCCCGACCGCCATGCTGTTCGTACGCAACCCGACCGGCGTCTCGCACGCCCCCGCCGAGCACGCGGAGCGCGCCGACTGCCACGCGGGGGTCACCGCCCTCGCGGACGTACTGGAGGAGCTGGCGTGCCGCTGACGTACTGGCTCGAACACGCGTGGCTCGGCGCCCGTACCGCCTCCGGGCTCGTCCTCACGGCGGGCGCGGACGGCCGGATCGCCTCGCTCACCGAAGGCGTCCCGAGCCCCCCGCCCGGCGCCGAGATCCTGCGCGGCCTCACCCTCCCGGGCCTCGCCAACGCGCACTCGCACGCCTTCCACCGCGCCCTGCGCGCCGCGACCCAGCGGGCGCGCGGCACCTTCTGGACCTGGCGCGAGACGATGTACGCGGTCGCCGCGCGCCTCACCCCCGACACCTACCACCGGCTCGCGCGCGCCGTGTACGCCGAGATGGCCCTCGGCGGCATCACGGCCGTGGGCGAGTTCCACTACGTGCACCACCAGCCGGACGGGACCCCGTACGCGGACCCCAACGCGATGGGCGAGGCGCTGACCGAGGCCGCGCGCGAGGCGGGCGTCCGCATCACGCTGCTCGACACCGCGTACCTCTCCTCCGGCTTCGGCGCCCCGCCCGAGCCCCACCAGCTCCGCTTCGGCGACGGCGACGCGGATGCCTGGGCCCGGCGCGTGGACCGGCTGCGCGGCGACTCCCACACCGTCGTCGGCGCGGCGATCCACTCCGTACGCGCCGTACCGGCCGATCAGCTCGCGACCGTCGCCGCGTGGGCGGCCGACCGCGGGGCGCCGCTGCACGTCCACCTCTCCGAGCAGCCCGCCGAGAACGAGGCGTGCCTCGCCGCGCACGGCGTGACACCGACCCGGCTGCTCCACGAACACGGGGTACTGGGCCCGCGCACCACCGGCGTCCACAACACCCACCTCACGGACGAGGACATCCGCCTCATCGGCTCCTCGGGCACCGGTACGTGCATGTGCCCGACCACCGAGCGCGACCTCGCGGACGGCATCGGCCCCGCCGTCGCGCTCCAGGAGGCGGGCAGCCCGCTCTCGCTCGGCAGCGACAGCCACGCCGTGCTCGACCTCTTCGAGGAGGCCCGCGCGCTGGAGCTGGACGAGCGCCTGCGCACCCGTGCGCGCGGCCACTGGACGGCCGCCGCCCTCCTCGAAGCGGCGAGCCCCGGCGGCCACGCCGCGCTCGGCCGCCCCGACGCGGGCCGCCTCGTGCCCGGCGCGCCCGCCGACTTCACGACCCTCGCCCTCGACACGGTCCGCACCGCCGGTCACGGCCCCGCGCTGGGCGCCGAGACCGCCGTCTTCGCGGGCAGCGCGGCGGACGTGCGCCACACGGTCGTCGGCGGCGAGCATGTCGTACGGGACGGACGGCACACCCGTGTCGCGGACCCGGCCGCCCTCCTCGCCGAGACCATCGCGGCCCTGCACACCGAAGGAACGGACGCGCGCGCATGACCAGCACCCTCCTCACCGGCATCGGCTCCCTCGTCACCAACGACCCCGCGCACGGCGGCCCGCTCGGCCTGATCGAGGACGCCGCGCTCGTCGTGGACGGCGGGCGGATCGCGTGGACCGGACCCGCGAGCGCCGCCCCCGACGCGGACGCGCGCCAGGACGTCGGCGGGCGCGCGGTCGTCCCCGGCTTCGTCGACTCGCACGCGCACCTCGTCTTCGCGGGCGACCGCACCCGCGAGTTCAACGCCCGCATGTCGGGTCAGCCCTACAAGGCGGGCGGCATCCGCACGACCGTCGCCGCGACGCGCGCGGCGAGCGACGCCGACCTGGAGGCGAACCTCGTCCGCCACCTCGCCGAGGGGCTGCGGCAGGGCACGACGACGCAGGAGACGAAGTCCGGGTACGGCCTGACGGTCGACGACGAGGCCCGCGCGCTCGCCCTCGCCGCCCGGCACACCGACGAGGTGACGTACCTGGGCGCGCACATCGTCGCTCCCGAGTACGCGGACGACCCGGCGGCGTACGTGGCCCTCGTGACGGGCCCGATGCTCGACGCCTGCGCGCCGCACGCCCGCTGGGTCGACGTCTTCTGCGAGAAAGGCGCCTTCGACGGCGACCAGGCCCGCGCGATCCTCACGGCGGGCGCGGCACGCGGCCTCACCCCGCGCGTCCACGCCAACCAGCTCACGTACGGCCCCGGCGTCCAACTGGCCGTGGAGCTGGGCGCGGCGAGCGCCGACCACTGCACGCACCTGACGGACGAGGACGTCGCCGCGCTCGCCGCCTCGGACACGGTCGCGACGCTGCTCCCCGGCGCGGAGTTCTCGACGCGCGCCGAGTGGCCCGACGCCCGCCGCCTGCTGGACGCGGGCGCGACGGTCGCCCTGTCGACGGACTGCAACCCCGGCTCCTCCTACACCTCCTCGATGCCCTTCTGCCTCGCCCTCGCGGTCCGCGACATGGGCATGACCCCCGACGAGGCCCTCTGGTCCGCGACGGCGGGCGGAGCGAAGGCGCTGCGTCGCACGGACGTGGGCACGCTGACGGCGGGCGCGCGGGCGGACCTCCAGATCCTCGACGCCCCGAGCCACGTCCACTTCGCCTACCGGCCGGGAGTCCCGCTGGTGGAGGAGGTGTGGCGGGCGGGGGAGCGGGTGGCCTGAGGCGGCCCGCCGCGGGGCGCGCCCCGACCGGGCCTCGCGCGCCCGGTCACGGGCCGACCGGCGAACCCCTCCGGGCCGCGCGCGGGACGCGGAGCGTCACTCCGGCCGCCGTCACGCCCCCACGCCAGGCCCCGTCGCCGCACCTGTGCGGATTCGGTGCCGAACGTGCCCGTGCCGTAAGGGATTTGCCCCGCACGCATGACTTTGGCACGTGCGGGCAGGGGAAACACGGAGAGGCCCGTCCCGGGGGCGGGACGGGCCTCTCGCGCACTGCCGCAGCGCACGTGTTCAGATCAAAGCCGGGAGCGCGGTGCTCATTCCTCCAGCGTCAGCCCCTTGCGGAGCTTCACGAGGGTCCGCGAGAGGAGGCGCGAGACGTGCATCTGGGAGATGCCGAGTTCCTCGCCGATCTCCGACTGCGTCATGTTCGCGACGAAGCGGAGCGAGAGGATCTTCCGGTCCCGCTGCGGGAGCCGCGCGATCATCGGCTTCAGGGACTCGATGTACTCGATTCCCTCCAGGCTGTGGTCCTCGTAACCGAGCCGGTCGGCCAGCGCGCTCTCGCTGTCGTCCTCCTCGGGCTGCGCGTCCAGCGAGGAGGCGGTGTACGCGTTCGACGCCGCCATGCCCTCGATGACCTCCTCGCGCTCGATGCCGAGCTTCTCGGCCAGCTCCGAGGGGGTCGGGGCGCGGTCCAGGCGCTGTGCCAGCTCGTCCCCGGCCTTCGCCAGGTCGAGACGCAGCTCCTGGAGGCGGCGCGGGACCCGCACCGACCACGAGGTGTCACGGAAGAAACGCTTGATCTCGCCGATGATCGTCGGCATCGCGAAGGTGGGGAACTCCACTCCGCGCGAGAGCTCGAAGCGGTCGATCGCCTTGATCAGGCCGATCGTGCCGACCTGGATGATGTCCTCCATCGGCTCGCTGCGGGAGCGGAACCGCGAGGCGGCGAACTTGACCAGGGCGAGATTCAGCTCGACGAGCGTGTGGCGTACATAGGAGTGGGCATGCGTGCCCTCGTCGAGGTCTTCGAGTCGTTCGAAAAGGTTCTTGGAAAGGGCCCGTGCGTCCAGCGGCCCCACCTCGTCGAAAGGCGGGATCTCCGGGAGATCCGCCAGTTCGGGTACGGCGGCGGGGGACCGGAAGGCCGAGGGTTCCAGGGCGAGGTCCCGCTTCGCCGCGTCCGAAGGACGAGGAGCGGGGATGGTCGACGTCGCCGGATTCGCCCGCGATGCGTCGAGCTGGGATGACATGATGTCCTCCATCGTTCTCGGCATATGGCTGCCGATGCCAATACGTGCACTGCGGTGTGCGGCGCCTCCAAAGCCGGCTTGTATCGAATGCGTCCTCCTAGCCCTACCCGCTCGCGCACAGTGACCGCAAGTCCGATTGGCGTCAAATGTCCCATTTAGGGCGGATGTTCGGCTACCGAGAGGGCCGCTGAGGGCGTAGTGTTCGGGAACATCGGCGTACCTCTGCCCAGAGCTCGCCCGCGCTGTGGTCGCGGAGGGTGAACGGGGCAGGACGCCGGGTCAGCACAAAGGCAGTGAGGCGCGACGTGTTTTCGCACGCCGTCGCCACGAAGCCTGGTGGACGACGAGGCTCAGGAGACAGACGGCATGGACCGCGGGACGGTCGGCAGCGCGAACAGGGGACGGCTCCGCGTCGAGGTACGCGAAGAGGGCCCCTGGGTCGTGGTCGCGCTCGCCGGTGAACTGGATCACCACACCGCCGAATTGTTGCGTGAACCACTCGACAGCAAGCTCGACGCCGGTCGCGACCGGATCGTGCTGGACTGCTCCGAGCTGGAATTCTGCGATTCCACGGGCCTCAACGTGCTGCTGGGTGCCCGGCTGCGCGCCGAGGCGGCGGGCGGTGGCATTCACCTCGCGGCGATGCAGCCGGTGGTCTCGCGCGTCTTCGAGATCACGGGCGCCGACGCCGTCTTCCAGGTGCACTCCACCCTCGCCGAGGCGCTCAGCGGCTGAGCGCACGGCGGGTGGCGGGCCGCGAAACGGGGGCGGGGAGTGATCCGCAGGTGTCCGCCGCCCGCTCTCGGGCAGGAGACCCACGTGACCCCCGCAGCAGTCAGGACCCTCCCCTCCGGGTCCCCGAGAGACTTGAAGTGTCGAAAGTGTGCACTGAGAACTGGCGATTCCGGCGATTCGGTGAGGTGAAGCGCTGATGAGCACGACCCGGCCGCAACTGCCGGACGAGCGCCCCGGCGAGGGCGGTTCCGGCGCCCCCGGTGGCGTGTCCGCCCCCGGCGGCCGGCAGACCCGCAGGCTCACCCTCGTGGGCGAGAGCGGTGTCGTGCCGATGGCGCGTGACTTCGCCCGCCAGGCGCTGCGGGCGTGGGGATGGCTGCCCGCCGAAAGCGCGGACCGCAAGGCGGCGGCCGAGGACGTGCTCCTCGTCGTCTCCGAGCTGGTCACCAACGCGTGTCTTCACGCGGAGGGCCCGGAGGAACTCGTCCTCGTCATGGACGGCAAGACGCTGCGGATCGAGGTCGCGGACCTGGGGGCCGGGGAGCCGGAGCCGAGGCGACCGCATCAGGCGGGGCGGCCGGGGGGGCACGGGATGTTCATCGTGCAGAGGCTTTCCGTCGACTGGGGGGTGGCGCGGGCCGAAGGGGTGCCGGGGAAGCGGGTGTGGGCGGAGGTTGCCGCGCCTGCGTAGGCGGGAGGGCTTGTGGGGCTTCGCCCCAAGCCCGATCTCCTGGGGCTCCGCCCCGGACCCCGTGGGTCGGCGGGGCCCCGGGCCCGTCTCGGGGCTCCGCCCCGGACCCCGCTCCTCAAACGCCGGAGGGGCTGGACGAAAGTCCAGCCCCTCCGGCGTTTTCGGGTGGGTCAGTGGACCTCGCCCATCTTGGTGCGCACCGTGCGGCGGTACATGAAGATCGCGGCTCCCGCGAGGGCTGCCAGGGCTGCCTGGGCGGCGACGACGCCTGAGCGGTCGAGGTTGACGCCCGCGAGGGACACGAGGCTTGTCACGCTGTCTCCCGCCGTGACGGCGAGGAACCAGACGCCCATCATCTGGGAGCTGTACTTGGCCGGGGACATCTTCGTCGTCACCGAGAGCCCCACCGGGGACAGGCACAGCTCGCCGACCGTCTGCACGAAGTAGATCGCGACGAGCCACATCGGGCTCACGCGCTCGTCCGCCGTGGTGTCCAGCAGCGGGATCAGGAAGACGAAGAACGAGACGCCGACGAGGAAGAGCCCCGAGGCGAACTTCGTGACCGTGCTCGGCTCCTTGCCGCGCCGGTTCAGCGCCAGCCAGATCCACGCCGTCACCGGGGCCAGCGCCATGATGAAGACCGGGTTCACCGACTGGTACCAGGAGGTCGGGAAGTCGAAGCCGAGGAGGCTGTTCGTCGTCCGGCTCTCGCCGAAGAGCGAGAGCGTCGAGCCGCCCTGGTCGTAGATCATCCAGAAGAGCGCGGCGGCGACGAAGAACCAGACGTACGCGGACATCTTCGAGCGCTCCGCGCGGTCCAGCTCCTTGTCCCGCCTGATCCGCGCGAGCACCACGACCGGGATCACGAGCCCCGCGATGTTGATCGGGACCAGCGCCCAGTTGAGCGTGTACACACCGGTCGCGACGAGCACCCCGTACACGACGGCGGCGACGAGCGCCCACAGCAGGCCCTTGCGGATCGTCGCGAGCTTCTCCTCGCGCGGCTGCGGCTTCGGCACGACGCTGCTCTCGGGGCTCAGGTGCCGCGAGCCGAGCAGGAACTGCGCCAGCCCGAGCGCCATGCCGACCGCGGCGAGGCCGAAGCCCAGGTGCCACGAGACGTTCTCGCCGACCGTGCCGATGATGAGGGGCGCGGCGAAGCTGCCGAGGTTGATGCCCATGTAGAAGACGGTGAAGCCGCCGTCGCGGCGCGGGTCCCCGGGCCCCTGGTAGAGGTGCCCGACCATCGTCGAGATCGTCGACTTGAGCAGCCCCGAGCCGATCGCGACGAGCGCGAGCCCGCCGAAGAAGACACCCTGCCCCGGCACCGCGAGCAGCAGGTGACCGCACATGATGATGCCCGCGGCGATCGCGGTCGTCCTGCGCGGGCCCCACCAGCGGTCGGCGATCCAGCCGCCCGGCATCGCGAGCAGGTAGACCATCGCGAGGTACACGGAGTAGATCGCCGTGGCGGTGCCCGCGTTCATGTGCAGGCCGCTGGAGGAGACGAGGTAGAGGGGCAGCAGGGCCCTCATGCCGTAGAAGCTGAAACGCTCCCACATCTCGGTCATGAAGAGAGTGGCCAGTCCGCGGGGGTGGCCGAAGAAGGTCTTTTCGCTACCGGCGGTGACAGAGCCGGTGGCGTCCTTCGTCAGGCTGGGCGCCATGGGTCGTTCCTTGCGTGGGGGAAGGCCGGCACCGGTACGCACCCCTCCTCCCACGTCCGACGCGGTCGTCGCGCCCATGAGGGGAGCGCGACGAGAGAGTGGGGGGCGCACCAGGAACCACGCCCCGGGCGCTTCCTCGCACCCGGAGCCCGGCCACAGGTCATTGACGAGTCGCGGCGGGCCCGCGTGGGGTGCGGGCGACCGATACGACAAGGACCCTCGCGTGTGCCGGGCACCTGCGAAGGTCCGTGATCCGTGCGTCAGACGTTTACTCAGCCTAAAGCATTCCCCGGGGGTCCCCGCGCGCATTGAGGCATCAATCACAGGCGAGGCGGGGAACCGGAGAGCGAGATCACAGGTGACAGGGGGTCAGGGGCTTCGTTCCGGAGGGCGGGGGAGAGGGGTGGCGCGGGTGCGGAGCGGGCCGCCGTGCGCCGTCCCCACAGCCGTGCGACAGCTCGCGCACAAGGCGCGCCCCCGGTGGTGGCGCGGACGGCGTCCGGCCTTCGACGAGGGCCCGCCCGGGGGTGCGCGCGCGGTCTACCATCAGGGCATGACCCGTGTACTGCTCGCCGAGGATGACGCGTCCATCTCAGAGCCGCTGGCCCGTGCCCTGCGGCGCGAGGGCTACGAGGTGGAGGTGCGCGAGGACGGGCCCGCCGCGCTGGAGGCCGGCATGCAGGGCGCCATCGACCTCGTCGTACTCGACCTCGGCCTGCCGGGCATGGACGGCCTGGAGGTGGCCCGCAGGCTCCGCGCCGAAGGGCTCCCCGTACCGATCCTGATCCTCACCGCGCGCGCCGACGAGGTCGACACCGTCGTGGGGCTCGACGCGGGCGCCGACGACTACGTCACCAAGCCCTTCCGCCTCGCCGAACTCCTCGCCCGCGTCCGGGCCCTCCTGCGGCGCGGCGCCGGTGAGGCCAAGGAGGCCCCCGCGACGCACGGCGTCCGCATCGACGTCGAATCGCACCGGGCGTGGATGGGCGACGAGGAACTCCAGCTCACCGCGAAGGAGTTCGACCTCCTGCGCGTGCTCGTCCGCGACGCGGGGCGCGTCGTCACGCGCGACCAGCTCATGCGGGAGGTCTGGGACACGACGTGGTGGTCCTCGACGAAGACGCTGGACATGCACATCTCGTGGCTGCGGAAGAAGCTCGGGGACGACGCGGCGAATCCGCGGTACATCGCGACGGTGCGGGGGGTGGGGTTCCGGTTCGAGAAGAGCTGAGCCCTCCGGGGGGTGTCCGGGGGATCGGCCTGCGGCCTCTTTTGTCCTCAAGCGCCGGACGGGCTGGATTTGGTGCTCGTGCGGGGGGTGCTCGTGCGGTGGGGGTGGTGCCCGTGCGGTGGCGGGGCGGGTTTGCTTCGTGCCCCTTTTGGGTCCTTTTTGTCGCCTTGTGCGGTTTCGCGGCCTAGCGTGAGCGTGAGTCGGCGAAGGGGTGTGCTGTGGGTGTCAGCAAAAGGATCGTGCGGGCGGTGGGGCTCTGCGCGGCCGGGGGGCTCGTGGCCTCGTGCGGGGCGGTGACCGCCACGTCGAGCGCGGGGACCGCCTCGCCCGGCCCCAGCGGCTCCGCCTCGGCCGGTGTCGCCTCGTTCTACACGTATCCCCGCGCGGGGACCATCAGGGGCAAGGCGGCCGGCGAGGTCTTCGCCAGCGAGCCCCTGGACGTCACGCCCGGTCTCGCGGACGCCGCCGCGAGCGCGAAGCGGATCATGTACCGCTCGGACGGCGCGGAGGACCGGCCCGTCGCCGTCACCGGCTTCACGCTCACCCCCAAGGGCACCCCGCCCGAGGACGGCTGGCCCGTCGTGGCCTGGGCGCACGGCACCACCGGGGTCGGACCCGACTGCGCGCCCTCGCGCGCGGCCAACCTCCACCCCTCCCCGGACGACCGCGACGAGAAGCTGATCACGAACCTGCTGCGCAGCGGCTACGCCGTCGTCGGCACCGACTACCCCGACCTCGGCTTCCCCGGCCGTGTCCACGGCTACCTCCAGCTCGGGCCCGAGAGCAACTCCGTCGTCGACAGCGTGCGCGCCGCCCGGCACCTCGACTCCGCGCTCGGCACGCGGTGGTTCTCCGTCGGGCACTCGCAGGGCGGCGCCGCCGCGCTCGGCGCGGGCGAGATCGCGGCGAAGCGGGCGAGCGACCTGAAGTACCTCGGCACCGTCTCGCTGGCCCCCGTGAGCAACCTCGGGGACGCCGTGGGCGCGCTCGCGAAGCTCAAGCCGCCGTACCCGCGGGGCTGGGGCGGCACCGCCTCGTACCTCACCTACATCGGTATCGGCGCCCAGCGCTCGACGCCGTCCGTCGCGTACTCCGACCTGCTGCCGCCCCGCCTCGTGCGGCAGATCCCGGCGGCCGAGCGGCTGTGCCTCGCGCCGCTGAGCGAGCACCTCGAAGGGCTCGACCCGCAGCCGCCCGCGCTCGTCAACGCGGACTGGGGCAGGAGCGAGGCGCTGCGCGCCTTCTTCGCGCAGGCCCAGCCCGCCCACGCGAAGTCGTCGGGCCCCGTGCTGCTGCTCCAGGGCGGCAAGGACACCACGGTCGCCCCGGATCTCACCGAGAAGCTGAAGGGGCAGCTCTGCGGGCTGAAGGACACGGTCCAGTACAAGGCGTACGCGAACGCCGACCACGACGGGCTGCTCGACGCCTCGTACCAGGATCTGGCGGCCTGGCTCAGCGCGAGGGTGAACGGGACGAAGGCGGCCACCGACTGCGGGTGAGTCTCACGGGGCCCGGCCCCGGACCCCGCCCCTCAATCGCCGGAGAGGCCGGGTTCCCACCTGTCAGGATGGCCGCATGCGCCGCCGCCTCATCACGTCCACCCTCGCCGTCGTCCTCGTCGTCATCGCCGTCTTCGGTCTCTCGCTCGTCATCGTCGAGACCCGGACGATCACCAACAGCGCGCAGGAGCGGGTGGACTCCGAGGCCGTGCGGCTCGTGTCGATCGTGGACAGCAGGCTGATCGCCGAGGAGCAGATCACCTCCGAGATCCTGCGCGACCAGGTCGAGGAGGGGCGCTACGCGGTGGTACGGCTGCGCCACCGCGCGCCCATCGAGATCGGCAGCAGGCCGCGCGGGGATGTCATCAAGGCGACCGAGCGCGGCGAGGCGGGCGAGTCCGTGACCGTCGAGGAGCCCCGCTCGGAGGTGACGCGCGAGGTCGGCCGCACGCTCATGATCATCGGTCTCGTCGCGCTCCTCGCGATCATCGCCGCCGCGCTCCTCGCCATCCGCCAGGGCAACCGCCTCGCGGCCCCGCTCACCGACCTCGCCGAGACCGCCGAGCGCCTCGGCTCGGGCGATCCGCGCCCGCGCCACAAGCGGTACGGGGTGCCCGAGCTGGACCGGATCGCGGAGGTCCTCGACGGCTCGGCCGAGCGCATCGCGCGGATGCTCACCGCCGAGCGCCGCCTCGCCGCCGACGCCTCGCACCAGCTCCGCACCCCCCTCACCGCGCTCTCGATGCGCCTGGAGGAGATCACCCTCACGGGGGACATCGACACCGTGCAGGAGGAGGCGAACATCGCGATCAACCAGGTCGAGCGGCTCACCGCCGTCGTCGAGCGGCTGCTCACGAACTCGCGGGACCCGCGCAACGGCTCCGCCGTGCCCTTCGAGCTCGACGAGGTCGTCAAGCAGCAGGTCGAGGAGTGGCTGCCCGCCTACCGGGGCGCGGGGCGTGCCATCGTCCGCTCGGGCCCCCGCCACCTGCGGGCCGTCGGCACCCCGGGCGCGGTCGCGCAGGTGCTCGCCGCGCTCATCGAGAACTCGCTCATGCACGGCGGCGGCACGGTCGCGCTGCGCACCCGCGCGGTCGGCAACCAGGCCGTCGTCGAGGTCACCGACGAGGGCCCCGGGGTGCCGCCCGACCTCGGCGCGCGCATCTTCGAGCGCACGATCTCGGGCCGGAACTCGACGGGCATCGGCCTCGCCGTCGCGCGCGATCTCGCCGAGGCGGACGGCGGGCGGCTCGAACTCCTCCAGGGCAAGCCGCCCGTCTTCGCCCTCTTCCTCTCGCGCACCCGCCCCCGCAAGCCGAACACGGGCGAGGACGGCGGGGAGACGCCGACGGTGCGCTGAGGCTCAGTCCACGTGCACGCGGCGCGGCTTGCGGTGCCTGCCCTGGTTCTCGTGCCCGCGCTCCGGGGTGTGGTGCGCGACGACGGGGGACGGCTGCGGGGCGCGGTGCGCGCTCCCGTACGGGTTCCGCTGGGCGAGCGCCGCCTCCGCCTCGTGGACGGCGGCCGTGACCTCGCGGACCGCCTCCTGGTCCTTCGGCGGCAGCGCGCGGAAGACCCAGCTGCGGTAGGACCAGAAGCGGAAGAGGGTCGCGACGCCGATGCCGCAGAACTTCACGACGTTCGTCTGGAGCGGGGTGTCGAAGCCGAGCCCGTACGTGCCCGCGTAGAGCACCCCGTTCTCGATGACGAGACCGATCGCGCTGAAGAACGCGAAGAGCCCCAGCTCCCGCTTGCGGCCCGACTTGTCGCGGTCGCGGTACGTGAAGTAGCGGAACCCGATGTAGTTGAAGACGATCGAGATGACGGTGGCGATGACGCTCGCGCGCACGTAGGCGAGCGAGGTGAAGTGCCGTACGAGGTTGTAGGCGGCCATGTTCACGAGCACGCCCGCGCCGCCGACCGCGCCGAATTTCGCCAGCTCCGCGACGATGCGTCTCAGCCGCGAGGGCGGGGCACTGGCGTTCGTCATAAGGCGTTTGTCCCCAGGAGACGGGTAAGGACGGTCCCCGCCATGCTAGGCGCTGCGGCGTCCGGACGCCCGGGCACCGGGTGGACCAGCGGGAACGGATAGGCTGGGGCGGTGACATTCCCCGTAGTCGGCATGGTCGGCGGTGGTCAGCTCGCGCGTATGACGCACGAGGCGGGCATCCCGCTCGGCATCACGTTCAAGCTGCTCAGCGATACCCCGCAGGACTCGGCCGCCCTCGTGGCGCACGAGGTCGTCGTCGGGGACTACCACGATCTCGGCACACTCCGCGACTTCGCGCGCGGGTGCGACGTGATCACCTTCGACCACGAGCACGTCCCCACCGAACACCTGCGCGCCCTGGAGGCCGAGGGCATCCCGGTCCGTCCGGGCCCCGCCGCGCTCGTGTACGCCCAGGACAAGGGCCTCATGCGCGCCCGCCTCAGCGAACTCGGCGTCCCGTGCCCCCGTCACCGCCTCGTCGCCGACCCGGCGGACGTGACGCGCTTCGCCGAGGAGGGCGAGGGCTACCCCGTCGTCCTCAAGACGACGCGCGGCGGCTACGACGGCAAGGGCGTGTGGGTCGTCGGCTCCGAGGAGGAGGCCGCCGAGCCCTTCCGCGCCGGGGTCCGCGTGCTCGCCGAGGAGAAGGTCGACTACGTACGGGAGCTGGCCGCGAACGTCGTGCGCTCCCCGCACGGCCAGGCCGTCGCGTACCCCGTCGTCGAGTCGCAGCAGGTCGACGGCGTGTGCGACACCGTGATCGCCCCCGCGCCCGGCCTGGACGAGGAACTGTCCGGGATCGCGCAGGAGATGGCGCTGCGCATCGCCAACGAGCTGGGCGTCATCGGGCACCTCGCCGTCGAGCTGTTCGAGACGCGCGACGGCCGCGTCCTCGTCAACGAGCTGGCGATGCGCCCGCACAACTCCGGGCACTGGACGCAGGACGGCGCGGCGACCTCGCAGTTCGCCAACCACCTGCGGGCCGTCCTCGACCTCCCGCTCGGCGACCCGCGCCCGCGCCAGCCGTGGACGGTCATGGTCAACGTGCTCGGCGGCGACTTCCCCGACATGTACAGCGCGTACCTGCACTGCATGGCCCGCGACCCCGGGCTCAAGATCCACATGTACGCGAAGGGCGTGAAGCCCGGCCGCAAGGTCGGCCACGTGAACACCTACGGCGAGGACCTGCCCGAGGTCCTGGAGCGCGCCCGGCACGCGGCCGGCTACCTGCGAGGGACGATCACCGAATGAGCACGACAGCCCAGCCCCTCGTCGGCATCGTCATGGGTTCCGACTCCGACTGGCCCGTCATGGAGGCCGCGGCGAAGGCGCTCGACGAGTTCGCGATCCCCTACGAGGTCGACGTCGTCTCGGCGCACCGGATGCCGCGCGAGATGATCGCGTACGGCGAGGACGCGGCCGACCGCGGCCTCAAGGCGATCATCGCCGGGGCGGGCGGCGCGGCGCATCTGCCCGGGATGCTCGCCTCCGTGACCCCGCTGCCCGTCATCGGCGTGCCCGTGCCGCTCAAGTACCTCGACGGCATGGACTCGCTGCTCTCCATCGTGCAGATGCCCGCCGGAGTGCCCGTCGCGACCGTCTCGGTCGGCGGCGCGCGCAACGCGGGCCTCCTCGCGGCCCGCGTCCTCGCGGCGCACGACCCCGAGCTGCTCGCCCGGATGCGCGACTTCCAGCAGGACCTGAACGCGCAGGCGACGGAGAAGGGCAAGCGGCTGCGGACGAAGGCCGCGCAGAACGCGAGCGGGGGCTTCGGCTTCGGGAGCTGAGGCCGGGCGTACGTTCTTCCTCGTACGTCACGGGGGTGGCGCCGCGTTCCGCGCGGGGCCGCCTCCGTCCCCCCTTCGGAGAAGAGGTCCCGCCTTGGCCACCCCCCAGCCGTCCCCCGCCCGACTCGAAGAAGCCCGCGCGCTGCTCGCCGGGGCGCCCGTCGTCGACGGGCACAACGACCTGCCGTGGGCCCTGCGCGAGCAGGTGCGGTACGACCTCGGGCGGCTCGACATCGCCGAGGACCAGCGCGGCAGCCTCCACACCGACCTCGCGCGGCTCGCCGCGGGAGGCGTGGGCGGGCAGTTCTGGTCGGTGTACGTGCCGGGCGAGCTGGCCGGGGACGAGGCCGTCGCGGCGACGCTCGAACAGATCGACTGCGTGGACCAGCTCCTCGCCCGCTACCCCGAGCGGCTCGCCGAGGCCCGCACCGCCGACGACATGGAGGCCGCCCGCGCCTCCGGGCGCATCGCCTCGCTGAAGGGCGCCGAGGGCGGCCACTCGATCGCCAACTCGCTCGGCACGCTGCGGGCCTTCCACGCGCTCGGCGTCCGCTACATGACGCTCACGCACAACAGCAACACCGACTGGGCCGACTCCGCGACCGACGAGCCCGCGCACGACGGCCTCACGCGCTTCGGCGTCGAGGTCGTGCGCGAGATGAACCGGCTCGGGATGCTCGTCGACCTCTCGCACGTCGCCCCCGCGACGATGCGCGCCGCGCTGGACGCGAGCGAGGCCCCGGTGATCTTCTCGCACTCCTCCTCGCTCGCCGTCTGCGACCACGTGCGCAACATCCCGGACGACGTCCTGGAGCGGCTGCCCGCCAACGGCGGCATCGCGATGGCCACCTTCGTCCCGAAGTTCATCCTCCCCGAGGCGGGGGAGTGGACGCTGCGCGCCGACGAGAACCTGCGCGCCCGGGGCTTCCACCACCTCGACACGACGCCCGCCGCGATGGCGGCGCACCGCGCCTTCGAGGAGGCCGACCCCCGCCCCTCCGCGACCGCTTCGACCGTCGCCGACCACCTCGACCACATGCGCGAGGTCGCCGGGATCGACCACCTCGGCGTCGGCGGCGACTACGACGGCACGGCCTTCACGCCGAAGGACCTCGACGACGTCGCGGGCTACCCGAACCTCGTCGCCGAACTCCTCGACCGGAACTGGTCCGCGGCGGATCTCGCCAAGCTCACGTGGTCCAACGCGGTCCGCGTCCTGCGCGAGGCCGAGATCGCCGCGAAGGAGATCCAGCGCGGGCGCGGCCCGTCGAACGCGACGATCGAAGAGTTGGACGGCAAGAAGTAGCACTCAGTGCGAGGGAGTTGGGGTTCCCAAGGCCTCAACTCCCGGCATTTAGCTTCTTGTTGAAACTTGTCGCGGAATCGGACACGAACCAACAGTGGCGAACATTGGTCTATGCCTGGCCTGTTGAGCGCGCCTACTCTCGTTGACGCGGCGCCCCCACAGCGTCGGGGCGTCGTTGTTCCACCCCCACTCCTGGAACAACGAGAGGCCGTCACCCCCATGCATCGCAGACCCGTCATGCGTATCGCCCTGTCCACGCTCGCCCTCCTGGGAGGTCTCGGCGTCGCCGCAGGGACCGGCACCGCCGCCCAGGCGGACAGCAAGCCCGAACAGCCCGCCTCCGCAGGGCTGTTGACCGCCCTGCAGAAGGACTTCCACCTCACCGCGCAGCAGGCCGAGCAGCGGCTCGCCGCCGAGAAGCAGGCCGCGAAGACCGACCGCGCGGCCCGCGAGGCGGCCGGTTCCGCCTTCGCCGGTTCGTGGTTCGACGCGAAGAAGGGCACGCTCACCGTCGCGCTCACCGGCACCCGTACCGCCGACGCCGTCCGCGCGACCGGCGCCGAGGTCCGCACCGGCGCCCGGCACAGCGAGGCCCGGCTCACCTCCGTCAAGCGCGCGATCGACCGCATCAAGGCGCCCACGTCGGTCACCGGCTGGCGCGTCGACCCGCGCACGAACCGCGTCGTCGTGGACGTCCTGGCCAAGGACCGCTCCGACAAGGCCGTCCGCGCCTTCCTCACCAAGGCCGAGGACGCCGGGCCCGTCACCGTCCACGCCGTCGAGGGCGCGCCCGAGAAGCCCCGCCCGCTCGCCGCCGGAACCGTCGGCGGCGACCCCTTCTACACCGGCAACGTCCGCTGTTCCATCGGCTTCTCGGTCGTCGGCGGCTTCGTCACCGCCGGGCACTGCGGGCAGCCGGGACAGGCCGTCTACGGCTGGGACAACAGCTACATCGGCAACATCCAGGGCTCGACCTTCCCCGGCGACGACATGGCCTGGGTCAACGTCGGCAGCGGCTGGTGGACGACCCCCGTCGTGCTCGGCTGGGGCACCGTCTCCGACCAGCTCGTCCGCGGCTCCAACGTCGCCCCGGTCGGCAGCTCGATCTGCCGCTCGGGCTCGACCTCGCACTGGCACTGCGGCACCGTCCTCGGCCTCAACGAGACCATCAACTACGCGAACGGGCCCGTCTACGAGGCCACCCACACCAACGTGTGCGCCGAACCCGGCGACTCCGGCGGCTCCTTCATCAGCGGTGACCAGGCGCAGGGCGTGACGTCCGGCGGCTTCGGCAACTGCACGAGCGGCGGCGAGACGTGGTTCCAGCCGGTCAACGAGATCCTCGGCCGGTACGGACTGACGCTCGTCACCTCGTGACACCCCTCGCGAGGCGCTGAGACCCGGGTACGGGGCGGGGACGGCCGGTGGCCCCCGCCCCGTACCGCTGCCGTACGGCCCGCACCGCCGCGCCGCTCGCCCCCGCCACCGCTCGACCCCGCCACCGCCCCACCGCCTTCACCGCCTCACTGCCTTCACCGCCCCACCCCCTCACCCGAACGGCCGTCCCGGCGTGTCGGCCGCCCCGCACCGTGCCACGGTGGGCGCACTGCCCCGTACCCGAGCGAGCACCGGAGCCCTTCCATGGCGCACCTGCGGGACGACGCCCTCCCCGACGACCCCTTCCCCGAAGGCACGGACCCGCTCGGCGGGGACGCCACCGCGCCGCGGCCCGCGCCCGAGGACATCGCGGCGCTGCTCGCCGAGCACCCCGTCGCCGACGGCTACAGCGGGCTCGCCTGGACGCTGCGCCACCTGCCCTGGTGCGAGATGGAACTCGGCGACAGCGCGCTCGGCGCCGACATACCCCGGCTGCGGGCCGGCGGGGTCGGCGCGCAGTTCTGGTCGCTCAAGGTGCCCGGGGACGAGGGCGCGAGCCTCACCCGCACCCTCGAACAGCTCGACTTCGCGCGCGCCGTCGTCGCCGCGCACCCCGGCGCGCTCCGCCTCGCCCGTACCTCCTACGACGTCGCCGACGCGCACGGCCGCGGCCGGATCGCCGTCGTCCCCGGACCCGCCGACGCGCGCGGCATCGACGACTCGCTCGCGGGCCTGCGCACCCTCGCCGAACTCGGCGTCCGCTCCCTGACCCTCGCCGGGGCCCGCTGGGCGGGCGAGGAGGGGCTGAGCGTCTTCGGGACCGAGGTCGTCCGGGAGACGAACCGCCTCGGAATGCTGCTCGACCTCACCGGGGCACCCGCCGCCGTCGTCGCGCGCGTCCTCGACATCTCGCGCGCGCCCGCACTCCTGCGCGCCGGGGCCGCCGCCGTGCGCGAGCACGCGGGCAACGCGCCCGACCCCGTGCTCGCCGCGCTCGGCGCCGCGCGCGGCCTGTGCCTCGTGCCCCTCACCGAGCCCCTGTGCGGCCCCGCGCTCGCCGACACGGCCGACCACATCGACCACGTCCGCGCCGTCGCGGGCCCCGGGTCGGTCGCCCTGTGCGGCGCCCACGACACGGGCGAAGCCCACCCCGAGGGCCTGAGCGACCCCACCGGCTACCCGCCCCTCCTCACCGAACTGCGCGCCCGGGGCTGGAGCGACGCCGAACTGACCGCGCTGACCTGGGAGAACGTCGTCCGCGTCCTGAAGGAGGCCGACGAGACGGCCCGCGAGACGAGCGCCCGCCGGGGCCCGAGCACGGCGCGGCTGGAGGAGCGGGACGAGCTGAGGCCGAGGCCGGTCCCGGGACTGGGGCTGTAGCGGCCGAGAACCCGGCCCCTCCGGGGATGCCCCCGGCCGAAGACGGGGGCGGGGGCCCCGGCAGGCTGCTCAGGCGTTGGGCCGCCCCATCGCCCGGTACGTCCACCCGGCCTCCCGCCACCGCGCCGCGGAGAGCGTGTTCCGCCCGTCCAGCAGAACCTTCTGCTTGACGGCCTCGCCCATCTCCGCCGGGTCGATCTCCCGGTACTCCCCCCACTCCGTGAGGTGGAGCACCACGTCCGCCCCCCGCACCGCGTCCAGCGCCGTGTCCGCGTACCCCAGCGTCGGGAAGACGCGCGCCGCGTTCTTCATCGCGCGCGGGTCGTGCACCGTGACCTGTCCGCCCTGGAGGTGGATCTGCCCCGCCACGTTGAGCGCGGGCGAGTCCCGTACGTCGTCCGAGTCCGGCTTGAAGGCCGCGCCGAGCACCCCGACCCGCACGCCCAGGAAGGAACCGCCCACCGTCTCGCGGGCGAGGTCCACCATCTGCGCGCGGCGGCGCATGTTGATCGAGTCGATCTCGCGCAGGAAGGTCAGCGCCTGGTCGGCGCCGAGTTCGCCCGCGCGCGCCATGAAGGCGCGGATGTCCTTGGGCAGGCAGCCGCCGCCGAAGCCGATCCCGGCGCGCAGGAACTTCCGCCCGATGCGGGAGTCGTAGCCGATCGCCTCGGCGAGCTGCGAGACATCGCCCCCGGCGGCCTCGCACACCTCGGCCATCGCGTTGATGAAGGAGATCTTCGTGGCGAGGAAGGAGTTCGCCGAGACCTTCACCAGCTCGGCGGTCGCGTAGTCCGTGACGAGGAAGGGCGTGCCCTCGCCGATCGGGCCCGCGTAGACCGTACGGAGCAGCTCCTCGGACTCCGCGTCGCGCACCCCGACGACGAGCCGGTCCGGGTGGAGCGTGTCCTCGACGGCGAAGCCCTCGCGCAGGAACTCCGGGTTCCACGCGAGCCGCGCCCCGGCGCCCGCCGGGGCCAGCTCCGCGAGCCGCGCGGCCAGCCGCTCGGCCGAGCCCACGGGGACCGTCGACTTGCCGACGACGAGCGCCGGGCGGGTGAGCAGCGGCGCCAGCGACTCGACGGCGCTGTCCACGTAGCTCATGTCGCAGGCGAGGTCGCCCCGGCGCTGCGGGGTGTTGACGCACACGAAGTGGACGTCGCCGAAGTCGGCGATCTCCTCCCACGAACTGGTGAACCGCAGCCGCTTGGTGGAGCCGTCCAGCCCCGCGACGTGCTTGCGCAGCACCTCTTCGAGGCCCGGCTCGTACATCGGGGTCTCGCCGCGCGAGAGCGACTCGATCTTCTCCGGCACGACGTCGATGCCGAGCACGTCGAAGCCCAGCTCCGCCATGGACGCCGCGTGCGTGGCACCGAGATAGCCGAGACCGATGACGGTGATCCGGGGCGACTGGCTCATGGACGGCTCCTGTGCGACGGGGATACGTGGCGGGGCTGCGTACGGGCCGCCGGAGCGGCCGACCGGCGGGTCGCGCGGGCGCTGCCCCGGCGGATGCCGAGCATAGTCGGCGGCCCCCGGAGCGCTTCGGGGGCGCGGCCGGGAACGCGGGGGCTGTCGGAAAGGTCACTCGGGGTGCGCGTGCCGTAGGCGCGGCAGGCTTCGCGGCCTATTATTCGAAACCGTAGGTTACTTACCGGTAATGAGCGTGCGGGGCAATCCCCGGGGCCCTTCGCGGCACCCCCCGGGTCCGCTCGCGCCGGGCCGTTCGAGAAGGAGACCAGCACCGTGTCCGACTTCGACCTGTACCGTCCGGCCGAGGAGCACGACATGCTCCGCGAGACGGTCCGCGCCCTCGCCGAGGCGAAGATCGGCCCGCACGCCGCCGAGGTGGACGAGCAGGGCCGCTTCCCGCAGGAGGCGCGCGACGCGCTCACCGGCGCCGACCTGCACGCCGTGCACGTGCCCGAGAACTACGGCGGCGCCGGGGCCGACGCCCTCGCGACCGTCATCGTCATCGAGGAGGTCGCCCGCGTCTGCGCCTCCTCCTCGCTCATCCCGGCCGTCAACAAGCTCGGCTCGCTGCCCGTCATCATCTCCGGCTCCGAGGAGCTGAAGAAGAAGTACCTGGGCCCGCTCGCCAAGGGCGACGCGATGTTCTCGTACGCCCTCAGCGAGCCCGACGCGGGCTCCGACGCGGCCGGCATGAAGACGAAGGCCGTGCGCGACGGCGACTTCTGGGTCCTCAACGGCGTCAAGCGCTGGATCACCAACGCGGGCGTCTCCGAGTACTACACGGTCATGGCCGTCACCGACCCGACCAAGCGCAGCAAGGGCATCTCCGCGTTCGTCGTCGAGAAGAGCGACGAGGGCGTCTCCTTCGGCGCCCCCGAGAAGAAGCTCGGCATCAAGGGCTCGCCCACCCGCGAGGTCTACTTCGACAACGTCCGCATCCCGGCCGACCGCATGATCGGCGCCGAGGGCACCGGCTTCGCGACCGCGATGAAGACGCTCGACCACACCCGTATCACCATCGCCGCGCAGGCCCTCGGCATCGCGCAGGGCGCCCTCGACTACGCCAAGGGCTACGTCCAGGAGCGCAAGCAGTTCGGCAAGGCCATCGCCGACTTCCAGGGCATCCAGTTCATGCTCGCCGACATGGCCATGAAGATCTCCGCCGCGCGCGCCCTCACGTACCAGGCCGCCGCCGCCTCCGAGCGCGGCGACGCCGACCTCACCTACCAGGGCGCCGCCGCCAAGTGCTTCGCCTCGGACGTCGCGATGGAGGTCACGACCGACGCCGTCCAGCTCCTCGGCGGCTACGGCTACACGCGCGACTACCCGGTCGAGCGCATGATGCGCGACGCGAAGATCACCCAGATCTACGAGGGCACCAACCAGGTCCAGCGCATCGTCATGGCCCGCAACCTGCCGTGACACGCCGGGCGCGGGGAGACGGAGCGACGCGGGGCGCCCCGCCCCGCGCCCCCGTCCCGCCCCCGCCCGCGCCCCCCTCGCGCCCCCGAGTCGCCCCGCGACCCGTGACCCCCACCCGCCCCCACCCGTTGTGCTCTGCGTCCGCCCCCCACCCCTGAGAGGGACCCAGACACATGAAGCACGACAAGCTCGCCAAGGCCGCCTTCGCCGTCGGTGCCGTCCTCGCCGCCGGTGCCGCCGCCTCCGGCACCGCCTCCGCCGCGGGCCCGACCGACGCGCTCGGCGCCCTGCCCCTCGGCTCCGTCACCGGCGCGCTGCCGGTGGGCGACGTGGCCGGCCAGGTCGCCTCCGGCGAGATCACCGAGAACCCGCTGGAGAACGAGACGGTCGCCGGTGCCGTCCACTCCGTCGAGCAGACCGGTGGCCAGCTCGCGGGCCAGGTCCAGCAGGCCCGCGCGGGCGGCCAGGGCCAGGGCAACTCCCCGATGGTGGGCGGCCTCCCCGCCGCCGGGCTCCTCGGCGGCCTCCCCGTCGGCGGTCTCCTCGGCGGCCTGCCGATCGGCTGAGTCCCGGCCCGCAGCACCCGCCCCGCCCTCCGGTCCGCCGCAGGGCGGGGCCCTTGTCGTCCCGTACGCCTGGAGGTCCCCATGGACGACCCCTCCGCCCGGTACACCGCCCTCGCCCGGCACGAGGAACGGCTGCGCCACGAGGAGCGACGCCGGCGCGAGACGCGTGCCGCCGCCATACGGCGTGCCGCGGCGGAGGCGTGCCGTCCCGCCGCCGTACGCCGCCCGCGCCCCACCGACGCCCTCGTCCCGCCGCGCCCGCGCTCCGGCGAGCCCCCGCACGTCCCGGGCCCGCGTGCGCTCAGCCTCGACGACTTCGCCGAGTCCGCGATGGCCGTCGTCCGCCCCGTCCCCGGCGAGGAGGTCGACCTCGACCTGCGCCTCGGCCCGCCCCCCGCCCTCGAAGCCCTGGCCGCCCCCGCGCCACCCGCGCCGGTGAGCGCCCCGCCGGCCGACTGGCGCGCGGCGCTGCGCCCCGCCACGGTGCTCGACGGGGCCTCGGCGGGCCCCTGGACCGCGTACGGGATCAGCACGCGTACGGCGCCGGGCCCGGCCCGTACCGACGCGCTCGCCCTCGCCCCGTACGGCCCGGGGCTCCTCCTCGCCCTCGCGAGCGGGACCGCCGCCGACGACGCCTGCGCGGCCGTCTACCGGCACGCGCTGCGCACCGCGCCCGCGCTCCGCGAGGCCCTGCGCACCCGCGACGCCGAGGGGTACCGGCGGCTCGGCGAGGAGACCGCGCGCGCCTGCGCGACGGTCCTCGCCGACGAGGCCGTACGGGCGGGGACGCCGCCCGCCGGGTACTCCCTGCGCCTCCTCCACGTCCCCGTGGACGACCCGGGAGCGCCGTGCGGACTGCTGGTGTTCGGCGCGGGCGCCTCAGCCGCCCCCGGCGGGGGTACGGCCGTGCTGCGGCCCGGCGGGGACTGGTACGAGACCCCCGCGACCACCGCCCGCCTCCTCGAAGGCCCGCACCCGGGCGGCGCGTTGCTCCTCACGACGGGCCGCCTCCCCGCCGGCCCCGGTGCCCGCGCGCGCCTCGCGGCGGCGTGGTCTCCGGGACCGCCGCCGGCGGGACCCGTCGCGCTCCTGGGGCAACCGCTCGCATCGGGAGGGGACGTGTCGGCCGTCGTGCTGTGGCGGCGGTGAGGCGAGGGCTCAGGGCTTGCGGGCGATCGCCGAGTAACCCGCCTTGATGACGTCCTCCTCGCCGGGCACCGGCTCGCCCAGCTCGGGGTGCCACTCGCCCTCGGAGACGATGCCGGGCCCGACGAACTCCAGACCGGTGAAGAACTTCTCGAACTCCGCGCGCGGGCGCGGGTGGAGCGAGGCCGTGCCCGAGCGGTAGAGGCTGCCGACCTGCTCGGCCTTCTCGGGCTGGAAGTCGGCGGTCACGTGCGAGAGCACGAGGTAGCTCCCGGGCGCCAGGCGATCGACGAGCCCGGAGACGATCTCGTGGGCCCCGGCCCCGCCGTCGGCGTTCCGGTCCCCGACGAAGTGCAGCAGCGCGATGAGCGAGAGGGCCACCGGCTTGCTGAAGTCCAGTGACTTGGAGGCCCGTTCGACGATCGCCTCGCTGTCGCGGACGTCGGCCTGCACGTAGTCGACGGCGCCCTCGGGGGTGCTGCGCAGGAGGGCCTCGGCGTGGGCGAGGACGATCGGGTCGTTGTCGCAGTAGACGACGCGGGCGTCCCGGGCGACCCCCTGGGCCACCTGGTGGAGGTTGGGCTCGGTGGGGATGCCGGTGCCGATGTCGAGGAACTGCCGTATCCCCTGCGAGGCGAGCCACCGCGTGGCCCGCCGCATGAACTCCCGGTTCATGCGCGCGAGGACGGGGACGTTCGGCTCGATGGCGAGGACCTTGCGCCCCATCTCCTCGTCGACCGGGTAGTTGTCCTTGCCGCCGAGGAACCAGTCGTACATCCGCGCCGGGTGCGGGCGCGTCGTGTCGATGTAGGGGGAGGGGGTGTTCGGGGCCGCTTCGCTCATGCCGCTGCTCTCCAAGTCACACGCTTCTACCGTCATGTAGCAGCGAGAATATGTGAGTTGGCACGGGCACGCAGGACGGGGCGCCCCGGGCCCGTACACGCCCGGAACGCCCCGCTTGCGAGGGCCCGTTCAGTTGCCCGAGACGGTGACCTTGTCGTCGTTCTTCAGCTCGTTGACGAGCTGCTTGACCTTCGGCATGTCCCACGCCAGGTTGCCGCCGACGCTGCCCGCGATCGGCATGTTCATCTGCTTGCCGTCACCGCCCGTGACGCCCTTCATCGCCCAGAACATCGACACGAGGTTCCACAGGCTCATGTCCTTGTCGACGATGAGCGAGTCGAGACCCGAGCCCATCACGGGGTAGAGCTTGAAGGGGTTGATGATCGTGCTCGGGGTGGCGACCTGGTGGGCGAGCGCGGCGAGGAACTTCTGCTGGTTCTTCGTGCGGTCGAGGTCGCTGCCGGGCAGCGCGTAGCGGGTGCGGACGAAGGCGAGGGCCTGCTCGCCGTCGAGGGTCTGCTTCCCGGCCTTGAAGTCGGCGCCCGACTTCCCGTCCTTGAAGCCCTTCGGGATGTCCATCTCGACGCCCCCGACCGCGTCCACGATGCTCGCGAAGCCGTCGAAGCCGATCTCCGCGTAGTGGTCGATGTGCAGCCCGGTGTTGTACTCGATGGTACGCACGAGCAGCTCGGGGCCGTCGAAGGCGTACGCGGCGTTGAGCTTGTTCGCGCCGCGCGCCGGGTACATCTTGCCCGAGTCCGAGCCCTTGAAGGACGGGATCGTGATGTTCGAGTCACGGGGCAGCGAGATCATCGTGGTCCCGTTGTCGCCCGTGTGCAGGATCATCATCGAGTCGGTGCGCTTGCCCTCGGCGGAGCCGGTGTGCAGGCGCTTCTTGTCCTCCTTGGACATCCCCTCGCGGCTGTCGGAGCCGACGATGAGGTAGTTGGTGCCCTTGCCCTCCGCCGGGCGGTCGATGACCTTCGACAGGTCCACCTCGCGGCGGATCTTGCCGTCCGCCCAGAAGTACGTCGAGACAGTCGTCACGAGGAGCGCGGCGACGACGACGATCGCCGTCCACTTGATCCGCTTCCGCCAGTTCGGCGCGGGGCGCGCCGGGCGTCCCTGCGCCGGGCCTCCGGGACCGCCGGGGCCGCCGGGCTGCTGCGGCCCGCCGGGCGAGCCGTAGACCTGCCCGGTGTTGTAGCCGCTGTCGTACCCGCCGTAGCCGTCCTGGTACGGGCCCTGCTGCTGCCCGTACTGGTCCGGCGGCGGGTACGCGCCGCCCTGCTGCCCGTACTGCTGCTGCGGGGGCACGGGAGCCGGGCCCCCGGGGCCCCCGGGCCCGCCGCGCCGCACGTGCGGCATCGAGCGGGCGCCCTCGGGCTGCGCCTCGGCGCTCCCGCGCCCGTATCCCCGGCTGTCGGATCGCTCCCCGCCCCAGCCCTGCGGCCTCTCGTTCATGGGACAAGTCTGCCGCGCCGGGGGGCTCGCCATACAGGGCGGGGAACGAATCGGAGCGGGCCTGTTGCAGAGCTGATGCAAAAGCGGGGGTGACCGGGCGGACATAAAGTGGACGGTATGACTGACCCGGCACCGCGTACGGACCCGGAGATCCCGGGCAAGCCGACCTCGGCATCCCGTACGACGCTCTCGCACATCATGACCGCCACCGACACGAACCTCTACGGCACCGGCCACGGGGGCGTGATCATGAAACTCGTCGACGACGCGGCGGGCGCCGTCGCGGGACGGCACTCGGGCGGGCCGGCGGTGACGGCCTCGATGGACGAGATGGTCTTCCTGGAGCCGGTCCGCATCGGCGACCTCGTCCACGTCCACGCGCAGTGCAACTGGACGGGGCGCACGTCGATGGAGATCGGCGTCCGCGTCATGGCGGAGCGCTGGAACGAGTCGACCCCGGCCCAGCAGGTCGGCACGGCGTACCTCGTCTTCGCGGCGGTGGACGCCCAGGGCCGCCCCCGTCCCGTACCCCCCGTGCTCCCCGAGACGGACACCGACGAGCGCCGCTTCCAGGAAGCCCAGATCCGCCGCACCCACCGCCTCGCCCGCCGTCGCGCGATCCGCGAACTGCGCGAGAAGCGGGTGGCGGAGGGGCTGCTCGACTGAGGGGCGGGAGAGCGGGGACGGGGACCGGGGACGGAACGGGCGGGGGAGCGGCGCCCCGCATGGCAGGCGCGTCACCGCGGGAGAGGCGCGTCACTTCATGAGGGGCGCGTCACTTCATGAGGGGCACGTCACCTCGTCGCCCCGGACCGCTCCGTACTTGTTCTCCTTCGGGGCCTGCGCCGGGTCCTCCGCGCGGACCTTCGCGACCGCCGGGGTGTCCTTGCCGACCGTGACCTCCAGGGTGGCGCCGAGGCCCTTTCGGGGGAGGAGGTTCGCGTGGGGGACGGCGGTGGCGAGGCTCTTCGCCGAGCGGTCCCAGCCGGGGTCGTAGGCGATCGTCGTCCGCGCGGCCGGGTCCGTCGTCCCTGTGCCCGCCGTCGCCGTGAAGCCCGTCGCCCGCAGGGCCTTCGCCACGCGCTCCGCCTCGCCCGAGGTCCCCGTGCCGTTCAGGACCCGTACCGAGATCTGCTGCGGCGGCACGTCGACCGGGAGCGGGGCCGGGCCCGCGGCCGGCTTGTGGGCGGCCAGCGGGTGGTCCTCGCGCAGGGCCGTGAAGAGGGCCTTCGCACGGTCCGCGTCCCACACGAGCGTGTCACCGATGCCCGGCACGTGGCGGCCCTTGGGCGCGAGCGGCATCGAGACGAACTCCGAGGAGGAGGGGCTGAAGCCGCGCATCGCGCGGGCCAGGTCCAGGATCTCGTCCGTGCCGAAGCCCTTGTCGGCCCGTACGGAGGACAGCAGCGCGTCGGCGACCTCGTTCAGCCGGACCGGGTTGAACAGCGTCCCGCCGCTCGTCGCGCGCTCCACGACCGCCGCGAGGAACCGCTGCTGCCGCTGCATCCGGCCGAGGTCGCTCGCCGCGTCGATGTGCCGCGCCCGTACGTACTGGAGCGCCTGCCCGCCGTCGAGCTCGTGCGAGCCCGCCGGGAGGTCCAGGCCCGTGTACGAGTCCTTGAGCGGCTTCGCCGTGCAGATCTCGACGCCGCCGAGCGCGTCCACGGTCCGCATGAAGCTCGTGAAGTCGACCTCCACGTAGTGGTCGATCTTCACCTTCGTGAGCTTCTCGACGGTCCGTACTGTGAGCTGCGGGCCGCCCTCCGCGTACGCCGCGTTGAGCTTCACCGGGTGCTCGTGGTGGTGCTCGCCCGAGGTGCGGTCGACGTGCGGCGGCAGCATCGCGTACGAGTCGCGGGGCAGGCTCACGACGCTCGCGCGGGAGTGGTCGGCCGACAGGTGCACGATCATCAGCGTGTCCGTGCAGTGGCAGGGCGCGCCCCCGAGCCGGTACCGCTGCCGGGTCCCCTTGTCGAGCCCCTCGCGCTCGTCGGTCCCCGCGAGCAGCAGGTTCATGCCGTGCCCGGCGGAGGGGCGCCCCGCGAGGCCCTTGAACGCGTCGACGCGGCCGATCTTGTGGTCGACGCCGCTGAGCAGGGTGTGCCCGGCCCCGGCGGCGAGCAGCACCGCGACGGAGCAGCCGGTCAGCCCCCGGACCGCCCAGCGCAGCGCCCGGCGGCGTCGGCTCGGGGGGCGGCGCGGGAGCGGGCGGGCGCGGGGGGACCGGCGGGGACGGGGGGAGTGGGGGCTGGGGGCGGGCACGGCACCTCCGCACGGGTGACACTGCCGCGCGGGCGGCACGGCGGGACGGGATGAGCCAGACCGTAAGCCGGTATGACTGTCGTACCGTTGTACTGGCCGATGCGCCGCGCCTCAGATCCCCCCATTGGCGGCAGGGCGCCACCGGAGGCGCCTCACCACGAGTAGGCCGGGTCCACCTTCATGCACGCCGTGTCGTCCGCGCCGTTGAGCGCCTGCGCCGACTTCGGCAGCGCGTCGTCATCGTCGTCGTCCTTCTTCGGGAAGCGCGTGCCCTCGCGCCAGTCGGAGCCGATCACGACGGTCACGCCCGTGACGTCCGCGCTCTCCTTGACGCGCCGCAGCGGGATCTTCAGCGCCTTCGCGACCGACTGCGCGTCGGCCTCGGCGTCCCCGCCCGGGTAGCGGACCTCCGTCTTGTCCTCGCTGCCCGTGTGCGACTGGTCGGCGGTCGTGCGCGCGAAGTCCTTGCCCACGAGCTGCTGCGCGATCGTGCCCGCCCGCTCGGGTACGAGGGCGAGCTGACCGGTCGCCGTGGCGTTGCGCACGGACACCTTCACCTCGCCGGGCGCGGCGGCCTGGTCGCTGATGTCCTTGACCTTCGGCTTCTTCTTGTCCTTGCCGTCGAGCGCGATGTCCTCGCGCACGAGCCGCCACAACTGCTCCGCGTCCCCGGCCTTCGGCGCCACGCGGGGCCCCTCGTAGACGAAGGGCATCGTGGTCAGGGTGATGCGCTCCGGGGGCACGGCGCGCAGGTCGTTGCTCAGGTCGTAGATCTTCTTGACGCTGCCGAGGCCCTCGTCGACCGTGAGCGCCTTCGTCGCCGCCTCGGCGAGCGCGCGCAGCTTGCCGGGGTTGGTGAGCGTCGCGTTCTCGCGGAGCTGCCGCACCATGGCGCTCATGTACATGTGCTGGGCCTGGGCGCGCCCGATGTCGGTGCCGTCGCCGAAGCCGTAGCGGGTGCGCAGCCACTGGAGCGCCTGCTTGCCCTTGACCGGGTGCGTGCCCTTCTCCAGCTTGAGGCCGGAGCCCTTGCCCGTGGAGGTGTGCGAGTAGATGTTGCGGTCCACGCAGACGGGGACACCGCCGACCGCGTCGGCCATCGAGACGACGCCGGAGAAGTCGACCATCATGAAGTGGTCGATGTGGATGCCGGTCGTTTCCTCCCACGTGGCGACCGTGCATCCGGGGCCGCCGCGCCCGAGCGTCTCGTTCGTCATGCGACGGGTGGTCGTGGCCGGGTAGACCTCACCCGTGTCGGGGTCCTTGCACTCGGGGAGCTTGAGGAGCGTGTCGCGCGGCATGCTCACGACCGACATGTTGCTGCGGTCCGCCGAGACGTGCACGAGCATCTGCACGTCGGCGAGCGGCTTGCCGCCCACCGTGTCCCTGGCGCCGCCGAGCTTGAGGTTCTCCTTCGTGTTCCGGCTGTCGGAGCCGATCACGAGGATGTTCATCGGCGTCTGCCCCGCCGTGTTCGGCGTCGGCGCCGGGGGGCGCTTCTCCGGTGCCACGGGGGTCAGTTCGGCCTTGACGATGTTGCCGTTGAGGTGCCGGTAGTAGAGGTAGCCCGCCGTCGCCGTGCCGGTGATCAGCACCGCGAGCGACAGCGCCGACCAGGCCAGGACGCGCCGCGTCCGGCGCCGCTTGCGGGGCCGGGCGAGGACGGTCGCGGAATCCGGCGCGGGGGCGGACTCGGCAGCCGGTGCGTGCTGGTTCACGGCACCCGGTGCGGGGTCGTTCGCGGCAGCCGGTGCGGGCTGATTCGCGGGGCCGTTCGCGGCAGCCGGTATGACGGAGCCGTCCTCCGCGTCCGCCGCGGGTCCCGGTATGCCGTCCGGGCCCGCCTCGGGTATTCCCCCGTCCGGGCCGTCGGACGCGTCGCCCGGCGCGGGCCCGGGTGCCGGTTCCCCCGCCCGTACGGACTCCCCCCGACCGAGCCCCGGGAGCTTCCCGCTCGCCGTGTCACCCGTCATCTCGTCCCGCCTTCCCGCCCCATGCCTGTCCGGCACCCCTCGGTGCCGGGCCGTGGCCCCCACCCTCAGACCTGCGAACACGCCGAAACGTTGTGCGGCTGGTCATGGTTGAGCCAACATGCCGGGCGGGAGGCTCCCTTGCCTCCCGCCTGCCCCCTTTTTCCCGTCCGACCGGGCCCGTTCAGGACGCGCAGACCTTCTTGTCCGCCTCCTGGCGCGCGACGTTCTTCGGTGCCTCCTTGGGCGCAGTGATCGAGATGCCGGGGCCCTTGAAGTCGGGGCCCAGCACCAGCTTCATCGCGGGCAGCCCCTGATCGTTCTCGATGCTCTCGCCGGGCTTGAGCGCGGACCCCGGCAGTCCCATGATCTCGGCGAGCTTGCGCGCCTGCGGGGCCTGGTCCGCCGCGTACTCCAGCGTCGTGCCCTTCTGCTTCGGCGCGTCGCCCTGCTGACTCGACTTGTTGACACCCTGGTTGGTCTGGAGCCACGTCAGCTCGCCCTGCGCCGAACCGGTGGGCGCGCCGCCGTTGAAGACCTCCACGCGGATGTCGGCCGCCTCGGACTTGCTGCCCTTGAGCCGCGCCTCCTCGGCCGCCTTCTGCTTGTTCGCCTCGGCCTTCTTCTTGCTGTTGACCTCGGTGAGCGAGACGTCGTCCTTCATCATCGCGAAGAGCGGATCAGCGTCCGTCTCGTTGAGGACGACCGTCGCCTTGACCTTCTCTGCCGGGTTGTCGACCACGGGGAGCGTCACGAAGGTGATGTTCTTCGGGTTGATGTGCTGCAACTCCTTGGCCAGCGACATCAGTTTCGTGATGCTGCCGATCCCCGAGTCCACCGTCAGCGCGTCGGTCGCCGCCTCGGCGACCTTGTAGAGCTTCTTCGGACTCGTCAGCGTGTCCTCGGACTTGAGCTGCCGCGCGAGCGAACCGAGGAACTGCTGCTGGACCTTGATGCGGTCGAGGTCGCCCTGGTTGCCGAAGCTGTGCCGGGTGCGGACGAAGGCGAGCGCCTGCTCGCCCTGCACCTTGTGCGTCCCCGCCGAGAGCTTGAGGTGCGAGTCGGGGTCGTCGACGTCCTTCGCCACGCACACCTCGACGCCGTTCACGGCCGTCGTCAGGTTCTTGACCGCGTTGAAGTCGGCCATCATGAAGTGGTCGACCTTGAGCCCGGTCAGCTCGGTGACCGTGCGCATCGTGCAGCCCGGGTCACGGCCCTCCTGTCCGAGGCTCGTGTTGAAGCGGACGTTCTGCGTGCCGGGGATCGTCTCCGTGGAGCCGTCGTCCTGCTTGGTGGGGCAGTCGGGGATGTTCGTGATGAGGTCGCGCGGGATGCTCAGGCCGGTCGCGTTGGTGCGGTCGGCGGAGACGTGCAGCAGGATGTTGGTGTCCGCGTGGCCCGGACTGTCCTTGTCCCCGTACCCCTCGTTGCCCTTGCCGGTGCGCTTGTCGGTGCCGATGATCAGGATGTTGATCGGCCCGTCGGGGGCGGCGTCCTTGTTGCCCGCGTCGCCGATGTCGACCTTGTCGATGTTGCCGTTGAGGTGCTGGTAGTACGCGTAGCCGCTCCCGGCCACCGCGACGAGCAGGAAACCGAGCCCCCCGGCCGTCCACAGCAGCGCCTTCTTCTTGCCGCCGCCCTTGCGCGCCTTGCGCGAGGCGGCCCGCCCGGAAGCCTGTTTGCGGGCCGAGGCGCGCCCGCCGCCCGCCGCCTCCTGCCGCGCCGCCGCACGGCCGCCCTCGCGCGGGGCGTTCTCCGCGCGCGGGGACCCGCCCTGCTCGGGCACCCGGGGCTCGGAGCGGTACGGGTCGGTTCTGCGGGGACGCGCGGACCCGTCGACGTGGTCCCAGGCCCCGCCGCCGGACCCCGGCGGCTCCTGCGACTGCTCAGCGGAGCCGCCGAGTCGCAGTTCGTATTCGCCGGTCTGCGGATTGAGTACCCATTGGTCTGCGGGGTCGAATTCTTCCCCCCGCCCACGGCCTTGCGCGTCCACGGTTGTCCAAATCCTCCGTCACGGGGCACGCGGCGCCGACCCGCCCTCCAGGTGGGGTGGAGACGCGGCGGGAGGCACTCGGGTCAATCGGTGACGCGCCGCGATGAGTACGGTCGCGGCCACCGGGATCGCTCACATTAGCCGCCCACCGCCCCACGCGACGACGGCGGTGACACATTCCACTTCCCTTATAACCGGGCATTCCATGGCAATTGTGGAAGTGATTGAACTCCGGACGGTCATTCCTTTACTTGGCGGGGCCATGTGGCGCACAGTCCGCCGACAGCACGCTCACCTAAGCCCCCGAGCAACCCGCGTCGGCCGCGCTCGTCCCCCGGTAGTGGCCCCCGTTCCCGGCGCCCGCCGCGTCACGGCCCGTACCCGCACCGTCACGGCCCGTACCCGCCGCGTCGCCGCCCGTGCCCGCCGGATCGCGTCCCGGCGCCGCCTCGGCGCCCTCGCCGCCCGCCTCCGTGCGGTCCGGCTTCCCGCTCACGCGCGCGCTCGCGCTCGGCGCGGGCGAGGCGGAGGCGCTCGGGTCGGGGTCCACTCTGACCGGTGAATCGTTGCGCAACTGCGCGAAGAGGCGTTCCGCGGCGGGCTGCACCAGTTGGTCCCGGTTCGGGTCGGCCGCGTACGCCTCCCGCGGGACCGTCAGGAAACGCACGTCCTTGGTCGGCACCGAGCGGACGTCGCGGACCATGCCGTAGAGATCCCGCAGGCTCGCGAGGCCCGGGTCGGTCGTGAGCGCCGAGGTCGCCGCGTCGAGCACCGGGTAGAGCTTCCCCGGGTTGTAGAGGACGTCGCCGCCGCTCATCTTCGACACGAGCGCCGCGAGGAACTTCTGCTGGCGGTCGATCCGGTCGGTGTCCGAGCCGTCCCCGAGCGTCTTGCGCACCCGTACGTACCCGAGCGCCTCCTCGCCGTCGAGCTTCTGGTCCCCGGCCGCCAGCTTGAGGTGCGCGTCCTTGTCGTCGATGGGCCGCTCGACGCACACCTTGACCCCGCCGACCGCGTCGACCATCTTCTTGAAGCCCTCGAAATCGACCACGACGTAGTGGTCGATCCGCACGTTCGTCATCTTCTCGACCGTCCGCACCGTGCACGCGGTGCCGCCGCTCTCGAAGGCCCAGTTGAACTGCGCGAGACGCTCGTTGCCGCGCTTGCCGTCCGCGCCCCGGCAGGAGGGGATCGTGACCATCAGGTCGCGCGGCACCGAGACCGCCGTCGCCCGCTTCCTGTCCCGCGAGACGTGCAGCAGGATCGTGGTGTCCGAGCGCTGGGTGCCGCCGTCGCGCCCGTACTCCTTGTTCTTGCCCGCGCGCGAGTCCGAACCGATGAGGAGGATGTTCTGCGCGCCCTTCGCGACCGACGACGGCCGCTCGCGGTCGTACTTGCGCAGCTCGGCCGCCGCCGAGGTGTCCTCCGTGATGTTCCGGTCGAGCTTCCGGTAGAAGCCCCAGACGACGGCGGTCAGGGCGAGCAGCACCACGGCGAGCCCGAAGGCCGCCCAGCGGACCCAGTGCCGACGGAGGACGTGCGCGATGTTCACTGGACCTCCGCCGCTGGCCGTCAGGATCTCCCGTTCCGACGATGCGGCCTGCGGGGCCCGAGCGCGCGCGGCGGGGGGCCGAACGAATGGCGGGGGCCCGGGACGCCGGAGCCGCTACACCGCGGAGACGGTCACCCGCTCGTCCGCCACGCGTCGCTCCAGCGCCCCCCGGTCCAGGTTCCGGCACAGCACGACGGACGCGCCGACCGCCAGCGGCGCGTAGAGCCCGGCCGCCAGCCCCGCCCAGCCGGCGAAGCCGAGACCGCTCAGAATCCGCTCGCCCGGACCGACGCCCAGCCGCTCCGCGTCACCCTGTGCCCGCTCCACGAGCTGCGTGCTCGTCAGCTCCTCGCCCGCCACCACGAGCGCCGGTTCCTCCGGGTCGACGGGGACGAAGGGCGCGAAGCGGTCGCCCTGGGACGGGACCTCGACCGCGTAGTCGAGGAAGCCCTCCGGCGTCACCGGGAACCGCACACCGAGCGGGCGCAGGCTCAGCGCGACACGTTCGCCCGTGCAGGCGCGGGCCGCCTCCAGGGCGTCCGGGCCCGTCACCACGAGGTCCGCGCCCGCCGGGTCGCCCGCGACGTCCACGAGGAGCCCCGTGGAGGAAGCGGCGACGAGCCAGACGGCCGACTGCCAGTGCGCGGGCAGGTGCAGCGCGAGCCGGTCGCCCGCGCTCAGGGACAGCTCGCCCTGGATCAGGTTCGCGGTCTTCGCCACCCAATTGGCGAAGGTGGCGACCGAGAGTTCCACGCGCTCGCCGGTCGCGTCGTCGTAGTACGTGACGAAGGGGCGGGCCGGGTCCGAGGCGAGCGCGGAACGCAGCAGGTCGGCGGGGGTGCGGTCGAGAGCGGTCACGTGCCCCAGGCTACGCGGGGCCCTCGGCCCCTCCCGCCCGCCGGGTCCGCGCGCGCCCTCCGCGGCGTCACCGAGGTGGCCGACACACCCTCAACTCCCGTGGACAGCGCCCGAAGGTGTGCCCAATATCGTAAATATGCGTACATTTCTCGCCACCTCGATAGGTGTCACCTGCGCGGCCGTCCTCACGCTGCCGCTCGCCCCGGCCGCCGCCGCGCACCCCGACCCGCGCCCGCACCCCCGCACCGCGGCGCCCGCGCGGACCGCGTCCGCCTCCGCCCCGGTCCCCGGCTCCACGGCCTCGCTCCCGCTCACCCGTCTGCCCGCCACCCGCGCGGACGGCCACGACCGCTACGGCGCGAGCCTGTCCCGCCGCACCACCAAGCCCTTCTCGCTCGTCGGCATCGTCTGGGACGACCCCGCCCGCACGCTCACGGGCACGGCGGAGGTGCGCGTACGGGACGCCCGTACCGGCGCGTGGGGCGCCTGGCAGGCCCTGGAGACCCACAACGCCGAGCACGCGGCCGACCCGGAGAGCCGCGAGGCCCGCGCCCCCGGCCGCCACGGCGGCACCGCGCCGCTGTGGACCGGGGCCGCCGACGCGGTCGAGGCGCGCGTCAGCGGCCCCGCGCCGCTGCCCGCCGGGCTCCGCATCGACCTCGTCGACCCGGGCACCGACCGCCGCGGGACGACGCGGCCCGCGCCCGGACCCGTGAGACCCCCCGCCGGGCACGGCGCGCTGCCCCGGGGGCAGGCGCCGGAGCCCGCCATCGTCGACCGGGCGGGCTGGGGCGCCGACGAGAATCTGCGCGAACCCCAATTCGGCTACACAGGCCCGGTGCGCGCCGCATTCGTCCACCACAGCGCGAGCGGCAACAACTACACGTGCGCGGAGGCGCCCTCCGTCATTCGCGGTATTTACCGCTATCACGTCGAGAGCAATGGGTGGCGCGACATCGGCTACAACTTCCTCGTCGACAAATGCGGCACGGTCTACGAAGGCCGTGCCGGAGGCGTCGCCAAACCCGTCATGGGGGCGCACACCCTCGGTTTCAACACCGACAGCACGGGGGTCGCACTGCTCGGCACGTACACCGACACCGAGCCCTCCGCCGCCGCGCTCGACGGCCTCGCCAAGCTCACGGCCTGGAAACTCGGCCTGAACAACATGGACCCGGAAGGGAAGGTCACGCTCGTCTCGGACGGCGGCAACCTGTACGAGAAGGGGGCGAAGGTCAGCCTCGACGTCATTTCCGGGCACCGCGACGGATTTGCCACGGAATGCCCGGGGAAGCTGCTCTACGAGAAACTCGGCACCCTTCGCAGCAAAGCGGCGGCACTCCAGGGCAGGTAACCCCACCCTCCGCCACCGGAACCCTCCCGCCCAGGGAGGGTTCCGGCTTCCCCGCAAAGATCCTCATCTGCATAAACTGTCCGGCCGAAAGACATTCGGCGGGCCCATCAGGAAGAGCGGTCGGTCAGGAAGCAGAGAAGCCAGCTTGACGTCCTCCCTCTCCCGCGGGAGAGGTATTTCTGGCTCAGGCAGCCTCGGGGAGCGGCGCTCCCCGAGGTCTTGCGCCGTCGGCACCAGCCGGGACGAGACCGGCCCGGACCAGCATCACGCGCGCGGAGTTCTTGTCCCTGGGCGAGACCGTTCCGCATGCGGTGCAGGTGTAGATACGTTCCGAAAGAGGAAGTGCGTGCTTGGTTCTCGCTCCGCACGACGCGCAGTCCGTGGTGGTGTGCGCGGGATGCACCAGGCGCACGTCGCGCCCGTGCTTGTGGCCCATCTCGATCAGGGCCGCCTTGGTGGCGCCGATGGCGGCGTCGGCGGCCTTGCGCGTCATGGTGGTCCCGGCGAGGAACCCCGGCCGGAAGTTCTCGACGGCGATCGCGTCGTGGTCGCGCACGACGCGCTTGGCCCACTTGCGGGCGGTGTCCTGGCGCCGCCGCGCGATCCTCTTGTGTGCCTTCGCCGCCTGCGTCCGGGCGCACCGGTAGCCCTGGGACGCGGCCTGTCCCTTGGCCGGGCGGCGGCGGGCCATCATCCGCTGGTAGCGGGCGAGGCCTCGAGCGGCGCTGTCCCCGTGCCGCGGGTGGGGCAGGTCGTGCGTGTCGCTCGTGGTCGTGGCGATCTCTCTGACGCCCCAGTCCACACCGAGCACCGCGCCCGTTCCGGGCAGCGGTCGCCGCTCGGCTGCGACGACGAACGACGCGTACCAGTGACCGATGCTGTCGCGGTACACCCGCACGGAGGACGGCGCGGACGGCAGCTCCCGCGACCAGACCACCGCCAGGACGATCCCGCCCGCCAGATGCAGGCGCCCCTCCCTCAGCCGGAAGCCGCGGACGGTGTAGTTCAGCGTGGGCGCGGACTCGCGCTTCCTCTTCGCCCTCGGCATCCCCGCGCGGCGGCGGACCGGCAGACATCTCTCGATGTCCTTCAGCGCCTTGGAGCGGGCCTTCGCGAAGTCCCGGATCGTCTGCTGCTGCGGCACCGACGCGCCCTCGCGCAGCCACGCCATCGCGGCGCGGGCCTCGGTCAGCATCTTGTCGAGCCCCGCCGGGCCACAGGTCAGCCCGGCGCCGGGGTGCTGCCGGTTGTGGGCGTGCACCTGCCGGGACTTGGCGACGCACTCGTTCCACACCCAGCGGCACCGGTCCCACTCGGCCAGCAGTGCGCCGCGAGCGGCCGACGAGACGCGCAGCCGGTAGGTGTACCGGACGCGCACCGGGCCCTCCCGCCGCTCCGTTGGCATCGTCATGGCATCATTTTGGCATGGATGATGACGAGAAGCGGCTCTCTCTCCGCCTGCCGGCCGTGCTGCACGCCCGCCTCGTCGAAGCGGCCCATGCCGACCGGCGGTCCGTCAACTCCGAGATCATCCACCTCCTCGAGGTCGCCCTCGGAGCGGTGGGTGGAGATGACTCCTCGCTCTGAGGGCAGCGATCCCGCCCCATGCCCCGCTCGGCGGGAGCGTCGATCCTCCCCCGTCAGCGGGAGGTACCCCCACTCCGGCCTGAAGGCCGGGGCATCCTCGAAGGAGACACGGTGACCAAGGCCCCGGAAGCGATCCTCCTGGTGGGCGGCAAGGGCACGAGGTTGCGCCCCCTCACGGTGAACACCCCCAAGCCGATGGTTCCGGCGGCGGGGGTGCCGTTTCTCGCGCATCAGCTGGCGCGGGCGCGGGCGGCCGGTGTGGAGCACATCGTGCTCGCGACCTCGTACCTCGCCGAGGTCTTCGAGCCGTACTTCGGGGACGGCTCCGCGCTCGGGCTGCGCATCGACTACGTCACCGAACGCGAGCCGCTCGGCACCGGCGGCGCGATCCGCAACGTCGCCTCCCACCTGGAGTCGGGCCCCGACGACCCCGTCCTCATCTTCAACGGCGACATCCTCACGGGGCTCGACATCGGCGCCCTCGTCGGCACCCACGTCACCACCGGCGCCGATGTCTCGCTCCACCTCAGCCGCGTCGAGGACCCCCGCGCCTTCGGTCTCGTGCCCACCGACGCCTCGGGCCGCGTCCTCGCCTTCCTGGAGAAGCCGCAGACGCCCGAGGAGATCGTCACCGACCAGATCAACGCGGGCGCCTACGTCTTCCGCCGCCGGATCATCGACTCCATCCCCACCGGCCGTCCCGTCTCCGTCGAGCGCGAGACCTTCCCCGGGCTCCTCGAATCCGGCGCCCACCTCCAGGGCATGGTCGACTCCACGTACTGGCTCGACCTCGGCACCCCGCAGGCGTTCGTCCGCGGCTCCGCCGACCTCGTCCTCGGCCACGCCCCCTCCCCGGCCGTCCCGGGCCGCTGCGGCGAACACCTCGTCCTGCCCGGCGCCGAGGTCGCCGAGGACGCCAAGCTCACGGGCGGCACGGTGGTCGGCGAGGGCGCGGTGATCGGCGAGGGCGCGCGGGTCGGCGGCTCGACGGTCCTCGCCGGGGCGGTGATCGCGCCCGGCGCGATCGTGATGGACTCGCTCGTGGGGGTCTCGGCCAGGGTCGGCGCACGGACCGTGCTCGACGGGGCGGTCATCGGGGACGGGGCGGTCGTCGGGGCCGACAACGAACTGCGGGACGGCGTGCGGGTGTGGTGCGGGGCCGTCCTGCCGGACGGGGCGGTGCGGTTCTCCTCGGACCAGTAGCGCGGAGTCCGCCTTTTCGCGGCGCGGCGTGTGGGGGCGCTGCCCCCAGGCCCCCGCTCCTCCATCGCCGGAGGGGCTGGATTCTGCTCGCCGGAGGGGCTTGGTTGTGGGGTGCCGTAGCCTCGACGCGTGGCCGGCCGTTTTCCCCTCCGTATCCCCGCACCCTCCCGTGCGCCCCTGTCACAGGCTGCCCATCACCGCGAGTGGGCCCCCGACGGGCCCCTGCACCTCGGTCAGGTCCTCGGCTGTCTGCGGCGCGGGCCCGGCGATCCCGCCTTCCGCGTGGACGCGAGCGGCGCCTTCTGGCGGGTCAGCCGGACGCCCGAGGGCCCCGCGACGCTCCGGGTGACCGCCCTCGGGGGGACCGTGCGGGGGGATGCCTGGGGCCCCGGCGCCACGTGGTTCCTCGACCGGCTGCCCGCCCTGCTCGGCGGCGAGGACAGCCCCGGGGGGTTCGCGCCCCGCCACCGGCTCGTGGCCGAGGGGCAGCGCCGCGCGCCGGGGCTGCGGCTCGCGCGGACCGGCCTCGTCCTCGAATCGCTCGTCCCCTCCGTCCTGGAGCAGAAGGTCACGGCGGACGAGGCGTACCGGGCCTGGCGCCGCCTCCTCACCCGGTTCGGCGAGCCCGCGCCGGGGCCCGCGCCCGAGGGGATGGCGGTGCCGCTCGCCGCGCGCGACTGGGCGCTCGTCCCCTCCTGGGAGTGGCACCGCGCGGGCGTCGACAACAAGCGGGCCTCGACGATCCTGCGGGCGGTGCGGGTCGCCGCGCGCATGGAGGAGGCCGCCGGGATGACGCCCGCCGAGGCCCGTGCCCGTCTGGAGAAGATCCCCGGGATCGGCCCCTGGACCTCCGCCGAGGTCGTCCAGCGCACGCACGGCGCGCCCGACGAGGTCACGACCGGGGACCTGCACCTGCCGCGCATCGTCGGCTGGTCCCTCGTGGGCGAGCGGGACGCCGACGACGCCCGCATGCTCGAACTGCTCGCCCCGTACGAGGGCCACCGCCACCGCGCCGTCCGTTACCTCCTGACGGTCGGCTCGATCCCGCCGCGCCGCGCCCCGAAGATGCGGAAGACCGACATCGCGCGCTGGTAGCGCCGCCCCGTCTCAGCGGACGGTCAGGAAGTCCTCCGGGTCCCGCCCCGCCCTCGGGGGCGGCACCTCCCGCGGGTGCCCGATCGCCACCGCGCCCATCGGGTCCCACTCCTCGGGCAGCTTCAGCACCTCGCGCACCACGTCCCGGCAGAACATCGTGGACGACACCCATGCCGAGCCGAGCCGTTCCCCGGCGAGCGCGACGAGGAAGTTCTGTACCCCCGCGCCCGTCGCCACGACGAACATCTCCCGCTCCGCCGCGTCGCGCCGCGCGTCGCCGTAGTGGTGCGCGCCCTCCGTGACGAGGCACGGGACCGCGAGGTAGGGGGCCTTGCGCAGGACGTCGCCGCGCCGGACCCGCTTCGCGATCGATTCCTCGCTCTTGCCGTCGCGCCGCAGGTCCGCGATCCACGCGTCGCGCATCGCGTCGAGCAGCGCGGTGCGCGCGGACTCCGATTCCAGGAGGACGAAGCGCCACGGCGTCGTGTGGTGCGGCGCGGGCGCGGTGACGGCGGCGGCGACGGCGCGGCGTACGGCGCCGGGGTCGACGGGCTCGTCGGTGAAGGCGCGGACGGTGCGGCGCTGGGCGACCGCTTCCCGTACCGCCTCCGAGGTCCCGAGCCGGAACATGTCGTCGCGCGCGGCGCGCACGAGCGCCCGCGCGCCCCGCGCTCCGTCGGCTCCGTCCGTTCCGTCGGCTTCCTCCGTTCCGTCCGTGACGAGGTGCGCGAGGCCGCTCACGACGGCGACCGGGTAGCCGGCCGCCTTGCCCTTCACGAGGTCGGCCGCCGCCGCGATCTCGTCGGCGAGGGCGACGACGGTGGCGCTGAGCGGGTTGCCGTGCGCGTCCGTGCCGCCGCGCAGGTCGTCGAGGACCCGTACGCCCGAGGCGCCGATCGCGACGTCGGTGAGCCCCGCGCGCCAGGGCCGCCCGAAGGTGTCCGTGACGAGGACGCCGACCCGGACGCCGAGGGCCGCGCGCAGCCCTTCGCGGATGCGCGCGGCGGAGGCGTCGGGGTCCTCCGGGAGGAGGAGCACGGTCCCCGCGGCGGTGTTCGAGGCGTCGACCCCGGCGGCGGCCATGACGAGGCCCTGCCGGTTCTCGACGATGCGCAGCGGGCCGCGCCTGGCGACGACGCGGACGGTCTCGGCGTCGATCGCCTCCTCGCGCGAGTCGGCGGCCATGATTCGCCCCTCGGCCTTGGAGACGATCTTCGAGGTGACGACGACGAGGTCCCCGTCGGCGAGGCCGGGGTGGGCGGCGGCGACGAGCGCGGCGAGGTCGTCGCCCGGGGCGACCTCGGGGATGCCGGGGAGGGCCCGTACGGAGAGGGCGGGGGCCGGGGTGCTCACGCTCGTACCTCCTCGGCGAGTTCGAGTGCCGCGCGGGCCATGCGCGCGCTCGCGTCGAGGTCCGTCATGAGGAGCGGTACGGCGCGGCAGCGGATGCCTTCCGCCTCGACGCGCGCGACCGCTGCCTCGTCCACGGTGTCCACGAGCCAGCCGTCGAGCAGCCCCGCGCCGTAGTGCTCGGCGACGGCGGCGGCGTTCGACTCGACGCCGACGGCGGCGAGGACCTTGTCGGCCATGCCGCGCACGGGGGCGTCGCCGATGATCGGCGAGAGGCCGACGACGGGTACGCCCGCGTCGGCGATCGCCTCCCTGATGCCGGGCACGGCGAGGATGGTGCCGATCGAGACGACGGGGTTGGACGGCGGGAAGAGGATGACGTCGGCCCGCGCGATCGCCTCCAGGACGCCCGGCGCGGGCTTCGCCTGCTCGGCGCCCACGGGGACGACGGCGAGTGCGGGCACGGAGGCGCGCAGGCGGACCCAGTACTCCTGGAAGTGGACGGCCTTGCGCTCCCCGTCCGTGTCGACGGCGACGTGCGTCTCGACGCGGTCGTCCGACATGGGCAGGAGGCGTACGCCGGGCTGCCAGCGTTCGCACAGCGCTTCGGTGACGGCGCTGAGCGGGTAACCGGCCGCGAGCATCTGCGTCCGCACGATGTGCGTCGCGAAGTCCCGGTCGCCGAGCCCGAACCACTCGGGCCCGACGCCGTAGGCGGCGAGTTCCTCCTTCACCCGGAAGGATTCCTCGCTGCGCCCCCAGCCCTGTTCCTCGTTGATGCCGCCGCCGAGCGTGTACATCACGGTGTCGAGGTCCGGGCACACCTTCAGCCCGAACAAGTGGATGTCGTCCCCGGTGTTGCCGATGACGGTGATGTCCGTGCCCTCGGGTACGGCCTGCTGAAGGCCCCGCAGGAATCGGGCGCCGCCGATGCCGCCGGCCAGAACCACAATGCGCATGGGGACAGTCTCTCGCAGGCGGTGCGCGGGGGGATTCAGGGGGCGGTGCGGGGCGGGCACGGGAGGGAGCGGGGGTACGGGTCGGTGCGGGCGTGGGGGCTGTCGCGGAGTGCTCGGGGGGCGGGTCCGGCCTCAGGCGTGGGCGGCGGCGCAGTGGGCCGCGTGGGCGCTCTCGTCCTTGGCGTGCATCGGCATCTCGGTCAGGCCCGGGTAGTAGATGTGCAGGCTCACGGCGGGTTCGAGCGCGTCGTTGACGACCTCGTGCACGTACCCGGGTGCGAAGACGCGCTGGGCGCCGGGGGCGAGGTGGCGTTCGGCGCGCGGTGTGCGTTCGGTCAACTCCCCGTCGAGGACGGTCAGTACGCCGCTGGAGGGGCCGTGGTCGTGGAGCCCGCTGCCCTGCCCGGGAAGCCAGGACAGGAGCCACACCTCGTAGCCGGGCCCGGTGCGCAGGCGGTGGTACCAGCGGGCGGTGGCGTCGAAGCGGACGAGGGGGCGCCACGCGGCGTGCGCGGCGGCGAGGGTGCGGGCGAGCCCCGCGAACTCGGCGACGGTCGCCGGGTGGGGGCGCGGGGGCTGGAGCAGGTGCGGGACCTCCAGGAGGTCGCCGGCGATCTGGAGGTCGCTGTGGTCGTTCATGGGGAGGTGCGTTCCTCGGGGTACGGGCCGGTGGGGCTCGAACGGGGCGTGCCGCGCAAAACCCGGGTCCGGGGGCGGGGTGGGCCCGGAGGAGGGGCGGCGCGGGGCACGGCGGAGGCGGTGGAGGAGGGGAGCCCGACTGCTTGTGGCGGGGCTCAGGCGTCGGACGCGGGCCCGGGGAGCGGCACGGCTCGGGGGAGCGGGACGACTCGGGGTGCGGGACGCGGAGGGCGCGGTACGGGGAGGGGGCTCAGGCCGTACAGCCGGCGGTACACAGCACGCCGGGCGCCGTACGCGGACACGCGCACGCGGATGCGCTGCGGGAGCGGATCATCCGGGCGGAGGCGTAAGGCGCGAGCATGCCCACAAGGCAAGCGGCTCACACCTGAGATGTCAACCGGGCCCGGGGGTCCGCCAAGGGATTCACCTCATCGGGTTGACCAGAGTGCTGAAAGGTTTGTGCACCTCGTTCACGGGACACATGGGGCAGCAGTCCCTCCGCGAGGTGCCGTTGCCTGCTCGTGACCTCTCTGTGATCAGGCTCGCAGTACGGGCCCTCCGCGGAACGGGCGCGGATGCGGTGACGTCTTCTCAGGTGTCGGCGGCCGTCGCGGTGTCCGTGCGGAAGGGGTGCAGGGAGTGTGGCGGGGTTTAGGCCGATTTGAACACTTTCCGCACCCCCTTGGTTCCGCAGAGTGAATAAGGGGCCCAATAGCAGATCCCGGCTTGACTGCCTCGGATCAGCACACTTGTAATTTCACTCGTGTCGTTTGGTCGCCATCAGTAACGGCGGCATCACGGGGATGTAAAGACAGACGAGGGGCGCAGATGACCGAGCTGTTTCAGGAACTGCTGGTCGGCGACGCGTTGGACGCCGAGGAGGAACTGGGCTGGCAGGAGCGCGCCCTGTGCGCCCAGACCGATCCCGAATCCTTCTTCCCCGAGAAGGGCGGCTCGACGAGAGAGGCGAAGAAGGTCTGCCTCGCCTGCGAGGTCCGCTCCGAGTGCCTGGAGTACGCCCTCGCCAACGACGAGCGCTTCGGGATCTGGGGCGGGCTGTCGGAGCGGGAGCGGCGCCGGCTGAAGAAGGCCGCGGTCTGAACGGACCGCGATTGCGAACGCACGGGCTCGCGCAAGCGGGCCCGTTCCGCGTTTCCGGGAGCGGGAGGTGGCGGGCGTCCCGCCTCGGGTGCGCGGTGCGGCGGATGTGTGTGCGCGGGGCTCCGCCCCCGGACTCCGCTCCCCGAACGCCGGAGGGGCCGGGACACGCCCCTGCCCGGGAACCCCTCTCCCCTCCCGCGCGTTGGGCTCGTCGGGGGCCCATTCGACCCTTACGGGTTCCGTTCGACCGCCCCCTAAGGGTTCGCCCCGACACACCCCCACTTGGGCCGATATGACGATCGGTTCGTCGCCCCCCGCCTGTGGACAGGCGGCCGAGGCGCCACCCCCGTAACGGCTAGTGTGGGGCCCCGTCCGAGACACCCCCACTTCCCCACGAAGTGGCGAGGGGTCCACCGCAGTCCACCGAACCGGGGCCCGTACCTCGATGTCCGTGCACAATCACCCGGCAGACTTCGCCGCCCACCCCGGCTACGGGGACAGCACCGCAGCGCCCGCGCGCTGGGCGGCGGTCGACCCGAGCCGTCCACCCGAGTTCCCGCGCCACGTCGTCACCGCCGTGCTCGTCGCCCACGACGGCGCCCGCTGGCTGCCCGAGGCCCTCGCCGGGCTCGCGGCCCAGGAGCGCCCCGTGCAGAACGCGGTCGCCGCCGACACCGGCAGCGCCGACGACTCCGCGCGCCTGCTCGGCGAGACGCTCGGCGACCCCTGCGTGCTCCACCTCGCCCGCCGCTCCGGCTTCGGCGCGGCCGTCGACGAGGCGAGCCGCATCGCGGCCCCGCTCGGCCCCGAGGAACTTCCGTACCTCAAGCGCCCCAGCGGCTGGGACCCCGTCAGCCGTACGTGGCGCGACGAGACCTACGACCTGCCCGAGCTGCCCCACGGCGAGCCCGTGCAGTGGCTGTGGCTCCTGCACGACGACTGCGCCCCGACGCCCACCGCGCTCGCCGAACTCCTGCGCGCCGTCGAGAACGAGGCGGAGCTGGGCAACGACGTCGCGATCGTCGGCCCCAAGCTGCGCGGCTGGTACGACCGCCGCCAGCTCCTGGAGGTCGGCGTCTCGATCGCGCCCAGCGGTCGCCGCTGGACCGGCATCGACCGCCGCGAGCAGGACCAGGGCCAGCACGACTCGGTCCGCCCGGTCCTCTCCGTGTCCACCGCCGGGATGCTCATCCGCCGCGACGTGTACGAGGAGCTGGGCGGCCTCGACCGCGGACTGCCCCTCATGCGCGACGACGTCGACCTGTGCTGGCGCGCCAACGCCGCCGGGCACCGCGTCCTCGTCGCGCCCGGCGCCGTCGTCCGGCACGCCGAGGCCGCCTCGCGCGAGCGCCGTACCGTCGACTGCGTCGGCCGCACCGCGAGCAGCCCGCACCGCGTCGACAAGGCGGGCGCGGTCCGTACCCTCCTCGTCAACACGCGCACCGCCGCGCTGCCCTGGACCGCCTTCCGCATCCTCCTCGGCACCGTCCTGCGCACCCTCGCCTACCTCGTCGGCAAGACCCCGGGGCAGGCCGTCGACGAGATCACCGGGCTCCTCTCCGTCCTGCTGCGCCCCGGACGGCTCCTCAAGGCCCGCCGCGCGCGCGGCCAGTCCGCCGTCGAGCCCGCCGAACTGCGCCCGCTCTTCCCGCCGCCCGGCGCGACCCTGCGCCTCACCGTCGAGCAGATCGCGGGCTCCCTCGCCGGGCGCACCGCGCAGGAGGAGAGCAGCGGCGGCCGGCACGGCGTCGTCGAGTCCGGCCCCGGCGGGGACGACGCGGACTACATGGAGGTCGAGCAGTTCGCCCGGATCAAGCGGCTCAGCCGCAAGCCGGGCCCCGTGCTCTTCGCCGTCCTGCTCCTCTTCTCGCTCATCGCCTGCCGCAACCTGCTCGGCACGGGCTCGCTCATGGGCGGCGCGCTGCTGCCCGCGCCCGACCGGGCGGGCGAGCTGTGGTCCTCGTACACCGACGCCTGGCACGCGCTCGGTACGGGCTCGACCGAGGCCGCGCCGCCCTACCTCGCGCTCGTCGCGAGCCTCGCGACGCTCTTCCTCGGCTCCACGTCGGCCGCGATGACCGTGCTCCTCGTGTGCTCCGTGCCGCTCGCGGGCGTCACCGCGTACTTCGCGACCCGGCCGCTCGTCGAGTCGCGCCTGCTGCGCGCGTGGGCCGCGATCGCGTACGCGTTCCTGCCCGCGGCGACCGGGGCGCTCGCCGACGGCCGCATCGGCACCGCGCTCCTCGCCGTGCTCCTGCCGCTCATGGCCCGCGCCGCGCTCTCCGCGGCCGGCTTCCTCGGCAGGCGCGGGACGTGGCGCGCCGCCTGGGCGCTCGCGCTGCTCCTCACGCTCACGACGGCCTTCACGCCCGTCGTGTGGCTCTTCGCGCTCGTCCTCGGCGCCCTCGTGCTCGCCGTGCGCCGCACCGAACTGCCCGCCTACGGGCCCCGGCTCCTCGCCGTGCTCCTCACGCCGCTGCTGCTCCTCGCGCCCTGGTCGTTCACGCTCTTCTCGCACGGCCTGCTCGGCGAGGCCGGGCTCGACGACCGCGCCGGCAGCGCGAGCGCCACGGACCTGCTCGGCATGAACCCCGGCGGCCCCGGCACGATGACCGGGCTGCTGCTCATCGGCATCGTCCTCGCCGCCCTCGGCGCCCTCCTGCGCGGTGAGCGCCGCACCGCCGTGCTCACCGCCTGGAGCGTCGCCCTCGTCGGCTTCGCCCTCGCCGTGCTCACCAACCGTGACGGCTGGGCGGGCCCGGCGACCCTCGTGCAGGGCGCGGCGCTCCTCGGCGCCGCCCTCATCGGCGCGCAGGGCGCCCGCTTCCGCGTCGCCGAGCAGAGCTTCGGCTGGCGCCAGCCGCTCGCGGCGCTCGTCGGCATCGCCGCCGCGCTCGGCCCGCTTGTCGCCGCCCTCGGCTGGATGGCCGCGGGCGCCGACGGCCCCCTGGAGCGCCGCTCGCCCACCCAGGTGCCCGCCTTCGTCGCCGCCGACAGCGGCACCCAGGACCGGGCCCGCACCCTCGTCCTCGACGGCGACAACGCCTCCGAGGTCCGCTACTTCCTCATCCGCGGCGCGGGCAACCACCTCGGCGACGCCGAGCAGTTCACCGCCGCGGGCCCCAACGCCCGGCTCGGCGAGACGGTGGGCCGCCTCGTCGCGGGCTCGGGCGCCGACCAGGCGGGGCAACTCGGCTCGTACGCGATCCGCTACATCCTGCTCCGCGAGGGCCGCTCGTCGAGCGCGATGGGCCGCGTGCTCGACGCGACACCGGGGCTCATGCGCGTCAGCAGGCAGGACGGGCTCGCGCTGTGGCGCGTCGACCGCGAGGTCGCCCGCGTCACGCTCACCGACAAGCAGCACCCGCCGAAGCCCGTCGCCGCCGGGCCCGTCGACGTCCACACCCGCGTCCCGGCCGGGGCCGAGGGCCGCGTCCTGCGCCTCGCCGACAGCGCCGATCCGGGCTGGACCGCGAGCCTGGACGGCAAGCCGCTCAGCCGCACGACGGTGGACGGCTGGGCGCAGGGCTTCACGCTCCCCGCGAGCGGAGGCCACCTCGACGTCACGTACGACCAGCCCTTCACGCGCACCCTGTGGGTCGGCGCGCAGGGCCTGCTCGGCCTCGTCCTGATCGTCCTCGCCCTCCCGGGCCGCCGCCGCGACATCGACGACGACCTGCCGGAGGAGGAGATCGCGGTCCCCGCGCAGGCCGTCGACGGCGAGGGCCGCCGCGCCCGCCGCCTGCGCGCGGCGGCGGAGGCCGAGGGCCAGGAGGAGCGGGGCGCCGCCCCCGACCCGGCCGCCGTCCCCGCTTACGCGAGCACGGCCGAGTACGACCCGTACGGGTACGGCTCGGGCGGCGGCTACGACACCTACGCGAACGGGACCGGGTACGACGGCGGCGGCTACGGGACCGAGGGCGCGGCCCCGTACGACCCCGACACGGGGCAGATCCCGCCGTACGACCCGAACGGCCCGGACACGGGGCAGGTTCCGCCCTATGACGCGAACGGTCCGGACACCGGCCAGGTCCCGCCGTACGACCCGAACGGTTCGGACACGGGGCAGATCCCGCCGTACGACCCGAACGGTCCGGACACGGGGCAGGTCCCGCCGTACGACCCGAACGGTCCCGCCACCGGGCAGCTCCCGCCCTATCAGGACCAGGGCTACGGGTACCCGCCCGCGCGGGACGGCGAGGGCTACGGGCAGGACGGCGACGGCTACAGGCGGGACGGCGACGGCTACGGGCAGGACGGCGGCTACGACACCCCGTACCCGCCGCGGTCCCCGTACCAGCAACAGCCTTACGAGGACGAGAACGGTCCCTACGGTCAGCAGCGGGGCCGTGACGGGCGCGAGCACGGGAGCGACCAGTGAACCGCAGCACGATGTCCCTGCTCGGCGCCGTCGCCGCGCTCGCCGTCCTCACCGGGGTCGCCGCCGCGACGGCCCCCGACCCCGGTGCGGGGGAGCGGCCCGCGCGGGCCGCCGCGCAGCCCGTCCAGCGCTCCAGCCTGCTGTGCCCCGCGCCGGGGGACTCCGCGCTCGCCGAGACGACGTACACCTCCTTCTCGCCGACGACGAGCGGCACGAACGGCAGCGGCGAGGCCGTGCTGCGGCCCTCGCCCACCGAGGTGCGCGACGGCAAGAACGCGGAGCAGGCCCCGAAGGCGGGCAAGCCGCTGCTCACGGCGCGCAAGCAGGGCACCCCGGTGAGCGAGGAGCCCGACTCCTCGAAGACGCCCTCGCTCGTCGGCGAGGCGAGCGGGCCGCTCGCGCCGGGGTGGACCGTGCAGCAGACGACCCTGGTCGACGCGGGCGCCGACCGCGCCCTGCGCGGGATCTCCTGCGGCGCGCCCGACACGGACTTCTGGCTGCCGGGCGTGAGCACGGCGAAGGACCGCTCCGACTACGTGCACCTGACCAACCCCGACGACACCGCCGCAGTCGTGGACATCGCGCTGTACGGGCCGAAGGGCGAGCTGAAGTCGGAGGTCGGCGAGGGCATCCAGATCCCGCCGCTCTCCACCGTGCCCGTCCTGCTCTCGACGCTCAGCGGCTCGCCCGAGAGGGACCTCACCGCGCACGTCACCGCGACGACGGGGCGGATCTTCGCCGCCACGGACGCGAGCACGCAGGGCGCGGGCGGCGACTGGCTCGTCCCCGCGACCGACCCGGCCGCGCGGCTCGTGCTCCCCGGCATCCCGGGCGACGCCACGAAGATCCGCCTCGTCGCCTTCGCCCCGGGGGCCGACGACGCGGACCTGAAGGTGCAGTTCGCGCAGAAGGGCAGCATGATCGTCCCGGCCGGTCACGAGAGCCTTCTCGTCAAGTCCGGGATGACCGGGTCGCTCGACCTCGACGACATCACGCACGGCGAACCGGGCAGCCTCGTGCTGAGCCCCGAGGACCCCAAGTCGGCGACCCCGGTCGTCGCCGCGCTCGAAGTCACGCGCGGCAAGGGCGCGGACCAGGAGACGGCGTTCATCCCCGCGACGTCCCCGGTCGGCGAACGCGCCTCGGTCACGGGCAACACGGGCAAGAGCGTGCGCCTGACCCTGGCGGCGCCCGAAGCGGCGGCGAAGGTCGGGGTCACGATCTCGGCGGGCACGAAGGGCGGCGCCCCGGTCACGAAGACGTACAGCGTCCCGAAGGGCACCTCGCAGGCGTTCGACGTCGAGCCGGGCAAGGGCACGAAGGGCGAGTGGTCCCTGACGCTCGCCCCCGAGAAGGGCGGCGGCCCCGTGTACGCGAGCCGTCAGCTCACCGCGAAGTCCGACTCGGGCGCGTCCCTCTTCACCATCCAGCCCCTGGAGGACGACAAGGGCACGGTGCGCGTCCCGCGCACCGTGGAGGACCTGCGGGTGACGGAGGACTGAGGCGACCGGGGAGTGCCGGGCCCGGGGGAGCGGGGGTGCCGGGGGAGCGGCCTGCGCGGGGCGCGAAGCGGCCCGCGCGGGGTCCTCACTCCTCCCCGTACCTCGGGTCCACCGATTCCGGGGTGAGGCCGAGAAGCTCGGCGACCTGCTCGACCACGACCTCGTGCACGAGCAGGGCACGCTCCTCGCGGCCCTTGCTGCGGATCTCGACCGGGCGGCGGTAGACGACGACGACCGGGGGACGGCCGTCCTTCGCGCCCACCGCCGTGCCGAGCGGGACGGATTCGTCCTGCCAGGCGTCGGCGGGCGCACCCCCGCCGGGCACGTCAAGGACCATGAAGTCGACGTCGGCGAGCTGGGGCCAGCGCCGTTCGAGACGGTCCACCGAGTCCTGCACGAGGTCGGCGAAGCTCTCCGCCCTGCTCGCCGAGATCGGCACCTGGGGCGGCGCGACGGGACCGCGCATCCCCCGCCCGTGGCGATCACGGCGGCGCGGGCCCCGGGAGGCGGGCGAGGGCGGAAAAGAGCTGTCCATCACTTGTGAAGGGTAGTCCCCGGGGCCCGTCGAGGGGATGCGGCGGCACGCTCCGTGCGGGCGCGGTGACCGGGCGGGATGCGTACGGGAGACGGACCGGGCGGGCACGGAGGCGCGGGGGACGTCGTACGGGGACCGCCGCCGCGACCGCACGCGGCCGGCGCCCGCGACCGTACGGGACCGGCGCCCGGGACCGTACGGGCGCGCCCCGCTGCCCCGCCCCGCCCCTCGCGCGTCCTCCGCGACCGCCCCGACACATGCGGGACACGTATGCGACAGGCGTATTCGGCGACGCTTTCCGGACACCCAGGTGACGGCTTTTCAGACGCGCCCGCCGTCGGGGCTCCGCCCACCGTCTCGCCGCCCCCGCGCCCCGCGCTGTCCGACCCGTACCGACTTCGGCGGACATACGAGGACCGGTCTGCCCCCGAGCCGACTCAAACGGATACCGGCGAGGGCCTGAAGGGGGTTTCCGTCCGTCTGCCCGGCTTGGGCCGCACCGGCGGTTTCCGGCCACGACACGGCGCGTACCGGCTGGTGGGCGTCGTCGCGGCCCGTTCAAGAGTGCGGTACCGTCCAGGACCGTGAGCCCTGTACGTCGTTGTTCTCGCACCGCGTGCGGCAGCCCTGCCGTCGCCACGCTGACGTACGTCTACGCCGACTCGACGGCCGTCCTCGGGCCCCTCGCCACGTACGCCGAACCGCACTGTTACGACCTGTGCGCCGAGCACTCGGAACGGCTCACCGCGCCGCGCGGCTGGGAGGTCGTCCGCCTCGCCGACGCCTCCGCGCCCCCGCGCCCGTCCGGCGACGACCTCGAAGCGCTCGCCAACGCGGTCCGCGAGGCCGCCCGCCCCCAGGACCGCCCCGCCGAACGCGAGGCCCCCCGCGCGGCGGACCCCATGGAGGTCGCCCGCCGGGGCCACCTCCGCATCCTGCGCTCCCCGGAGAACTGAGCCGCCGGGCCCCCTACCGCGCCCCCGCCGCCCCGGGCCGCTCCTCCTGAGCCGGCTCGTCGGGAGCGCCGTCCCCGACCGGACGCCCGCGCGAGGCGCCCGCAGCCGCCGCGCCCAGGAGCACCGCCCCCGCCACACCCCCGAGCCCGATGCCGTTGAACCAGCGCAGGACGGGCTCGCCCGCGTACGTCGAGCCGTCCTCGCGGAGGCAGGTGAAGCCGAGCGGCAGGTACGAGGCGCGGGAGTCCCGCAGGCCCGCGACCGTCGCCGGGTCGACGTCACGGCAGGCCGGGGCGGGCGAGGAATCGGCCCCCGAGCGGCTCTCGTGGTCGTCGAGCTGGACGAGGCCCGCGCCGATGACGTAGACGGAGACCGCCGCGAGCGCGAGCACCCGCGCCGACCAGGCCGTCAGCTCGCGCCGCCCGCGCGGGCGGCCCCCCGGGAGCGCGAGCGAGACGGCCTTGACCAGCACGGCGACCACCACCCCGCACAGCGTGAGAGCGGCGAGCGGCACGAACAGCACGAGCAGCAGGGCGAGCACGGCTCAGCCTTCCTGGAGGGAACGGACGCGGTCGGGACGGGTGTCGCGGCGCGCGGGCACGTCCCGCCGGGCTCTCTCCCCGTACCTCCCCCTGGCGGGTGACGGCCCGTGAGCGGCGTCACCGCTTCCGAGACCCGCGCGCGCCGCGAAAGGTTGTGGCGGAGCGGGCGGGAGCCGTCCGTGGCCATGGGGCGGGGGCGTGGCCGGGTAGGTTGTGGGGCGTACCGGAGCGACCGCGTACCCGCCCGGGGGACCGGTGGACGGTGGACGCGGATCAGCAATCGGGAGCCAGGCAACCGGGAGGCAGGCTGTGGCCGATCTGTCGCAGATCGTGAAGGCGTACGACATTCGCGGGACCGTCCCCGAGCAGTGGGACGAACACCTCGCCGAGCTGTTCGGCGCCGCCTTCGCCGAGGTGACGGGCGCCGAGGCGCTCGTCGTCGGGCACGACATGCGGGCCACGTCCCCTGGGCTCGCCGCCGCCTTCGGCGCGGGCGCGCGCGGGCGCGGCGCCTCCGTCACCGCGATCGGGCTCTGCTCGACCGACCAGCTCTACTACGCCTCGGGCGCGCTCCACCTGCCCGGCGCGATGTTCACCGCCTCGCACAACCCCGCCCAATACAACGGCATCAAGCTGTGCCGCGCGGGCGCCGCCCCCGTCGGGCAGGACACCGGGCTCGCCGACGTCCGCGCGCTCGTCGAGAGCTGGATCGAGGAGGGCGCCCCGGCCCCCGTGGCCCGTACCGGCACCCTCTCCACGCGCGACACGCTCGGCGACTACGCGCGCCACCTGCGCACCCTCGTCGACCTCGGCGGCATCCGCCCGCTCAAGGTCGTCGTGGACGCGGGCAACGGCATGGGCGGCCACACCGTCCCCACCGTCCTCGCGGGCCTGCCGCTCGACCTCGTGCCGATGTACTTCGAGCTGGACGGCACCTTCCCCCATCACGAGGCCAATCCGCTCGACCCGGCCAACCTCGTGGACCTCCAGGACCGCGTACGGGCCGAACGCGCCGACCTCGGGCTCGCCTTCGACGGCGACGCCGACCGCTGCTTCGTCGTCGACGAGCGCGGCGAGCCGGTCCCGCCCTCCGCGATCACCGCGCTCGTCGCCGCCCGCGAACTCGCGCGCAACGGCGGCGAGGGCACGGTGATCCACAACCTCATCACCTCCTGGTCCGTCCCCGAGGTCGTCCGCGAGCACGGCGGCACCCCGGTGCGCACCCGCGTCGGGCACTCCTTCATCAAGGCCGAGATGGCACGCAGCGGCGCGATCTTCGGCGGCGAGCACTCGGCGCACTACTACTTCCGCGACTTCTGGAACGCCGACACGGGGATGCTCGCCGCGCTCCACGTCCTCGCCGCGCTCGGCGAACAGCCAGGACCGCTCTCGGAACTCGTCGCGCAGTACGACAGGTACGTGGGCTCGGGCGAGGTCAACTCGACGGTGGACGACCAGGCCGCGGCGACCGACCGCGTCCGCCGCGCCTTCGCGTCCCCCGACGTCACGATCGACACCCTCGACGGCCTCACCGTCACCGCCGCCGACTGGTGGTTCAACCTCCGCCCCTCCAACACGGAGCCCCTGCTGCGGCTCAACGTGGAGGCACGGGACGCGGGGACGATGACGAAGGTGCGGGACGAGGTCCTCGGACTCGTACGGGTCCCGTGACACCCCGCCCCTGACACCCCGGTTCCCGCCGCACGCGCCCCGTCCGCCCCGACCAGGGGCGGGCTAGGCTGGCCCCGTACCCGTCACCGCCCGCGGAAGGACCCCGCATGCCCCTCGAATCCGGCCTCCTGGAGATCCTCGCCTGCCCCGCCTGCCACTCCCCGCTGAAGGAGCGCACGACGGAGGACGCCGAGGAACTCGTCTGCACCGGCGCCGACTGCGGCCTGATCTACCCGGTCCGTGACAACATCCCGGTCCTCCTCGTCGACGAGGCCCGCAAGCCGGAGTGACGAACCGGGCGCGACAGGTCCCGCCACCACCGCGAGAAACGCACCCCGGACCGGCCCCGAATCCAGCGCGCCCGGGGACACCTCCCGGCCGAAGGCCGGGGGCGTTCGAGGACCGGGGTCCGGGGCGGAGCCCCGCGGTCCCGCCCCGGTGAGCGCGAGGCCCAGGCACCCGGCCCGACCCGCCCCCCGCCGCCCCGCCAGGGAGACGCCATGCTCGACGACCTCCTGCTCGACGACCCCGCCGCACTCGCGCACGCGGACCCGTACGGACTGCTGCCCGCCGCCGCGTCGGCCGGAGCCCTGGTCCGTACCGCCCAGCGGCTCGCCGCCGAGGCCGGGCTCACCTCGCTCAAGCCCGAGGGACGGCCCCGCTCGATCCTGCTCGCGACCTCGGGCCCGGCCGCCGAGACCGCCGCCGACGTGACGAGCGCGCTCGCCGCCGGCGGCTGCCCCGTGATCCGTCTCGCCCCCACCGGCGTCGCCGCCGCATCCGGCGCGCTGCGCTGGGCGCTCCCCGGCTGGGCCGGCCCCGTCGACCTGCTCCTCATCGCCACGCCCGACGGCTCCGAGCCCGGCCTGCGCCTCCTCGCCGAGCAGGCGTACCGGCGCGGCCTCACCGTCGTCGCGGTCCTCCCGCGCCGCAGCGCGCTCGGCGAGATCGTCGACGGCTCGCGCGGCCTCCCGCTCCCGCTCGCGACCCCGCCCGAGGGGGAACGGACGGTCTCGCCCTGGCCCTTCCTCGTCCCGCTGCTCGGCCTCCTGGACCGTACGGGCCTCGTCGACGCCGACGAGGAGGCGGTCCAGCGCCTCGCCGACCGCCTCGACGCGACCGCCGAGCGCTGCGGGCCCGTCACCCCGACCGGCGCCAACCCGGCCAAGTCCCTCGCCGTCGAACTCGACGAGTCGCTGCCGCTCCTGTGGACCGAGGGCCCCGCCTCGGACGCCGTCGCGCGCCGCCTCGTACGGCTCCTCGCCGCCCGCGCGGGCCGCGCCGCGCTCACCGCCGCGCTCCCCGAGGCCCTGACCGCGCACGCGGCGCTGCTCAGCCGCCCCGCCGAGACGGACAGCGGGGACGACGGCATGGACGACTTCTTCCGCGACCGCGTTGAGGACACCTCGGGCCCGCGCCCCCGCGTCGTCCTGCTCCGCACCCGCACCGCGGACGGCCTCACCGCGGCCCCCGCCGTCCGCGAGCTCGCCCACGCCCACCGCGTCCCCCTCACCGAACTCGCCCTCCCCGAGGGCCAGGACCTCGACGTCCTGGCCGAACTCCTCGCCCTCACCGAGTACACGGCGGCGTACCTGTCCCTGGCGGGGCAGGGCTAGCCGGAGGCCGCCCGACCCGCGACGGGGGACGGCGCCCCGCCCCGCCCGCCCCGTACGCTCGATCCCGGCCGCCGACCTCCACCCGTCCGCCCGCCCGTTGAAGGAACCATGGATCGCCTCAGCAACACCATCCGCCCCTACGCCTGGGGCTCGCTCACCGCCATTCCCGAGCTGCTGGGCGTCGAGCCCAGCGGCGAACCGCAGGCCGAGATGTGGATCGGCGCGCACCCCGGGGCCCCCTCGCACCTCGACCGCGGGCACGGCAGCGTGGCCCTCTCGGCCGTCGTCGACGCCGACCCCGCACGCGAACTCGGCGCCCCCGCCGCGGAGAAGTTCGGCCCGCGCCTCCCCTTCCTCCTCAAGGTCCTCGCCGCCGGATCGCCGCTCTCGCTCCAGGTCCACCCCGACCGCGCGCAGGCCGAGGCCGGTTTCGCCGAGGAGGAGCGGCGCGGCGTCCCGATCGACGCCCCCGAGCGCAACTACAAGGACGCCAACCACAAGCCCGAACTGATCTGCGCGCTCACGCCCTTCGACGGCCTGTGCGGTTTCCGCGAGCCGACCGCCGCTGCCGCGCTGCTCGCCGGGCTCGACGTCGACAGCCTCAAGCCGTACGTGGACCTGCTGCGCGCCCACCCCGAGGAGGCCGCGCTGCGCGAGGTCCTCACCGCGATCCTCACCGCCGAGCCGCGCGCCATGGCCGCGACCGTGGAGGAGACCGCGCTCGCCTGCGAACGCCTCGGCGGCCCGTACGAGCCCTACGCCCGCGTCGCCCGCGACTACCCCGGCGACCCGGGCGTCCTCGCCGCGATGCTCCTCAACTCCGTCCGCCTCCAGCCGGGCCAGGCCCTCTACCTCGGCGCCGGAGTCCCGCACGCCTACCTCCACGGCCTCGGCGTCGAGATCATGGCCAACTCGGACAACGTGCTGCGCTGCGGCCTCACCCCCAAGCACGTCGACGTCCCCGAACTCCTGCGCGTCGTCCGCTTCGCCGCGACCGACCCCGGCGTCCAGCGCCCCGAGGCCGCCCCGGACGGCGAGGAGGTCTACGCGACCCCCATCGACGAGTTCCGCCTCTCGCGCTATGTGCTCGTCCCCGACGCCACCACCCCCGACCTCACCTCGCCCGGCCCGCAGGTCCTGCTGTGCACGGCGGGGCGGGTCACGGCGGGCGACGAGACGCTGAGCCCCGGGGAAGCGGTCTTCGTCCCGGCGGGCGAACGCGTCACCGCGCACGGCGAGGGCACGCTGTTCCGCGCGGGCGTACGGGTCTGAACCGGGAGGCCCCGCCCGGCCCTCACCTCGCCCCGGCGCGGATTCCGCCGCCCGCGCCGGGGCACCCGTCCCCCGTACGGGAGAATGACGCGTCCCGGGAACACCGGCCGACACCGACGACCCAGACGACCCACAGGGGAGACGAGCAGAGATGAGTGCGTCAGGCGGCACCAAGGCGATCGTGGCGGCGCTCTCCGCCAACCTCGCCATCGCCGTGTCGAAATTCGTGGCCTTCGCCTTCAGCGGTTCCTCGTCGATGCTCGCCGAGGGCGTCCACTCCGTCGCCGACTCCGGCAACCAGGCACTGCTCCTCCTCGGCAAGAAGCGCTCCGAGCGCGCCGCCACGCCGCAGCACCCCTTCGGCTACGGCCGCGAGCGCTTCCTCTACGCCTTCCTCGTCTCCATCGTCCTGTTCTCGGTCGGCGGCATGTTCGCGCTGTACGAGGGCTACGAGAAGATCAAGCACCCGCACGAGCTGGAGCACTGGTACTGGCCCGTCGGGGTCCTCGTCTTCGCGATCATCGCGGAGGGCCTGTCCTTCCGCACCGCCGTGAAGGAGTCGAACACGACGCGCGGCACGATGTCGTGGGTCGAGTACATCCGCCGGGCGAAGGCCCCCGAACTGCCCGTCGTCCTCCTGGAGGACTTCGGCGCGCTCATCGGTCTCGTCCTCGCCCTCGGCGGCGTCGGCCTCTCGCTCGCGACCGGCGACGGCGTCTGGGACGGCATCGGCACGCTCTGCATCGGCGTCCTGCTCATCCTCATCGCGCTCGTCCTCGCCGCCGAGACGAAGTCGCTCCTCGTCGGCGAGGCCGCGAACCCGCAGATCGAGGAGACCATCTCCGCCTCGCTCGTCGACGGCACCCTCGTCACCGGCGTCATCCACATGCGCACGCTCCACCTCGGCCCGGAGGAACTTCTCGTCGCCGCGAAGATCGCGGTGCGTCCCGACGCGACGGGCACGGAGATCACCGAGGCCATCGACGGCGCCGAGTCCCGCGTCCGCGAGGCCGTCGCGATCGCCCGCGTGATCTACCTGGAGCCGGACATCTTCACCGAGGCGGAGGCCGCCGCGGGCCCGCAGCCGGAGGCCACCCCGGGCGGTCCCGTCCCCCACCCGGCCGAGGATCACTGACCGTCACGGCAGCGCGCCACGCGGGGGCCCGGGAAGGACACCGTCCTCCCGGGCCCCCTGTCTCCTCCGGGCAGGGCTGGTAGCTTGGGGGACAGCCAGACGTCGCTGCTGATGGCGGTCGGGCGGCCTCCGCGAGGGGACCGGCCGAGGGAGAGAGGGCCTCCGACGGACTGCGCCGCGCAAGGGGACGGGACACGTGTGTCCGCGTCCGGCCCGGCACGCCTCGTCCGCGGACGAGCGCGCGCCCCCGTACGTACGCGTACGGGCGTACTGGCCGGTCCGGAGCGCCCCGGACCCGCTCCCGCGCGGCCAGCACACCCGTACACGCGCCCCGACCCGAGGAGCAGCACAGCATGACGTCCGCCACCACACCGCAGGACTTCAAGGTCGCCGACCTCTCCCTCGCCGATTTCGGCCGCAAGGAGATCACCCTCGCCGAGCACGAGATGCCCGGCCTCATGGCGCTGCGCGCCGAGTACGCCGAGACGCAGCCGCTCAAGGGCGCCCGCATCACCGGCTCCCTGCACATGACGGTGCAGACCGCCGTCCTCATCGAGACCCTGACCGCCCTCGGCGCCCGGGTCCGCTGGGCCTCCTGCAACATCTTCTCCACCCAGGACCACGCCGCCGCCGCCATCGCGGTCGGCCCGGACGGCACCCCGGACAACCCCCAGGGCGTCCCGGTCTACGCCTGGAAGGGCGAGAGCCTGGAGGAGTACTGGTGGTGCACCGAGCAGGCGCTCACCTGGGCCGACGCCCCCACGGGCGGCCCGAACATGATCCTCGACGACGGCGGTGACGCCACCCTCCTCGTGCACCAGGGCGTCGCCTACGAGAAGGACGGCAAGGTCCCCGACCCGGCCACCGAGGCCGAGAACGACGAGCACCGCGTCATCCTCGAACTGCTCACCCGCACCATCTCCGCCGGCTCCCGGAAGTGGACCAAGCTGGCCTCGGAGATCCGCGGCGTGACCGAGGAGACCACCACCGGCGTGCACCGCCTCTACGAGATGCAGCGCGACGGCTCGCTGCTCTTCCCGGCGATGAACGTGAACGACGCCGTGACGAAGTCGAAGTTCGACAACAAGTACGGCTGCCGCCACTCCCTCATCGACGGCATCAACCGCGCCACCGACGTCCTCATCGGTGGCAAGACCGCCGTCGTCTGCGGCTACGGCGACGTCGGCAAGGGCTGCGCCGAGTCGCTGCGCGGCCAGGGCGCCCGCGTCATCATCACCGAGATCGACCCCATCTGCGCCCTCCAGGCCGCGATGGACGGCTACCAGGTGACGACGCTGGACGACGTCGTCGACAAGGGCGACATCTTCGTCACGACGACCGGCAACAAGGACATCATCATGGCGAGCGACATGGCCAGGATGAAGCACCAGGCCATCGTCGGGAACATCGGCCACTTCGACAACGAGATCGACATGGCCGGTCTCGCGAAGATCCCCGGCATCGTCAAGGACGAGGTCAAGCCGCAGGTCCACACCTGGACCTTCCCCGACGGCAAGAAGATCATCGTGCTCTCCGAGGGCCGCCTGCTCAACCTCGGCAACGCGACCGGTCACCCCTCCTTCGTCATGTCCAACAGCTTCGCCGACCAGACGATCGCGCAGATCGAGCTGTTCACGAAGCCGGAGGAGTACCCCGTCGGCGTCTACGTGCTGCCGAAGGCGCTCGACGAGAAGGTCGCCCGCCTCCACCTCGCCGCGCTCGGCGTCAAGCTCACGACGCTCCGCCCGGAGCAGGCCGAGTACATCGGGGTACAGGTCGAGGGTCCGTACAAGTCGGACCACTACCGCTACTGAGCCCCCGCGGGCGCGGAATCACGCCCGCCGGAGCAGGTGAGGACGGCCCGGAAGCCCCCGCGCTTCCGGGCCGTCCCGCTTCCCCCGCTTCCCCCGAGCACCCACCCCAGGACACCCCCCGATGCCCCGAGGCCGCTACTCCCTCCACGACCCGCACGACGGCCGCCTCCTCGCCGAGGAGCACTTCCAGTGCGCGCCGGGACCCTCCGGCTGGCGGTACGTCGCCCGGCTCACCACCCCCGTGGGCGAGCCGGACGCCGGTTCCGTCGACCTCACGCTCGACTCGCGCGGGCGTCCCCTGCGACTCGAACTGCGCGCGGGCGGCTGGCAGGTCCGCGGCGGCGCACTCGAAGGGCTCACCTGGGTCAGGTCGGACCCGGAGGGGAACCACGCCACCGAGGGCAACGCGCGCGCCCACGCCTTCGGCGGCACGTCCCCCGCCTTCTACGTCGCCACCGCCCGGCTCCTCCGCCTCACCCCGCAATCTCCCCCCACCCGCATCCGGCTGGTCTCCTTCAGCGCACCGGTACTCGCCACCAGGACGGCCGACCAGTCCTGGCAACTGACGGACACCCAAGCACACGCCACCGACAACGGACTCCTGCGCGTGGACTCGTACCAGGTCAGCGACCTGGAGACGGGGGAGCGGCACGACGTGCACGTGGCCGGGGACGTCGTCCTCGCCGCCCCGGGGATCGAGCTGGAGGACCTGGAGTCACCGCCGAACGAGTTCCCGCCGGAGCCCGGGGAATGACGGAGGGGGCGGCCGGTGCACCGGCCGCCCCCCTCGTCATCCGCCCGTCAGCTCCGGCGCAGCCGCACCGTCAGGATCTGGAACGGCCGCAGCGCCAGCGCGACCCGTCCCTCCACGACCTCCAGCTCCGACACCGGCTCCTCCAGCAGATCCGTCACCGCCGCCGAGCCCACCGCGAACCCCGCCCCGAGCGAGGCCCGCACCGCACCGCCCCGCGACTCGTAGAGCCGCACGACGACGTCCCCCGAACGGTCGTCCGCGAGCTTCACCGCCTCCACGAGCACGTCCGGGTGCGAGACGGTCACGAGCGGAGCGCCCGCACCGCCCGGCACGACCCGCAGGGGCAGGTTGAGCGCGTATCCCCCGGCCGCCGCGCCCCCGATGCCGGTCCCCGCCTCCAGCGCGTACGCGAAGGCGTGCCGCCCCCGGTCCGCCTCGGGGTCCGGGCTGTGCGGGGCGCGCAGGAGGGAGAGCCGCAGCGTCGTCGTCGTACCGCCGTCCGCGCGCGTGTGCCGCCGCACGTCGTGCCCGTACGTCGAGTCCGTGAGCAGTGCCGCGCCGAAACCGTGCTCGCCGACGTGCACCCACCGGTGCTGCCACACCTCGAAGCGGGCCGCGTCCCAGCTCGTGTTCTCGTGCGTGGGCCGCTGGACGTGCCCGAACTGCACCTCCGCGCTCTCGTGCCCGGCGTGCACGTCGAGCGGCCACGCCGCCTTCAGCACGGCGTCCCGCTCCTGCCAGTCGATATCCGTACGGACCACCAACCGCCGTGCCCCGGCCGTCAGTTCGAGGTCCTGGACGAGCCGGGACGCTCCGAAGGCGCGCGTCACGCGCACCCGGGCGAGCAGCGGTCCCGGCTCGACCAGCTCGACCGACTCGGCCGCGGTGAGGTCGCGGACGGTGTTGCGGTAGGACGCGTCGAGGTTCCACGCGCTCCACAGCGTGGGGTCGTCGTGGTGCAGTTGCAGCAGGTTGCCCGGCTCGTCCGGGGCGAGCGTCTCGCGGTCCGCGCCCAGGTCCCGTACCGAGCGCACGAGCCCTTCGGCCCGGTCGATCCGCACCCGTACGAGGCCGTTGTCGAGGACGAGGTCCCCGTTCTCCTCGCCCGCGGTGACCGGCTGCGGGCCGTCCCCGCCGCCGTCCAGGGTCCCCGCGCCGAGCGCCGGGGCGTGCGCGAGCACGGCGCGCGAGCCGTCCGCCAGCTCCTGCCCGCCCGCGACCCCGCCGGGCACCACGACGACCTCCGTACGCTCCTGCGGCGCCGCGTTCAGCACCGCGAACCCCTCGCCGGACGCACCGAGTTCACCCGCTGCGGCCCCGATGATGCCCTCCAGCGCCGCGTGCGCCTCGCGGTACATCTCCTCGGCCTGCTCGTGCACCCAGGCGATCGACGTGCCGGGCAGGATGTCGTGGAACTGGTGGAGCAGCACCCGCCGCCACAGGGCCTCCAACTCCTCGTACGGGTACGCGTGCCCGCCCCGGACCGCCGCCGTGGCCGCCCACAGCTCGGCCTCCCGGAGCAGCGCCTCCGCGCGCCGGTTGCCGCGCTTCGTGCGCGCCTGGCTCGTGTACGTGCCCCGGTGGTTCTCCAGGTACAACTCGCCCCGCCACACCGGCCGGTCCGGGTACTCGCGGTCGGCGGTCGCGAAGAAGTCCGAGGGCTTGGTGACCTCGACGCGGGGCGAGCCCTCCAGGTCCCGCAGGCGCCGGGCCCGCTCCATCATCTCCCTGGTCGGCCCGCCGCCCCCGTCCCCGAAGCCGAACGGCGCGAGCGAGCGTCCCGCGACCCCCTTCTCCGCGAAGTTCGCCTCCGCGTGCGCGAGTTCGCGCCCGGTCAGCTCGCAGTTGTACGTGTCGACGGGCGGGAAGTGGGTGAGGATGCGGGTGCCGTCGATGCCCTCCCAGTCGAAGGTGTGGTGCGGCAGCCGGTTCACGGCGTTCCACGAGAGCTTCTGCGTGAGGAACCAGCGCGCGCCCGCCAGCTTCGCGAGCTGCGGGTACGCGGCGCTGTAGCCGAAGGAGTCGGGGAGCCACACGCCGTCCTGCTCGACCCCGAACTCCTCGGCGAAAAACCGCCGTCCGTAGACGAGTTGGCGGGCCAGGGCCTCGCCGCCCGGCAGATTCCCGTCCGCCTCCACCCACATGCCGCCCACCGGCACGAAACTCCCCTCGTCCACGGCCTTCCTGATCCGCGCGTACACGTCGGGTCGTCGCTCCTTCATCCACGCGTACTGCTGCGCGGAGGAGCAGGCGAAGACGAGTTCGGGGTACTCCTCGGCGAGCGCGGTGACGTTCGTGAACGTCCGGGCGCACTTGCGGACCGTCTCGCGCAGCGGCCACAGCCACGCCGAGTCGATGTGCGCGTGCCCGACCGCGTGCACGGTGTGCGCGGAGGCGTGCGCGGGCCGCGCGAGGACATCGGCCAGGACCTCGCGGCCCCGCGCGGCCGTCGCCGCCACGTCCCACGGGTCGACGACGTCCACGACCTTGTCGAGCGCCCGCAGGATCTCCCACCGCCGGGGCGCCGACTCCGGGAGCTGGCGCATGAGTTCGTCCAGGACGCTCATGTCCTGGAGCAGGTGCCACACGTCCTCCTCGCGCACCGCGAGGTCGGCGACGAGCAGCCGGTACAGGGGCTCGTCCCCGGCGGTCCGCAGGGAGCTGTACCGCATCCCGATCGCCGCGCTGCCCGCGATCTTGGGGTTCGCCGCGAGTTCGACGAGGAGGTCGATCTCCTCGCCCCCGGTGGCGGGTTCGGCGAGGCGCACCGTGCGGTGGTAGGGGTGCAGGCCCTGGAGGGGTTCCCCGGCGGCGGTGTGCACGAAGCCCTCGGCCTGCCCGCCGGGCCCCTGCGTGAGGTCGAAGTCGAGGTCGAAGACGGCCTCGACCCGCCTGCCCGCCCAGTGCGCGGGCACGGTGCCCTTCGCGCGCAGCCATGTCGTGCCCCAGGCCGGGCCCCAGTACGCGCCGGCCTCGAAGGGCTCGTACGTGGCCCGCAGCGCCTCGGCGACGGGCACCGGCTCCCCGGGCACCCGCCACACCTCCAGCGAGAGCGGCAGCGGCTCGGAGTGGAGGGCGGGTCGCAGCCTGCTGGAGACGAACCGTGCGATGCGGTCCTCGGTCGCGGTCCGGTCGTCGTGCATGGTGAGGGTGCTCCTCGGGTGGTGGTGCGGGGTGGGGGAGTAGGGAGGATACGGGGGAAAAGGGGGCTTTCGGTGTGCTCCGGCGCGGGCGCCGAGGCCATCGGCGGCGGGGTGGTCCGGCGCGGGTGCGGGCCGTTCCGCCCGCGCCGCGCGCCCGGCCCCGGCCGGGTCAGCCGTGCAGGCTCGCCCACGCCTTCTCGTACTCGGCGCGCATCTGGTCGCCGCCCTCGCGCCGCCACATGCGGACGGTCTCGTCGAGCGAGGAGAGCTTGTTGCGGCCCTGCATGATGCCCTTGAGGACGTCGTCGGTCTTGAGCTTGAGCGCGCCGAACGTCTTCGCGTTGGTCTCCGAGTAGATGCCCTCGGTCGGGTTGCGGACGAGGACCTCGGCGGCCCGCGTCTGGAAGGAGTGCTGGCGGTCGACCACGTCGGGGCGCTCGGGGAAGTAGAGCGAGAGCGGCGCGTCGGTGATGAACCCGGTGGGCAGCGCGGTCTCGGTCGTGCCGTCCGGCGTGAGGATCGGGTCGGTGCCCCGCCGCTCGTGGTCGTGGCCCTCGATGCCGTACTTGCGCAGCTTGTACGCGTCGGTGCCGAAGGGCGCGGCCATCGCGTTGGCGAGCCGGAGGATCTGCCGCACGCGGGACTTGGGTGCCTTCTTGATCGCGAGGACGGCGAAGCTGGAGTACCCGGCCCAGTGGCTGCCCTTGCCGCCGTCGAAGCCCGGGGCGAGCATCCCGTCGATCTCCAGGCCCTTGTTGTTCTGCGCGTACTGCCGGTAGAAGTCGTTCCAGCCCGCGTTGCCGTCGTAGTGCAGCGCGATCTGCCCGTTGCCGAACCAGTCCTTGAACTTGCCGACGACGCTGTACGCGTCGGGGTGGAGCAGGTGCTCCTGAGTGAGCTTGCGCGCGGCGTCGAGCGCTTCCTTGATCTCCTCGGACTCCAGCCAGAAGGTGAACTTCCCGTTCTTCTCGCGCCAGATGTTCGGCCCGCCCACCATCTCCATCATGAAGTTCAGCGTCGTGATCGGGTCGCCGAGCGCGTACCGGCTGTGCTTGGGGTCGGAGACGTCCCTGCACAACTGCTGGAACTCCTTGAAGTCCCCCGGGTTCGGGTCGAGTTCGCGCTCCTTGAAACGGTCGGAGCGGTAGAACATGATGCTGCCCGCGTTCGCGCGCGGCATCGGCAGCGCGTAGATCCCGCCGTTGTAGACGGTCCAGCGCCAGGCGTCGGTGGGGATGTTGGCGAGGTACGGGTACTCGCGCACCGCCGGGCCCGACAGGTGCTCGGTCAGGTCCTCGAAGAGCGCGTTGAACATCGCCGGCTGCTGGCTCGCGGTCGGCAGCACGAGCATCGCGTCCGGGAGGTCCCCGCCCGCGACGACGACCGAGAACTTGTTGGGGTAGTCGCCCACGGGCACGATCTCGACATCGAGGTCCGTGCCGAGCTGCTCGTTGAGCGCCCGCCAGTACGGATTGCGGCCCTGCGGCGGCGGTACGGGGTTGAAGGTGAGCGTCATGACGCGGACCCCGGGCCCCTTCGCGGGCGGCCCGTCGGGGAAGGCGCGGGCCGGGTCCGCCGGGTAGTGCCGGTAACCGTTGAGCACGCCGCCCTTCGTACCGGCGAGCGCGGGCTTGACGCCCTTGTACGGGACGTAGTCGGGCAGTTCGACCTTCGCGTTGTCCGCGAGCGGGATCGCGGGACCGCCGTCGCCGCAGCTCGCGAGCGCGAGGCCCGCCGCCGCTCCCGCCGAAGCGCGCAGCAGTCCTCTGCGCGAGATGGGGGCACCCATGGGGCTGCTCCTTCGTGATGAGCCGGAATGCGGAAGAGTCCTGGAACGGGGGTACGGGGCCGGGGCGGGGAACCGCCCGGCAACGGAACCGGACGCGCACCCGGCCCCGTACCGTCAAGGGGGGCCTCAGCCCTTCACGGCGCCGATCATCACGCCCTTGTTCATGTGCCGCTGCAGGAACGGGTACACGAGCACGATCGGCACGATCGAGAGCACGATGATCGCCGCCTGGAGCGCCTGCGAGGGCGGCAGCGGCGCCCCGGCGGCGGACGCCTCGCCCGCGCCGATCGCCGCGTTGTTCACCACGTACGTGCGCAGGACGAGCTGCATGGGCCACTTCGCCGACTCGTTCATGTACAGCAGCGCGTTGAAGAAGGCGTTCCAGTACGAGACCGCGTAGAAGAGCCCGACGACGGCGACCGACGCGCGCGAGAGCGGCAACACGACCTTCGTCAGGATGTTCAGCTCGTTCGCCCCGTCGATCCGTGCCGCGTCCACGAGTTCGCGCGGAATGCTCTGGAAGAAGGAGCGCAGGACGATGACGTTGAAGGCGTTCACCATCGTCGGCAGGATCAACGCCCAGTAGCTGTTGATGAGATGGAGCTGCTTGATCAGCAGGTAGCTGGGGATCACGCCCGGTGCGAAGAGCATCGAGAAGAGCAGGATCATCAGCACCGGCTTGTGCCCGAAGGACCCGGGCCGGCTCAGCCCGTAGGCGAGCGTGATGCTGGAGAGCAGGCTCAGCGCCGTACCGACGACCGTCACGCCGATGCTCACCGCCATCGCCCGGGTCACGAGCCCGCCGCGCAGGATCGCCTCGTACGAGTCGAACGAGGGGTGGTCCGGCCACAGGACGAAGCCCCCGGCCTCGTTGACCTGCGCGGTGTCGGCGAGCGACGTCGAGACGACCGTGAGGAAGGGCAGGATCACGGCGAGGCAGCACAGCAGGATGACGAGGGACTTCAGGACCCGCCACGGCGGCGAGGCCGGGGTCTGCCCGGGTATCCCCGCGTCGACGCGGCGCCGCTTGGGCGGGCGCGGGGGGCGCCGGTCCCGGGGCCCGGGGACGTCGGCCGACGCGGGCGTCGTGGGCAGTTGCGCGGTACTCATGAGCGGTAGATCCCTTCCTCGCCGAAGAAGTGCGCGAGCTTGTTCGCGCCCAGCACCAGGACCACGCCCACCAGGCCCTTGACGAGCCCCACGGCCGCCGAGACGCCCCACTGCCCGGACAGCAGGCCGTTGTTGTAGACGTAGGTGTCGAGCACTTCGCTCGCCGGCAGCCCCACCCCGGCCTGTTGCAGGATGATCTGCTCGAAGCCGACGCTCAGCGCGTCGCCGAGCCGCAGGATCAGCAGCAGGACGACGAGCCCGCGCAGCGCGGGGAGCGTGACGTGCCACGTCTGCCGCAGCCGCCCCGCGCCGTCCATCGCCGCCGCCTCGTACAGATCGGTGTCGACCCGCGAGAGCGCGGCGAGGAAGAGGATCGTGCCCCAGCCCGTGTCCTTCCAGATGACCTGCGAGGTCAGCAGGCCCTTGAAGAGCTCGGGGTCGCCGATGATGTTCCACGTGCCCAGGTCCTGCGCGCGCAGGAAGACGTTGACGAGCCCGCCGCTGCCCAGCATCTGCTGGAAGAGCGCCACCACCACGACCCACGACAGGAAGTGCGGCAGGTAGAGCACGTTCTGCACGGCCTTCTTGACCCGCTCGCTCACCAGGCTGTTGAGCGCCAGCGCGAGCAGGATCGGCGCCGGGAAGACGAACACCACCTGGATGATCAGGAGTTGGAAGGTGTTCGAGAGCGCGTGCAGGAAGGCGGAGTCCCCGTTGAAGAGGACGGAGAAGTTGTCCAGGCCCGACCAGCGGCTGTGCATGATGCCGATGAACGGCTGGTAGTCCTGGAACGCGATGACGTTGCCGAGCAACGGCACGTAGTGGAAGAGCAGTACCACGGCGATGCCGGGCACGGTGAACCAGAAGAGGCCGCGATCGACGCGCCGTTTCTTCCGTGGGCCAGTGAGCTGGGACATGGGCTGAGCCCTTCAGCGGCGGAGGGCGGGCCCGGCCTTCGCTCGGTGGGCCCCTCGGGGCGCTATGTAAAATCAATGGATTGCTATGAGTCAATGCGTCCGACAGCGCTTTCTGTCCGCTGCCGCAAGGGATTTACGACGGTACACGCGGGGCTTCCCTTGGCGGGAGGGTGTACAGGGGGCAGAGGTGGCAGCTAAGTTCTTTGGCAGCCGCCGGAGCGGGGATCGTGACGGTACGGAGGCGGGAGCGCGATGAGCGAGGCACGTACGTATACGACGCCGGGCCCCACGACGGGCACGCCGCCGCCCCCTCCGCCGACCCCGCCCGCGGCCTCCGCCGCGGGCTTCGCCCTCACCCCCGCCGACCGCACCCGCCTGCGCGGCTGGGCACGCGGCTCCGGCGCCCGCGCCCTGCGCGCGCAGATCGTCCTCGACGCCTCCGCCGGTACGGGCGTCATCGACAGCGCCCGCCGCCTCGGCGTCTCCCGCCCCACCGTCACCACCTGGCGCCGCCGCTACGCCGCCGAAGGACTCGCCGGACTCGAACACCGCCCCCGCAGCGGACGCCCCTCCCGCGTCGACGAAGCCGCGCTCGTCGCTCGCTCGCTCCTGCCCGCCCCGGACGGCGAGGCCCCCCTCTCGGTCCGCGCGCTCGCGGCCCGTACCGGCGTCTCGCACACCACCCTCGCCGCCGTCCGCCGCCGCTGGGGCCTCGGCGCGGGCCCCGGCACCGCCGGGCTCACCGTCCCCGCCGACCCGCCCTGCCCCCTGCGCGACCTGGACCTCCTCGCCGTCCGCGCGAGCCACGGGCACGCCCTCTTCCTCCTCGGCGAACCCCCCGAGGGCCGCCCCCGCCCCTCCCGCCGCGCCACCGCGCTCGTCCGCGACGCGACGGCCTACGTGTACGGGGCGCTCGACGCACTCGACACCGCCGAAGGCCCGGAGCCCCCACCGGAGTCCGCCCCGCCCGCGTACGACGACCTGCTCGAAGCGGTCCGCTCACGCCACCCCGGCCGCACCCTCCACGCCCTCACCCTCGGCCCCGCCCCGGCCCCCGAAGGCACCCGGCCCCACACCCTCGCCCCCGCGACCCGCGCCCTCTCCCTCCTCCGCGTCCTCCTCCTCGCCGAACTCGCCCGCGACCCCGTGGCGCTGGCCGCCGCGCTGACCGGACCTCCCGCCGCCGATGTCGGGGCAGAAGGCCCCCTCCACTGGGTGCGTCCCCCCGCCCCGCCCACGGCGCAGTCCGCCCCCCGCCCCGCCCCGCGCGCCTTCAACCAGCTCGCGCTCGGCTCGTACAACGAGAAGCTCGTCATCGAGAGCATCCGCGAGGCGGGCACGCTCAGCCGCGTCGAGATCGCCGCCTCCACCGGCCTCACCCCGCAGGCCGTCTCCCGCATCACCCGCAACCTGCTGACCTCGGGTCTCATCGTGCAGGACGAGGGCCGCTCGGCCGGCGCGGGCAAGCCCCGCATCCCGCTGCGCCTGCGCCCGGACGCCGGGTACGCGGTCGGCATCCACCTCGACCCGTGGATGATCACGGCCGTCGCCGTCGACCTGTGCGGCCAGGTCGTCGCCCGCCGCCGGATGCCGCTCGAAGCCCCCCGCGACCCCGACTGGTGCCTCGCCCAGATGGCCGCGCTCGCCCGCGAGGCAGCGGCCGAAGTGCCGGACGGCGGGCCCGTGCTGGGGTACGGGGCCGCGCTGCCGGGACCGCTCGACCGGCGCGCGGGCGTCCTGCTCGACCCGCCGCTCTTCGAGGGCTGGGACCGCGTGGACGTCGGCGCGAAACTCAGCGCCCGGCTCGGCAGCCCCGTCGTCGTCGAGAAGGACGCGACGGCGGCGGCCATCGGCGAACGCTGGCTCGGCGCCGCCGAACGCGCCGAGGACTTCGTGTACCTGTACCTGGGAGCGGGCGCGGGCAGCGGCGCCTTCCTCAACGGCGACGTGCACCGGGGCGCGACGGGGAACGCGGGCGAGCTGGGCGAACTGTGCGCCCCGCGCCCCCGGGCCGCCGGGGACGACGACGTGCCGCGCTCCGCCGAGGAGTGCGCCCCCATCTCCACGACTCTCGCCCGCGTCCGCGCCGCCGGACTGCCCGTGCCGCGCGGCGAGGACGCCTACCCGTGGGTCTGCGCGCGCGCCGCCGAGGGCGATCCCGCCGTCCGCGAGGTCGTCGACGGCGTGGCGCGCGTCCTCGCCCGGGGCGCTGCCGGGCTCGTCGGGCTCTTCGACACCGAACTCCTCATCGTCGGCGGCCCCGCCGTCCTCCCCGGCGTCCGCGCCCGCTACCTCGACGTCATCACCGCCGCCGTCAACACCTTCCCGCTCGCCCACCACGTCCGCACGGTCCGCGTCGCCCCCTCCCATTTGGGCGAGGAGGCAGCGGCGGTCGGCGCGGCGTCCAGCGTCTTCCACGCCACCTTCACGCCCAGCCTGAAGGCCGGACGACGGGCAAGGAACTAACCGGCCACAAGGGAAAGATATGAGGCGTACGCGCCCCCATCTTCCGTACAGCGCAGGGAAATCGCTTTCGTCCAACCGGTTGACGAGGTACATCCGAGGGATTTTCATGGCGGCACCTCACCGGTGCCGCGCTCGTCCCCGAAGCTCCCTCCACGGAACCGAGGACCCCCCATGCCCAGACGCCGTACCCGTCTCTCCCTCGCCGCCGCCGCGAGCCTCACCCTCCTGGCCACCGCTCTCGGCACCCAGGCCGGAGCGGCGAGCCCCACCGCCGCACCCCCCACCCTCAAGGGCCACGTCTACGCGGGCTACCAGGGCTGGTTCAACCACCCCTCCGACGGCTCCCCGCTCGGCGCCTGGCGCCACTGGGCGGGGTCGCAGCCCTCGCCGGGCAACCAGACCTTCGAGCTGTGGCCGGACACCCGCGCCTACCCGGACTCCGTCCTCGCCGGCACGGGCTACGCCCCGCTCGGCAACGGCGACCCGGCCCGCCTCTTCTCCTCGTACCCGAGCGCCGTCGTCGAGCAGCACTTCGACTGGATGCGCGACAACGGCCTCGACGGCGCCGCCCTCCAGCGCTTCGGCAGCGATGTCTCCGACCCCGCCTCACCGCGCGCCGCCGTCCGCAACTCCGTCGCCGACAAGGCCCGCAAGGCGGCCGAGCGCACGGGCCGCGGCTTCTACGTCGAGTACGACGTCAGCGGCCTCACCGACGCGAACTTCGAGCAGGTGCTCCAGGACGACTGGACGAACGTCGTCACCGGTTCCCTCCACCTCACCGATTCCCCCGCCTACGTCCACCAGGACGGCAAACCCGTCGTCGAGCTGTGGGGCCTCGGCTTCAGCAACCGTCCCGGCTCGGCGGAGCAGTCCGAGCGGATCGTGAACTGGTTCAGGAGCAAGGGCCTCTACGTGGTCGGGGGCGTCCCGACGGGCTGGCGCACCGACTCCAACGCGAAGCCGGGCTTCGGCCCCGTCTACCAGGCGCTCGACATGCTCTCCCCGTGGATGGTCGGCAACGCGGGCGACAACGCCCCGCAGATCGCCGCCGACCTGGCCGCGCTCACCCCGCGCGGGCAGGACTACCTCCCGGTGATCTATCCGGGCTTCTCCTGGTCCAACTGGAAGGACGGCCCGCGCAACGAGATCCCCCGCCGCTCCGGCGACTTCCTGTGGCAGCAGGCGGTGAACGTCAGGAAGGCCGGCGTGGGACAGGCGTTCCTCGCGATGTTCGACGAGTACGACGAGGCCACCGCGATCGCCCCGGCCGCCGAGGACTCCTCGATGATCCCCACCGACCAGTACTTCCAGACGACGAGCGCGGACGGCACCTATCTCTCCGCCGACTTCTACCTCCGCCTCGCGGGCGCGGCCACCGGCATGATCAGTGGCCGCGATCCGCTCGACCCGAAGATCCCCATTCCCCCGTCGACGGGCCCCGTCCAGTTCCGCACCGGGTTCGAGCCGGGCACGGACGCCCGCCCGACGACGGGGCTCGCGGTGACGACGTCCGGGGGGAAGGCACACCGGGGGAACACGTCGCTCACGGTGAAGGGGGCGCAGGGCCGACCGGACGGCACGGCGGCGGCCCCGACCTCGTACGGCGTCTTCGACGTGGACATCCCCGTGACGCGGAAGACGGAGCTGACCTACTACCTGAGCCCCGCCGACGCCGCGGGCCGCGCGGTCACCGTCGACCTCCTCCTCGACAACGGCAGGACGGTCCGTACCCGTCCCGCGGGCAAGGTCCCCCTTTCCGCGTGGACCAAGGTGACCAGCCGCCTCAACGGTTCCGCGCGAGGCCACCGCATCACGAAGATCCTGGTCACGGCACCGGGCACGGGCACCGCGTCCGTGGACGACCTCACCGTCACGAACCGCTGACGGCACGGGTGGGAGCCCCCTCGGCGAACGGCGGTTCGAGGGGGCGCCCACCGGATGTGCATCGCGCCCTGACGACCTGCTACTGTCCTCCACGCCCCGAAAGAACCGCCTCACAGCGGAACAGGGTGGGCACTTCTCCGAACAATGCGGAACGAAGGACAGCCGGTAAAACGGCCGCCGAAGATCTGATAAAGTCGGAAACGCCGAAAGGGAAACGGAAAGGCCGAAGGGCCGGGCCGGGAACCGGAAAGCACCGAGGAAATCAGGTCCGCGAGGATCTGGTAGAGTCGGAAACACGAAATACCGAAGGGAAAACGCCCGGAGGAAAGCCCGAGAGGGTGAGTACGAAGGAAGCGTCCGTTCCTTGAGAACTCAACAGCGTGCCAAAAGTCAACGCCAGATATGTTGATACCCCGACCGATGGTCTTCATGGCCTGAGGTTGAGGTTCCTTTGAATACACACAGCGAGGACGCTGTGAACCTGGGAGATTATTCCTCTCCCGGTTCCGCTCTCGTGGTGTCTCCCGATGACGGGAAAACATTCACGGAGAGTTTGATCCTGGCTCAGGACGAACGCTGGCGGCGTGCTTAACACATGCAAGTCGAACGATGAACCGC